>JAEZCG010000193.1 GCA_023430065.1 Pseudomonadota bacterium | reverse complement strand
TCCGCGGCGCTGCGCGCCGAGGAGGACGTGTACACCAACCACATCCATGCCGACGACCTGGCTGCAATCGTGCTCGACACCCTGGCGCGCGGGCGCAGTCAGCGCGCCTACAACGCCAGCGACGCCTCAGCGATGAAGCGGGGTGAGTACCTCGACCTCGTCGCGCGTGCCTTCGGCCTGCCGCCGCCGCCGCGAGTGAGCCTGCAGGAGGCGGCGCGGACGCTGTCTCCTGTGCAGTTGTCCTTCCTGCGCGAGTCGCGGCGCCTGGACAACGCGCGCCTGCTGCGGGAACTGCGCACCCGCCTGCGCTATCCATCCGTACGGGAGGGCCTCGAGGCGGCGCGCGTCGCGGCGCCGGCCTGAGCGGCCATTCCCGGCGCGCTTCCGTATACTGTCGCGCCGCCCAATTGGAGCCATGGACAGAATCCTCGTGTTGTTCGCCAATTTTCCCGATCGCCCCAGCGCACAGGCCTTCGCTCGCGCGCTGCTGGAGGCGCGCCTGGCGGCGTGCGTGAATCTGCTGGCGCCCTGCACGTCCATGTATCGGTGGAAGGGTCGGGTGGAAACCGCCGAGGAGATCCCGCTGCTGATCAAGACCCGCGAGAGCCTGTACGGTGCGGTCGAACGCGAACTGCGTCGCCTGCATCCGTACGAGGTGCCGGAGTTGCTTGCGCTCCCGGTCGCGGCCGGCCTGCCGGCCTATCTGCAGTGGATCGAGACCGAAACCGGCGAGGCGCAGGCGTGACCGCACGCCAGCCCGCACCCCAGACCTGGCGCGCGCTGGGCCATGCCATCGTGCTCGCCGTGGTGCTCGCCCTGGGCATTCGTGCAGGCGCACCGGTCCACGCCCAGACCCCGCCTGCAGGGACCAGTGTGCTGGAGCGCCTGCGTGCGTTGACCGGAGAGGCCGGCACGCCGCAGTTCCTGCCGGTCGATCGCGCCTTCGCCGTTAGTGTCGCGGCGCTGGATACGCACACGCTGATCGCCCGCTTCGAGCCTGAGGATGGGTACTACCTGTTCCGCGACAAGTTTGCGGTCACGCTCGACCCGCCGGTCGACGGTGTCGCCGTGCGCGCCGTGGAACTCCCTGCCGGAGAGGTGAAGGACGATCCGAACTTCGGCCGCACGGAAGTGTTCCACCGTCCCGTCGAGGCGGTGGTGCGACTCGCCCGCGAGGCGCCGGCGCGGATGCCCGTGTCGGTCGAGGTTCAGTATCAGGGCTGTGCCGACGCCGGCCTGTGCTATCCACCCGAGACGCGACGCTTCGACCTGGTCCTGGCCGCGTGGGACGGCTCGCCCCCCCTTGCCATCACGCGCGGTTCGTCCGCCCCCGGGCTCGACGAGAACTCGCGCATCGCTGGCATTCTCTCCTCCGGCAGCACCTGGCTCGTGCTGGTCAGCTTCTTCGGGTTCGGTCTGCTGCTCGCCTTCACCCCGTGCGTGCTGCCGATGATCCCGATCCTGTCCGGCATCATCGTCGGCAGAGGGCACGGCGTCACGCGTGCCCATGCGCTCTTGCTCTCGGTCGCCTACGTCCTCGGCATGGCGCTGACCTACGCGGCGGCAGGCGTGGCGGCCGGGTTGTCCGGCACGCTGCTGTCCGCGGCGCTGCAGAGCCCGTGGGTGCTCGGCACCTTCGCCCTGCTGTTCGTGGCGCTGGCGCTGTCCATGTTCGGCTACTACGAACTGCAGGTGCCCAGCGCGCTGCAGAGCCGGCTGTCCAGCGTCAGCAACCGGATGAAGGGCGGCACGATGTGGGGCGTATTCGCGATGGGCATCCTCTCCGCGCTGATCGTCGGACCGTGCGTGGCCGCGCCCCTGGCCGGCGCGCTGCTGTACATCAACCAGACCCGCGATGCCGTCCTGGGCGGGGGCGCCCTGTTCGCGATGGCACTCGGCATGGGTGCGCCGCTGCTCGCCGTCGGCTTGTCCGCCGGCACGCTGCTGCCCCGGGCCGGCCCCTGGATGCAGACGGTCAAGTACTTCTTCGGGGTCGTGCTGCTCGGCATGGCACTGTGGATCGTGTCGCCCGTCGTCCCGGCGATTCTGCACATGCTCGCCTGGGCGGGACTGCTGATCGTGTCGGCCATCTATCTGCATGCCATCGATCCGCTGCCGCACAATGCCCCCGGCTACCGGCGCTTGGGCAAGGGAATCGGCGTGATCGCACTGGTGCTCGGGATCGCGTTGCTGATCGGCGCCCTGGCGGGCGGACGCGACATCCTCCAGCCCCTGGCGGGTCTGCGCCTCGTGTCGGCGGAGCAGCCGGCAGGCGCGCCGGGACCGCGCTTCGAGCAGGTCGGTTCGGTCGCCGAACTGGAGCAGCGTCTGGCCCAGGCCGGCGGCCGCCCGGTGATGGTGGACTTCACCGCGGATTGGTGCATCTCCTGCAAGGAGATGGAACGGTTCACCTTCACCGATCCGGCGGTGCGGACGCGGATGGATCGCATGCTGCTCCTGAAAGTCGATGTCACCCGCAACAGCCCGGAAGATCGAGCCCTGCTCCGGCGCTTCGGTCTGTTCGGACCGCCGGGCATCGTTTTCTTCGATTCAACCGGGCGTGAACTCCCCGCCCGGGTCATCGGCTTCCAGTCGGCGCGCCGCTTCGCTGCCTCGCTGGACGTCGTGCTCCCAGCGAACTCATGACCAGATCGCTTCAGCTTGCCAGCATCATCGCCGTCGCTGCCGTTGCCCTCGCCGCCGGGTGGTTCCTGCATCCGGCCAACCGGGGCCCGCGACTTCCCCCGAACGCCGACCAGGTGATCATGCAGGTGTCGATGCCCGACCTGGCCGGACAGCCGCAGGCCATGGCGCAATGGAGAGGCAAGGTGGTCCTGGTGAATTTCTGGGCCACCTGGTGCGCGCCCTGCAGGGAGGAGATTCCCCTGCTGATCAAAAAGCAGAACGAACTGGGTGCCAACGGCTTGCAAGTGGTCGGCATCGCCGTCGATGAGGCTGGCAAGGTCCAGGCGTTCGCCACGGAAATGGGGATCAACTACCCGGTCCTCGTGGGAGATATGCAGGCCCTCGACCTGGGCCGTGCGGTCGGCAACGACCTCGGAGGGCTGCCCTATACGCTCGTGGTCGACCGCAACGGTCGCATCGCCCGCACCGAACTCGGCACGCTGTCGGAAGAGAAGATCGACGCGCTGGTGCGTCCCTTCCTCTAGGTTCGTCGTTCTTCGTTCAACTGGCGGCGAACTGCCACCATCTCACGCGCAAGTTTCGCCTGCACGCGCCGTTACCTCGGCATCCGTCCTGTCCGAGGACGATGGCGGGTGGACGACTCCCGCCATGGGACCTTCCGACCGCTGTCGGACCGGTCAACTTCGTTGATAAGCTGGACAAAATGCCGGAAGTTGCGGCAAACTTGCCGTCATGACAACCCCAACAACACCGGGGGGTGGAGCCAGCGTGCGGCGAATTCTCGTCCTGCACGGGCCCAATCTCAATCTCCTCGGTACCCGAGAGCCGTCCATCTACGGCGCGGATAACCTGGAACAGATCGACGAGCGGCTGCGAAACCGCGCCCAGGCGAGCGGCGTCGAACTGGTCACCTTCCAGAGCAATACGGAGGGCTTTCTCGTCGATCGCATCCAGGAAGCCGGACGCGATGCGACGGGCTTCATCCTCATCAACCCCGGCGCCTATACCCACACCAGCGTCGCCATGCGCGATGCGCTGTTGGCGGTGAAGATTCCCTTCATCGAGGTGCACCTGTCCAACGTCTTCGCGCGCGAGCCGTTCCGTCATCACTCCTACTTCACGGAGGTGGCGGTGGGAATGATCTGCGGCCTGGGTGCAAAGGGCTACGAATTGGCCCTGGACTATGCGCTGCAGGCCGTCAGGAGGAACTGATCCATGGATCTGCGCAAGCTCAAGAAGCTCATCGATCTGGTCCAGGAATCGGGGATCGCCGAGCTCGAGGTGACCGAAGGCGAAGAGAAGGTGCGCATCGCCCGGATCGGGCAGGGCGCCTCCTACATGCCGGCCCCGCAGCAGACTCTGGTGCACATGCCCGCCCAAGCTGCGGGAGCGCCCGCTGCACCGGCTGCCGCGGCGCCAGTCGAGGAGAAGATCGAAGGGCACGTGGTGAAATCGCCGATGGTGGGGACGTTCTATCGGGCGCCCTCACCCGGTGCCAAGACATTCGTCGAGGTGGGCGATACGGTGAGCCCCGGGGACACCTTGTGCATCATCGAGGCGATGAAATTGCTCAACGAGATCGAAGCGGACCACGGCGGCGTGGTGAAGCAGGTGTACGCCGAGAACGGCCAGCCGGTCGAGTACGGCGAACCGCTGTTCCTCATCGTCTGACCGGTCGTCCCGTCCCACGGAACGCGCGTGCCGTCGATGGCCAGCGAGCGCGCCGCGCGCCAGTGCTAGGAGCATGATCCTCAAGTGTTCGAGAAGATTTTGATCGCCAACCGCGGCGAGATCGCGCTGCGGATCCAGCGGGCGTGCCGGGAACTGGGAATCAAGACGGTCGCAGTGCACTCCGAAGCGGATTCGGACGCCAAGTACGTCCGTCTGGCGGACGAATCGGTATGCATCGGTCCGGCGCCTTCCGGCCAGAGCTATCTCAACATCCCCGCCATCATCAGCGCCGCGGAGGTGACGGACGCGGAGGCCATCCATCCCGGCTACGGCTTCCTGTCCGAGAACGCCGATTTCGCCGAGCGCGTGGAGAAGAGCGGTTTCGTGTTCGTCGGTCCGCGCCCGGAGACCATTCGCCTCATGGGCGACAAGGTCAGCGCGAAGCACGCGATGATCAAGGCCGGCGTGCCCGTGGTGCCGGGGTCCGACGGCCCCCTGCCGGAATCGCCCGAGGATGTCGTGAAGATCGCGCGCGCGGTGGGTTACCCGGTGATCATCAAGGCCGCCGGCGGCGGTGGCGGGCGCGGTATGCGGGTGGTGCACACCGAGGCCGCACTGCTCAATGCGGTCACCATGACGCGCAGCGAGGCGCAGAGCGCCTTCGGCAATCCCACCGTGTACCTGGAGAAGTTCCTGGAGAATCCGCGGCACGTGGAGATCCAGGTGCTGGCAGACTCCCACCGTAATGCCGTGTACCTGGGTGATCGCGATTGCTCGATGCAGCGCCGCCACCAGAAGATCGTCGAGGAGGCGCCCGCGCCGCTGATCTCACCGCGCCTCAAGTCGCGCATCGGCGAGCGCTGTGCGGATGCCTGCCGCAAGATCGGTTACCGCGGCGCGGGAACGTTCGAATTCCTGTTCGAGAAGGAAGAGTTCTATTTCATCGAGATGAACACGCGCGTGCAGGTCGAGCACCCGGTGACCGAGATGATCACCGGCATCGACATCGTGCAGGCGCAGATCATGGTGGCGGCGGGCCAGAAGCTGCCGTTCCGCCAGCGCGACATCCAGTTCCGCGGCCACTCCGTGGAGTGCCGCATCAATGCCGAGCACCCGTACAAGTTCACGCCCTCGCCGGGGCGCATCTCGGCCTTCCACGCGCCCGGCGGACCCGGCATCCGCGTCGATTCGCACGTGTACGCCAACTACATGGTGCCGCCGAACTACGATTCGCTGATCGCCAAGGTGATCTCCTGGGGCGACACGCGCGAGAAGGCGATCGCCAAGATGCGCATCGCGCTGTCCGAGATGGTGATCGAAGGCATCCAGACCAATCTGCCGCTGCACCAGGAACTGATGCTCGATTCGGCCTTCGTGCGCGGCGGCACCAGCATCCATTACCTGGAGGAGAAGCTGGCCAAGCAGAACCGGCCGGACTGATCCCCGGCCTCGGTCGCTCGACACGGAGGACGCATGTCCTGGCTGCAGGTGCGCTTCGAACTTGCGGTGCCCGATCCCGAACTGGTTGCCGACGCGCTGCTCGAGGGCGGCGCGGTGTCGGTGGACCTCGCCGACGCGCAGGCCGGGACGGCGGCCGAGCAGCCGCTGTTCGGTGAGCCCGGCGCGGACCTCGGCAACTGGCCGCGGCAGCAGCTGCGCGCACTGTTTCCCGCAGGTGCCGACGCAGCGGGCATTGTTGCCGCAGCATGCAGCCGGCTCGGCCTGTCCGTGCCGGCCATCGCGCTGGAGACGGTGGACGATCAGGACTGGGTGCGTGCCACGCAGCAGCAGTTCGGTCCCATCCGCATCAGCGAGCGCCTGTGGATCGTGCCGTCGTGGTCGCAGCCGCCCGATCCGCACGCCCTCAACCTGCGCCTGGATCCGGGCCTGGCCTTCGGCACCGGCAGCCACCCGACGACGGCGCAATGCTTGCGCTGGCTGGAGTCGAACCTGGCGCCCGGCGCGAGTCTGATCGATTACGGTTGCGGCAGCGGCGTGCTGGGGATCGCGGCGAAGCGGCTGGGCGCCGGCCGGGTGGTGGCGGTGGACATCGACCCTGCGGCGCTGGCGGCGACGCGCGACAACGCCGCACTCAATGGCGTGACCCTCGAGGTGGCCGATCCCGACAGCGTCGATTGCGGTCCCTACGACGTGGTCATGGCCAACATCCTGTCCAATCCCCTCAAGGTGTTGGCTCCCCTGCTGTCGTCGATGACGCGTCCCGATGGCTGGCTCGTGCTGGCCGGCATCCTCCAGGCACAGGCACCGGACGTCGCGCAGGCCTATCGACCGTGGGTCGCTCTGGAGGCCGCGTCCGAATGCGACGGCTGGACCTGTCTGTCGGGCCGCCGCAGGCGTTAGACTCGCGCCAGGACTCCGAGCCCACCGCACCATGTACACGCGCTGTCCCCACTGCGCCACCGTCTACCGCGTTACGCCGCAGCAGCTGCAGGCCTCGAGCGGGCAGGTGAAGTGCGGGCGCTGCCAAGCCCAGTTCGACGCGTTCGCCTCGCTCGCCGCGTCGATCCCCGGCAGCCACGATACGCGTCCGGCAGCTGCCCACAACGTGCCGACATCGGATCCGTCGGCGGCGATGGCAGCCCCCCGCGGGGCGGCTGTAACAGTTGCATCGCCGTCTCTCGCGCCCCCGGATGCCCGCGCGTCGGCCGAGGACCAGGTCGCCGCCTACGTGATTCGCTACGGGGGTGGGCACGCGCAACTGGACGGGGAGGCGGCACAGGCGCCAGGCGCGCACGAGGATGCGCAGGAGCCGGAGGACGACGAGCTCTCGGACCGGTCCCGCGCGCCGTCCTCCATCGACCAGTTCGCCGACTCCCTGCGCGTAATGCAGGCCGTGGCGCAGCTCAGCCTGGAGGTAGCCGAGCCCGGAACCGGCCCGCATGCCGACCAGCCCTGGGTGGACGCGGTCTCGGACGCACCGGAGCCGGCAGGCCGCGCGGGTGCTTCGACCACGTCGTCAGCGCGCGAGGAAGCTGCCCTCGAGGCGGGCGAGGACGAGCGCGGCGAGCCTGAAACCGCCCGGACGGCGATGGAAGGCGGACGCGACGCGTCGTATGCGCACGAGGAATACGAGGGCGAGGCGGAGGAAATCGTCCTTGCCGCGCCGCCTCCCATGCCGGTGCAGAAGCCGTCGCAGCGTGCCCTGACGGTTCCCGACGCATTGCTCGAGGAGGGTGCGCTGCCACCGCGCCGGCCGCGACGCTGGGCCGTCGCCATTGCCGCGCTGGCGCTCGTCCTCGCGCTGCAGGGGCTGTGGTGGTTCGCCTCGCCGGTCGCGATCGCGCTGCCCGGCCTGCGCCCGGCACTGGAGGGTGCGTGCGGCCTGGTCGGCTGCGAAGTCGCCCTGCCTCAGCTGCCCGACCAGCTGTTCATCGAGGGCTCGGACCTGCAACTGCTCGACGTGGCACGCCCGCAGGAGGTGCTGCTCACTGCGCAGATCCGCAATCGCGCGGCCGTGACGCAGCAGCTGCCTGCGATCGAACTGACCCTCATCGACACCGCCAACCGGGTCGTGGGACGACGCGTGCTGCAGCCCGCGGAATATCTGGAGGAGGGCAGGCGCTCCCAGGGCGGAATCGCCGGGAACGAAGAGGTATCGGTTCGGCTCTACCTCAATACGGGTGACCTGCGCGCGGCGGGTTACCGTCTCTACCTCTTCTTCGGATAGGTCCGTGGCTGGCGCACTGAAACGAACACCGCTGCACGCCGAACACCTCGCCGCCGGCGCGCGCCAGATCGACTTCGGCGGCTGGGAGATGCCGCTGCACTACGGCTCGCAGATCGACGAACACCACCACGTGCGGCGTGATGCGGGGATGTTCGACGTCTCGCACATGCTGGCGATCGACGTGGAGGGGGCGCGCGCCTTCGACTACCTGCGCACGCTGCTCAGCAACGACATCGGCAAGCTGCGCGATCCCTGCACCGCGCTGTATTCGTGCATCCTGAACGACGAGGGCGGCGTGCTCGACGACCTGATCGTCTATTTCCGAGCGCCGGACCGGTATCGTGCAATCGTCAACGCCGCCACCGCGGACAAGGATCTCGCCTGGATGCACGCCCAGGCCGTGCCGTTCGCCGGCGGCGTCGCGCTCACACCCCGCCGCGACCTCGCCATGCTGGCACTGCAGGGGCCTCAGGCGCGCAGCCGCTTCTGGGCCGCCGTGCCCGCGCTGCGAGAGGTGAGCGAGGGACTGGCGCCGTTTCGATGCGGGGAAGCGAACGGCGCGTTCGTCGCGCGCACCGGCTACACCGGCGAGGACGGCTATGAAGTGCTGGTGCCGGCCGCCGAGGTCGTGACGATCTGGCGGGATCTGCTGCAGGCCGGCTTCGCCCCCTGCGGACTGGGGGCACGCGACACGCTGCGCCTCGAGGCCGGCATGGCCCTGTATGGCCAGGACATGGACGAGCGCGTGACGCCGATCGAGGCGGGGCTCGGCTGGACGGTGGCGCTGGACCCGCCCCGCACCTTCGTCGGGCGCGAGGCGCTGGCCCGGCGCAGCCCGCGCTTCGCCACCCATGGCCTGGTGCTGCGCGACAAGGGCGTGTTGCGCGCGCATCAGCCGGTGCGCAGCGCGCACGGCGAGGGCGAGATCACGAGCGGTTCGCATGCGCCGACCCTCGGCGTTTCCATCGCCCTGGCGCGCCTGCCCTGCGCAAGCCGCGTCGGGGACGACGTGCAGGTCGGGATACGTGACCGGTGGCTCCAGGCGCGGGTAGTAGACTATCCTTTCGTGCGTCGGGGCAGATCGCTGCTCGCGCCGATCGACTGAACGTGACGTGCGGCGCGACGCGCCGTTCCCCACCTCGCCATCGCGGAGGAGCGCATGAAAGTTCCGCAGGATCTCCGGTATGCCCGTACGCACGAGTGGGCGCGCCTGGACGCCGATGGCACCGTGACCGTGGGCATCACCGACCATGCGCAGGAGCAGCTCGGCGACCTCGTCTTCGTCGAGTCGCCCGAGGTCGGCCGGCGCTTCGCGCAGGGCCAGGAATGCGCAGTGGTGGAATCGGTCAAGGCCGCCTCGGACATCTACGCGCCCGTGTCGGGTGAAGTGATCGCCGTCAACGACGAACTGGGCGGAAGCCCCGAAAAGATCAACCAGGATGCCTATGCCGCCTGGATATTCCGCCTGCGGCCGGCGGATCCGGGCGAATTGGACGCGCTCCTGGATGCGACTGCCTACGCCAGCGTGGTGAACGCGGAGCAGGACTGAACCGAGCCGTCAGTCGCCGCCCATGCCGTTCATTCCCCACACGCCCGAGGACATCCGCGGCATGCTCGACGCCATCGGCGTGGGCAGCATCGACGCGCTGTTCGACGAGATTCCCGACACGCTCCGGGATGCCGAGCTCGCGCGCGTCCCCGCGGCACTGGGCGAGATGGGCATCGCGCACCTCATGGAGGAGCGTGCGGCACAGGATGGGCGCTGGTCCAGCTTCATCGGAGCGGGCGCCTACGAACACTACATCCCGGCTGCCGTATGGCAGATCGTCACGCGCGGCGAGTTCTATTCCGCCTACACGCCCTACCAGGCCGAGGCCAGCCAGGGCACGCTGCAGCTGCTCTACGAGTACCAGTCGATGATCGCCGGACTCACCGGCCTGGATGCGGCCAACGCCAGCTTGTACGACGGGGCCTCGGCGCTGGCGGAAGCGGTGCTGATGGCGGTACGCCTGCACAAGTCGTCGCGCCGCGTGCTGCTGCCGGCCAGCCTGCATCCGCACTACGCGGCGACGGTGCGCACGATCGTATCGAGCCAGGGGGTCGAGATCGAGACACTGCCCTGGTCCGCGGAGCGGGGTACGCTGACCGTCGCGAGCCTCGAGGCGCTCGCCGACCGGCAGGCGGCCGCGCTGGTCATCCCCCAGCCCAATGCGCTAGGCGTCCTGGAGGACGTGCACGCGCTCACCGACTGGGCGCACGCGCACGGCATGTTGGTCATTGCCACGGTCAATCCGGTGTCGCTCGCGATGCTGGCGCCGCCTGGACGCTGGGGTGGGCGCGGCGCGGACATCGCGGTGGGCGAGGGACAGCCCCTGGGTGTGCCGCTGTCCGGCGGCGGCCCGTACTTCGGCTTCATGACGTGCAAGGCGGCGCACATCCGCCAGATGCCGGGCCGCATCGCCGGGCAGACGGTGGACGCGACCGGCGCACGCGGCTTCACGCTCACGCTGCAGGCACGCGAGCAGCACATCCGCCGCTCCAAGGCGACCTCCAACATCTGCACCAACCAGGGACTCGCGGTGGCCGCGGCCACGGTGCACATGGCGTTGCTCGGGCCGACCGGATTGCAGCGCGTGGCGCAGTCCTGCCATGCCGGGTTGCTGCGTCTGGTCGAACTGCTGCGTCCGCTCGGCGTGTCCGCGCACTTCGCGGCCCCGTGTTTCCACGAAGCGGTGCTCGATCTCGGCGCACCGGTCCAACCGGTCCTCGAGGCGATGCGCGAGTTCCGCATTCTGGGCGGCCTCGACCTCTCGTCCTGGCCCGGCGAACTGCGCAACGCGCTCCTGATCTGTGTGACCGAGACCAAGACGGAAGCGGACCTCGTCGCGTACGCACGCGCGATGGCCGCCGCGCTGGATCGCGTGCGTGGTCGGCAAGGCACGCTGCGCACGGGCCCCGGCGTATGAGCACGCTGATCTTCGAGCGCTCCCGTTCCGGGCGCACCAGCGCGGCGCTCGCGCCAGCCGGCGCCGCCTGCGACGACATCCCGGCCGCGCTGCGGCGC
>JAEZCG010000219.1 GCA_023430065.1 Pseudomonadota bacterium | reverse complement strand
GCGCTCGCCGACGCGCAGCTCACGCGCAGGGACGTCGACGGCCTGATCTGCGGCTACTCCACGACGTTCCCGCACCTGATGCTGGCTACCGTGTTCGTCGAGCACTTCGGTCTCGATCCCGTCTACGCGCACGGGATGCAGATGGGTGGGGCGACGGGGTTCGGGATGGCGATGCTCGCGCACCACCTGGTCGAGGCGGGCGTGGCGCGCAACATCCTGGTGGTCGCGGGCGAGAACCGTCTGACCGGGCAGTCGCGCGATGCGGCGGTGCAGACGCTCGCCCAGGTGGGGCATCCGCGCTACGAGGTGCCGCTCGGTGCCACCATTCCCGCCTATTACGCGCTGGTCGCCTCGCGCTACCTGCACGAGTTCGGCACCACCGAGGCCGACCTGGCGGAGCTTGCGGTGGCCATGCGCCGCCACGCCGCGGCCCACCCGGGCGCGCAGTTCCGCGAGCCCATCTCGGTGCAGGATGTCCTGGCGTCGAAGCCGGTGGCCACGCCGCTCAAGCTGCTCGACTGCTGCCCGGTGTCGGATGGCGGGGCTGCCTTCGTCGTGAGCCGCGAGCGCGTGAACGACTGCTCCGTGCGCATCCGCGGCGTGGGCCAGGCGCACACGCATCAGCACGTGAGCGCGGCACCCAGCCTCACGCACTTCGGCGCCGCCGCCTGCATGGAGCGGGCGAAAGCCGCCGCCGGCGTGCGCACCGAAGACGTGCGTTTCCTCGCGATCTACGACAGCTTCACCATCACGCTGTGCATCCTGCTCGAGGAACTCGGCCTCGCCCCGCGCGGCGAAGCCGGCCAGCTGGCGCGCGCAGGATACTTCTCCCGCGACGGCGAGCGGCCGCTCAACACGCACGGCGGCCTGCTCTCCTACGGTCACTGCGGCGTCGGCGGCGCCATGGCGCATCTGGTCGAGGCACACCGGCAGATGACCGGTCGCGCCGGCGATCGCCAGGTGAAGGAGGCGTCAGTGGCGATGCTGCACGGCGACGGTGGGGTATTGTCGTCGCACGTGAGTCTGATACTGACCAGGGACTAGGGCAGAGCGCCCAATGCCAGCATCCCCACCCCAATCCCATCACCATCCCCGAATCACGAGTCACGAGTCACGAATCCCGAGTCACGAATCACGAGTCACGAGTCACGAATCCCGAATCATGATCCAAGACTGGACCCAATCCACCCCCGGCCTCGCCTACCAGGCCTGCCCCGCCTGCCGCGCAGTGTGGTACTTCCAACGCAGCTTCTGTCCCCGCTGCGGGCAGGCCGGCCCCGAGCTTCGCCAATCCGGCGGCGGTGGTACGGTGCATGCGATCACGCTGGTCACGCGCGCCCCCAGCGAGGAACTGCGCGCCCATGCGCCCTATGCGATCGCATTGGTCGACACCGACGAAGGTGTGCGCGTGATGGGGCATGCCGATCCTGAACTCGCCATCGGCGAACGCGTCGACTGCCGTTTCGAGACCCTGGCCGGACGCCTCGTCCCCCGCTTCGAGAAAGCCACCACCTGAGAATCCAACCATGGCCCACTACCCCCGCGCCGCCCTGCGCAGCGTCCTCAATCCCCGCTCCGTCGCCGTGATCGGCGCCTCCGAGAACCCGAACAAGATCGGTGGCCGGCCGCTGCTGTACCTGTCGAAGTCCGGCTACAAGGGCCGGGTCTACCCGATCAACCCCAAGCGCAAGGACGCACAGGGCTACAAGTGCTTCGAGAGCCTGGACGCCCTGCCCGAGTCGCCGGAGGTCGCCATCATCGCGGTGCCGGACGACTTCGCCGTGCAGGCGGTGGATGACTGCGCAGCGCGCGGGGTGAAGGTGGCGATCGTCATGGCCTCGGGCTTCGGCGAGACTGCCGACCCCGCTGCGCGCGCGAAGGAGGCGCGCATGGCCGAGCGGGCGCGCGCCAGCGGCATGTGCGTGATCGGTCCGAATACGCAGGGGCTGGCCAACGTGGCCACCGGGGCCATCCTGAGTTTCTCCACCATGTTCCTGGAGACCGAAGCCAAGGACGGCCCGATCGGCATCATCAGCCAGAGTGGTGCGATGAGCGTGGTGCCCTACGGCCTGCTGCGTCAGCGCGGCCTGGGTGTGCGCTACGCCAGTGCCACCGGCAACGACTGCGACGTCACCGTGGGCGAGCTGGCCTGCGTGATGGCGGAGGATCCGGACCTCAGGCTGCTGCTGATGTACCTGGAGACGATCCGCGACCCCGCACCGCTGGAGGAGGCGGCGCGCATTGCGCGCGAGCGCGGCCTGCCGCTGATCGCGCTCAAGTCCGGGCGCACGCCCGCCGGTCAGACCGCGGCACAGTCGCACACCGGTGCGCTGGCCAACGAGGACCGGGTGGTCGACGCCTTCCTTGCGCGCAATGGCATCTGGCGCGCGCGCGACACACGCGAACTGATCGACGGCGCGGAGCTGTACCTGAAGGGCTGGAAGCCCAAGGGGCGCCGGCTGGTGGTGATCAGCAACTCGGGAGCGACCTGCGTGCAGGCGGCCGATGCCGCCAGCGAACACGGCCTGCCCGTGGCCAAGCTCGCGCAGGACACGCGCGACGGGCTGGCGAAGATCCTGCCCAGCTTCGCCACCACCACCAATCCAGTCGACATCACGGCCGCGCTGCTCTCCAATAGCGGTCTGTTCGGCCAGATCCTGCCGGTCATCGCGCGCGACCCCGCCGCGGATGCCTTCCTCATCGGCATCCCGGTTGCCGGCCAGGGCTATGACGTGGACGCCTTCGCCAGCGACTCGGCGGTGTTCGCCAAGCGCACCGGCAAGCCGGTGGTGCTGGCTGTCACGCAGGCCTCCGTCGCTGCGAAGTTCAAGGCGCAGGGCCTGCCGGTGTTCACCACCGAGAGCGAAGCGGTGGGTGCGCTGGCACGCTATCTCGCGCACACCGAGTTGATGCACCGCACCTACACGCAGCCCCCGTCCGCGGCGCCGGCGCTGCGGCGCGCAGTGGGCACCACACGCGTCCTGAACGAAGCCGATAGCCTCGAGCGGCTGCAGCGGCACGAGATCCCGGTCGTCGAGCACCGCCTGTGCCACTCGGTGGAGGAGGCGGAAGCGGCGATGGCGGAACTGGGCGTCCCGCTGGCGGTGAAGGCGTGTTCGGCAGACGTTCCGCACAAGTCCGACCTCGGGCTGGTGCGCCTGAACGTGAGCGACACGCAGGCCCTGCGCACGGCCTTCGCGGACTTCGAGCGGACCCTGCGCCTGACCAACGCGCGGCGGGAGGGGGTGATCGTCGCGCGCATGGTGAAGGGGCGGCGCGAGCTGATGCTCGGCGCCCACATCGATCCGGTGTTCGGGCCGGTGGTGGCGGTGGGCGACGGCGGCAAGTACGTCGAGGCGATGCCGGACGTGCAGCTGCTGCTGCCGCCGTTCAGCAGCGACGATGTGCGCGCCGCCCTGGGCCGCCTGCGCATCGCGCCGCTGCTGGCGGGCGTGCGCGGCGAGCCCCCGCTCGATGTCGATGCCTTCTGCCGTGTGGCGGTGACGATCGGCGTCGTGATGCTGTTCGGCGAGTCCGGCGTGGCGAGCGTCGACCTCAATCCGGTCATCGTCGGCGCGCGGGGCGAGGGTTGCACCGTGGTGGATGCGCTCGTGGTGGAGGAGCGCGAATAGCGCCCGGTGCCCATCCGGACGGGCGGCTGCACCGCGTGCCGAGCGGCTTTTCACCTCGGACAACGCGGTCACGGCACCGCAGTGATGGAAAAAGGTTGCAGTGCCTTTACCAGAGGGGGATTCGGGAGCACATAGTCATTGACTCCTCCCTCACACTTGTGCATCCTCTGCTCGCCGCATGGCAATCCGCTCTCTACACGAGACATCCTTTTGGAGACATGACGATGGCACAAGCCAAGAAGGCGACCAAGAAGACCGCTGCGAAGAAGTCAGCTGCCAAGAAGGCGCCGGCCAAGAAGGCCGCCGCGAAGAAAGCCGCTCCCAGGAAGGCTCCCGCGAAGAAGGTCGCAGCCAAGAAGGCCCCTGCCAAGAAAAAGGCGGCCAAGAAATCCGCCGCCAAGCGCGCACCCAACCCAGCGTTCATGAAGGCCATGACGCCCAGCGCCGACCTCGCCTCGGTCGTCGGCGAGAAGGCCATGCCCCGTACCGAAGTGACCAAGAAGATCTGGGACTACATCAAGAAGCACGGCCTCCAGGACAAGGCCAACAAGCGCATGATCAATGCCGACGACAAGCTCAAGTCGGTGTTCGGCGGCAAGCGACAGGTCTCGATGTTCGAGATGACCAAGCTGGTCAACAATCATCTGAAGTAAGCCATGGATGTTGCCTGGCGCCGCGCGCGCCAGGCGGATCCGTGCGGCATCCCCCAGCCCGGCGTGCGCGTGCTTCGCGCCGGGCTGCCGGCTCTCCTCCGAGGCTGCGCTCCCGCGAGCGCGAGGCCCCTCCCTTCGTCACTCCTGCGCAGCCGGCTGCACCGAACCGGGCCGCGCATCGCGCGCGCTGACCGGCGCTCACCGATGGACGACCACGACGCGCTCGACTGGAACGATGGCCAGCCGCGCTCGCGCCGGTTCGGCGACGTCTACTTCTCGCGCGAGGGTGGACTGGACGAGACGGCGCACGTCTTTCTCGCGGGCAACCGACTGCCCGGCCGCTTCGCCGCGCTGACGTCCGCGGACCGCTTCGCCATCGGCGAGACCGGCTTCGGCACCGGTCTGAACTTCCTGTGTGCGTGCCGGATGTTCGACGCACTGGCGCCGGCCGGTGCACAGCTCGACTTCGTCAGCACCGAGCTGTATCCGCTGTCCAGATCCGATCTGGAACGGACGCTCGCGCTCTGGCCGCCGCTGGCCGGCTGGAGCGGGCGGCTGCTCGCGCAGTACGGTGCATTCGCACCCGGCTGGCATCGGCTCGACGTCGCGCCCGGGCGCGTGCGCCTGACGCTGCTCATCGGGGATGCGCGACTGACCCTTCCCGCCCTGCACGGGATGATCGATGCCTGGTTCCTGGACGGGTTCTCGCCGGCACGCAATCCGCAGCTGTGGGAGCCGTCGCTGCTCGCGACCCTCGGCCGCCTGAGTGCGCCTGGGGCGACGCTGGCCACGTACAGCAGCGCGGGTGCCGTGCGGCGTGCGCTCGACGCGGCGGGCTTCGCCATGCGCAAGATGCCGGGCTTCGGCCGCAAGCGCGAGATGCTGGTGGGCGAGCGGCGCGGGGCGCCGGCGTCGTCGTTGCCATCGGCCAGGCGCGGTCGGGCAGCCGTCATCGGCGCCGGTCTCGCCGGCTGTGCGGCTGCAGCCAGTCTGGCCCTGCGTGGCTGGCAGGTGGATCTGCTCGACCGCCACGCGGACGTGGCCGCCGAATCCTCCGGCAATGCGCAGGGAATGCTGTACGCGAAACTCAGCGGCCAGGGCGGGCCGCTGAGTCAGCTCGTGGGAAGCGGCTATCAGCACAGCTTGCGCGTGCTGCGGCGCCTGCTGCCCTGCGACGGCCGCGCCTGGTCGGATGCGCCGCTGCTGCAGCTCGCCTTCGACCAGAAGGAGGCGGTGCGTCAGCAGGCGCTCGCGCAGCTGGCCTGGCCCGAGGCGCTGTTGCGTCCGATGGACCGCGCCTCCGCCCAGGCGCTGGCCGGCATTGCACTGCCGGCGGGAGGGCTCGCGTTCACGCAGGGCGGATGGGTGCATCCGCCGGCACTGTGTACGGCGCTCGCCGCCACCGCCGGCGTGCGCTGGTGTCCCGGCGCCAGCGTGCGGGCGGTGAACCGGCGCGGCGGGCGCTGGGTGCTGCAGGCCTGCGGTCGGGACGAGGCACAATTCGATGCGGTCGTCCTGGCGAACGCCGGCGAGGCGCGCGCGCTCGAGGTCGCAGCTCATCTCCCGCTGCGCATCAACCGCGGCCAGATCACGCTGGTCCCGGCGCCGCCCGGGGTCTCGCTGCGCGCGGTGGTGTGCGGGGAGCGTTACGTGGCGCCCGCGCGCGAGGGCTTGCTTGCCACCGGTGCCACGTTCGAGCGCAGCGCCGACGCCGCCTTCCGCGCCGAGGACAACGTGTGCAATGTGGCGGCGCTGCGAGTGCTCGTCCCGGCGCTGGCGGACGCGCTGGCTGCCCATGGCCTGGACGCCGGTCGGCTCGTCGGACGGGCCGGATTGCGTTGCGTGAGTCCCGACTACCTCCCGCTCGCGGGAGCGATGACCGATGCACGCGGCACGCGCTTGCCCGGTCTGTACGCAAGCCTGGCGCACGGCTCGCGCGGGCTGATCACCGCGCCGATCTGCGCCGAACTCATCGCCGATCTGATCGATGACACCCCGGCGCTGCTCCCCGGCTCGCTGGTGCGCGCAGTGGATCCGGGCCGATTCGTCGCTGCTCCGCTTCCCGCCGCCAGCGCCTAGTCTCGCGCTGCCAGCATCATCTCCGCCCCGCGCTCCGCGATCATGACGGTCGGTGCATTCGTGTTGCCGGAGGTGATGCGCGGCATGACCGAGGCGTCGATCACGCGCAGGTGCTCCACGCCGCGCACGCGCAGGCGGCCGTCGACCACGGCACCGGCGTCGCTGTCCGGGCCCATCTTGCAGGTACCGACCGGATGGAAGATGGTCGTGGCGAGATCACCGGCGGCCTTCAGCAGTTCCTCGTCGCTCTGCAGTTCCGGTCCCGGCTTCCACTCCTCCGGCCGGTAGCGCGCCAACGCCTTGGCCGCCATGATCCGGCGCGTCATGCGGACCGAATCGAGCGCCACGCGGCGGTCCTCCTCGGTGGACAGGTAGTTCATGGTGATGGCGGGGTAGGCCGCCGGGTCCTTGCTCTTGATGCGCACGTGCCCGCGGCTGGTCGGGCGCAGGTTGCACACCGACGGGGTAATGGCAGGGAACGGATGCAGCGGGTCGCCGAACTTGTCCAGCGACAGCGGCTGCACGTGCCACTCGATGTTGGGCGAGGGCTGCGAGGGATCGCTGCATGCGAACGCGCCCATCTGCGATGGCGGCATCGTCATGGGGCCGGTCTTGAACAGCAGGTACTCCAGACCCATGGCGGCCTTGCCGAACAGCGAATTGGCGCGCTGGTTGAGCGTGGTCACGCCGTGCACGCGGTAGACGATGCGGATCTGCAGGTGGTCGTGCAGGTTCTCGCCGACGCCGGGCAGGTCGTGCAGCGGCGAGATGCCGCGATCGCGTAGCAGGCCGGCGGGGCCGATGCCGGATAACTGCAGCAGTTGCGGCGAGCCGATGGCGCCGGCCGCCAGCACCACCTCGGCGTGCGCGCGCACCGAATGCACGCCATCGCGCAGACGCAGTTCCACGCCCGTCGCCTGCAGCCGGCCGGCGCGCGTCTCGACCAGCACGCGGTTCACGTGCGCGTCGGTCAGCACGGTGAGATTGGCACGGTGCTGGACCGGCCGGAGGAATGCCTTGGTTGCGCTCCATCGCACGCCGCCGCGCTGGTTGACCTGAAAGTAGGCATTGCCGAAGTTGTCGCCGCGGTTGAACTCGCGGATCTTCGGTATCCCGCATTCCTCGGCCGCGTCGCGCCACGCGTCCAGGATCTCCCAGCTCACGCGTCGTTCCTCGACGCGCAGCTCGCCGCCGACGCCGTGATAGGCGTCGGCCCCGTGCTGGTAGTCCTCCGTGCGCTTGAAGTAGGGCAGCACGTCGTCCCACGACCAGCCGGGGTTGCCCAGTTCCACCCAGTGATCGTAGTCGCTACGCTGCCCGCGCATGTAGATCATCGCGTTGATCGACGAGCAGCCTCCCAGCACCTTGCCACGTGCGTAGCCGATGCTGCGCCCGTTCAGCCCCGGGTCGGGCTCGATCTTGTAGCACCAGTCGGTGCGCGGGTTGTTGATGGTGTAGAGATAGCCGACCGGGATGTCGATCCAGAAGTAGTCGTCCTTGCCACCGGCCTCGACCAGCAGGACGCGCTTGGACGGATCCTTCGACAGCCGGTTGGCGAGGACGCAGCCGGCGGTGCCGGCTCCCACGACGATGTAATCGAAGCCTTCTTCCAGGTTCATGCGCTCACCAGGTTCATGGGCTTGCTGGTTCACGGGGTAGAGACGGGCGCCGATCCCATCGCAGCGCCGGCGGAGCATCGTGCCGGCGCGACGAGCAGCGCCAGCCGGGGAACGGGAATGCGCGTGTCACGCCGCGATTATAGGCGTCTGCCCGCCGGCTAGAATGCGGTGCATCGCGATACGAGGAGAGGCACATGCGCAGCCCCCTGGCCCCGCAGACGCTGGAGAAGCTCAAGACGGTGGCGTCGGCAACACTGAGCACACAGCTGTTCAAGCTCGGCTTTCGCAACACCTTCCTCGCCGGGCTGCGTGCGGTCAATCCGCGCGTGCGGATGGTGGGCGAGGCCCTGACGCTGCGCTTCGTTCCCGGCCGGGAGGACCTGGCGACATTCGAGAATACTACCCGCCCCGACTACCCGCAGCGCGCGGCCATCGAGGCCTGCGGCCCCGGCCAGGTGCTGGTGGTGGAGGGACGCGGCGTCGAGAGCGCGGCGATCGGCGGAGACATCTACATGACGCGGCTTGCGGTCCGCGGCGCCGCGGGCTGCGTGGTGGATGCCTGCGTGCGCGACTACGCCTCGATCCAGTCGCTGGGATTGCCCGTCTACGCGCGTGGCGCGGCTTCCCCGCCGCATCCGACGCGTCATCTGGCAGTCGACTGGAACGTGCCGGTGTCCTGCAGTGAGGTGCTGGTGATGCCGGGGGACATCCTGGTAGGCGATGCCGACGGCGTGGTGTGCATCCCGCGCCACCTCGTCGACGAGGTCGCGCGCACGGGCGCGGAGCTCGACGAGCTCGAGGCGTTCGTGCTCGAAAAGATCAAGGCGGGTGCCGCTGTTCCCGGCACCTATCCGCCCGACGCGCAGACGCGCGCCGAGTACGAAGCGTGGCGTGCCCGCAGATAGGCGGCGCTAGCGGCGTTTGACGACGGGCGCCGCCCCGGGCGCGCGCCAGCAGGCGTTGACCGTGAGCCAGCCCAACGGACGGCCGGCATCGTCGAGCAACTGCTCGTGGCGGAAGCAGTTGCCCTCTTGCCGCGCCACCTCGGCCGGCACGTACAGCACGCGTTCCTCGTCGACCACGCGCTCGGCCGTCGCGTCCACCGGCGCGAAGCGATCGATGGCGCGCCCGTCCTGCTGGGCCACGCACTCGAACCATCCCACGCTCGCATTGCGTGTACGCACACCCACCATGGCGCGATTCATCGGCCAGGCCTTGGTCACGTAGACTCCCTCGCCCGGCGTGCGGTCGACGCAGGCCTGCACTGCGCGCAACATGTCCGGCAGGTGCCGGGTCCAGTCCTCCGGGGCGCGGGCGCGCAGGTCGGCCAGTTGCACGGCCGGCTCACCGGGCGCGCCGGCCTGGCTGTCCAAAGCGGGGCCGGCATTGCAGCACCCGTGGAGTGTCATGCCGCCCGGCGCAGCGACCGTGGCCGCATAGGCGAACGTAGTCACGCCCTCGCGATCGGACATGCTGTCGCGGCAGCTGCGCCGCTCGATCAGTGCACCGTATGCGCTGCCGTCGGCGTCGGTCCCACGCCAGCCAAAGCTGGCGCCGGTGCTCGCGGCCGTAGCCCGCAGGCGACCGGTGAGGCGCACGGGATGCGCATCGCCGCTGCCGGTGAGCGAGACGAAGCGTGCGTTGTCCCCGCTGATGGTGAGATTCCAGAACGGTTCATTGCCCTGGCAGGCGAACTGGCGGGGCACGCTCACCGATTCCGGCGCTTGCCGGGGTGCCATGGGTGCCGGTACGGAGGACGTTGCGGCCGGTGCTGCGTCGAGCGCGGCCGCCGGCAACTCGGCAGCGTCCGGTGGGATGGCCGGCGCTGCAGGCGAGACCGGTGCCGTCTCCCGGGAAACCGGCGGCGACGCCTCGGCTGGTGCAGGCGCGCTGGCCGTGGCTGCCGCGGAGCGGGCAGGCCGCTTCGCCGCTGATGTCTTCGCGGGCGCTCTCTTCACGGGCGAGGCCGGCGTCGGTGCGTCCTGCGATGTCTGGTCGGCAGCGGGAGCTGCCGGTCGATCGCTGCGTGGATCGAGCGGCTGTTGGGCGGACGCAGCCGCCGAGACGCCGGTGGGCGGGGGCGTCGGCACGCCGATTCTGGTCAGCGCCGCGTCCAGACCCCGCAGCGCGACGGCGACGCGCTCGTCGCTTCCGGCGGCGGTGCGAAACCCGAGCACCAGTTGCTTGCCGTCGCGCATCGCCTGCAGCACGCTGGCTGCCTCGCCCTGCGCCACGCGGAAGGTGTTGCTGGGTCCGACGCGCCGATAGCCCACGCCCGGCGCCAGGCGCGCGACCGCTCTCCCGTCGATCTGCACGTCGATGCTCGCGTCGTCCGCCGGCCTGCGGCTGCCGGTGAGCAGCACCACCTCCGTCCTCGCATCGGCGAAGCGCGAGATGCGCAACTGATAGGCGTAGGGGACGTTCGCCTCGCGTGCGAGCACTTTGGCGCTGGCCGTGCAGTGTGAGGCGGTACACGCCGTGGACCAGGGAGTGGCAGCGGCCTGCGCGCCGGCCAGCGGCGCGTGGAGGACTACCGCGCTCAGGTATGCGGCGCGGATGGCGGCGGACGGATTCATCGACGTCGAGGGCGAGACGAGTCTGGACTCAGCCGTCTATTCTAAGCGGCCGCCGACGCCGTCCCCGCTTCCCGCTACAGGCTGATGCGATTGCGCCCCTTGTGCTTGGCGCGGTAGAGCGCCCGGTCGGCCGCCACCAGCACGTGCTCCGGCGTCGTCGCGCGCTCGCCGCGCTCGGCGAGGCCGATGCTGACCGTGACGCGCGCACGCAG
>JAEZCG010000170.1 GCA_023430065.1 Pseudomonadota bacterium | reverse complement strand
TGTCCGCAGATCGCAGCTGCGGGCGTCGGTTCATCCAGCTACATGGCGCAGTACTTCGTCATTCACCCGCAGACCCCGCAGCGCCGGCTGCTGCAGCAGGCCGCGCAGATCGTGCGCGCTGGCGGTCTCATCGTCTATCCCACGGATTCGTGCTATGCGCTCGGTTGCCACCTCGGTGACAAGGCCGCGCAGGAACGCATCCGCGTGATTCGGCAGGTGGGTTCAGGTCATCACTTCACCCTGGTGTGCCGGGACCTGTCGGAAATCGCGCGCTATGCGCGGGTGGACAATCGGCAGTACCGCATGCTCAAGTCATGCACTCCCGGAAGCTACACCTTCATTCTGCAGGCGACCCGCGAGGTTCCCAGGCGCCTGCAGAATCCCAAGCGCAACACCATCGGCTTGCGCATCCCGGACCACGCCGTCGCCAGCGGGCTGCTGGAGGAACTCGGCGAACCCCTGCTCAGTTCGACGCTGCTCCTGCCGGGAGACGAACTGCCGATGAACGACGGCCAGGAGATCCGCGAGCGCCTGGAGCATCAGGTCGAACTGGTCCTGGATGGTGGCTCGTGCGGGTTCGAGATGACGACGGTGGTGGATCTCACGGATGACACGACGAAGATCGTGCGGGTCGGACGCGGCCGGCTCGAACCCTTCGGCATGCCTGCATGAACGCACGCGCAAAAGAAACGACATGCCTTTCGACATCGCCGGCCTGATCCAGGTCATCGCCCTGGGCGCCATTCCGATCGCTTTCGCCATTACCCTGCACGAGGCGGCGCACGGCTATGCCGCCCGGCACTTCGGGGATACCACGGCCGAGCAGGCCGGGCGCATCAGTCTCAATCCGCTGCGGCACATCGATCCGGTCGGGACCATCGCCGTGCCGATGCTGATCCTCGTGACCAGCAAGCTGCTGGGTGGAGGGGGATTGCTGTTCGGGTGGGCCAAGCCGGTGCCGGTCAATTTCGGCCGTCTGCGCAACCCCAAGCGGGACATGTTCTGGGTGGCGGCCGCCGGGCCGGGGGCCAACCTGTTCATGGCCTTGTGCTGGGCGGCGACGTTCAAGATGGTCCTGATGTCCCCCGAGAGCTACTTCTCGGTTCCGCTCAGGGGGATGGCCGAAATCGGGATCGTCATCAACGTCATCCTGATGATCCTGAACCTGTTCCCGCTGCCGCCACTGGACGGGGGGCGTATTGCCGTCAGCCTGCTCCCCCATCGGCTTGCCTGGCGCTTCGCGATGCTCGAACCCTACGGTTTTATAATCCTGCTCTTGCTCCTGTTCACCGGCATCCTGGGAAGTGTCCTGGGCCCGTTGCGCGATGCGATGCTGGTTGCGCTGACCGTGTTGTTCAACATCCGCTAGATCCTCCGATGTTCACCGATACCGTACTTTCCGGCATGCGGCCGACGGGCGCATTGCATCTTGGCCACTACCACGGAGTGCTGAAGAACTGGGTGCGCCTGCAGGATCTGCATCCCTGCCTGTTCTTCGTCGCCGACTGGCACGCGTTGACGACGCACTACGAATCGCCCGAGATCATCGAGGCGAACGTGTGGGACATGGTGATCGACTGGCTGGCTGCGGGTGTGGATGCGAACAAGGCCACCCTGTTCATCCAGTCGCGCGTGCCGGAGCATGCCGAGCTGCATCTGCTGCTGTCGATGATCACGCCTCTCGGCTGGCTGGAACGCGTGCCGACATACAAGGATCAGCAGGAGAAGCTGACCGACAAGGATCTGTCCACCTACGGGTTCCTGGGCTATCCGTTGCTGCAGAGTGCGGACATCCTGATCTATCGTGCGAACCTGGTCCCGGTCGGCGAGGACCAGGTGCCGCACATCGAGTTCACGCGCGAGATGGCGCGGCGCTTCAACCACATCTACGGACGCGAGCCAGGGTTCGAGGAGAAGGCCGAGGCCGCGATCAAGAAGCTGGGTGGCAAGCTCGCGCGCGCCTACCGGGAGCTTCGCGCGAGCTATCAGGAGCGCGGTGATCGCGATGCGCTCGAGACCGGTCGGCAGCTGCTCGAGCAGAGCCAAAACCTCGGCACCGAGGATCGCGAGCGCCTGTTCGGATTCCTGGAGGGCGCGCGCAAGATGATCCTGGCCGAGCCCGCGGCATTGCTCACCGAGGCGTCGAAGATGCCCGGGCTGGACGGTCACAAGATGTCCAAGTCCTACAACAACACCATTTCCATGCGCGAGGACGCCGACAGCGTAACGAGGAAGATCCGCACCATGCCGACCGACCCGGCACGCGTTCGACGGACCGATCCCGGCGATCCGGAGAAATGTCCCGTGTGGCAGTTTCACCTCGTCTACTCGAGCGACGAGACGAAGGAGTGGGTGCAGCGAGGGTGCCGCAGCGCCGGGATCGGTTGTCTGGAATGCAAGCAACCGGTGATCGATGCCGTGCTGGCGGAACAGAAGCCGATGCGCGCCCGCGCGCAGACCTACCTCGATGATCCCAAACTGGTTCGGGACATCATCGCAGACGGCTGCGAGCGCGCCCGCGTGAAGGCGCGCGAGACGATGCGCGACGTGCGCAAGGTCATGGGCTTGACGCAGGCATGACCGGGAGTCCGATGTGCGGCTATGTGATCCGCCTGCCCGCTCCAGCCAGAATGCACCACCGTCCTGCCCGTAGTTCCTCCTTCTCCACCTCGCACTGACGTCGGCCGCCGCGCCGCTTGACTCGATGGGCCTGCGCCCCAAGCCCATCGGTCAGGCGCGCGCGCGCAGCAGTCGCTGTTTCTCCCGCTGCCAGTCGCGCTCCTTCTCCGCTTCCCGCTTGTCATGCTGCTTTTTGCCCTTGGCGAGGCCGATTTCGGCCTTGATCCAGCCTTTCCGGAAATGCAGGTCCAGAGGCACCAGCGTGTATCCCGCCCTTTCCACCTTGCCGATCAGACGCGCCAGTTCCTCTTCCTTGAGCAGGAGCTTGCGTGTGCGGGTGGGATCGGGCTTGACGTGGGTGGAGGCCGAGGTCAGCGGCGTGATGTGGCAGCCGATGAGGTAGACTGCGCCATCCTTGACGATCACGTAGGCCTCGGCGATCTGCACGCGGCCGGCGCGGATGGATTTCACCTCCCATCCCTCGAGGACCATACCGGCTTCGTACTTTTCCTCGATGAAATAGTCGTGATAGGCCTTGCGGTTCTGAACGATGCTCATTGGATCTTCGCGGAGACAAGCCGGATTCTATCAGGCGCCTCCGTGCGCCTCGCGGACTGACGCTTAGTCCGATGGCGCTGGTCGAGAAGTCCGTGCTCGTCGGCCACTCGGCGCAGCGCATGTATGCCCTGGTGGACTGCGTCGAGGACTATCCGAAGTTCCTGCCCTGGTGCGGTGGCTCGACCGTGGAGCATCGCGACGGCAGCATCACGCGCGCCTCGATCGTCATCGACTATCACGGCATCCGGCAGAGCTTCCGCACGGAGAACCGCACCACGCCTCCTGAACTGATCGACATCCGTCTGCTGAGCGGTCCGTTCCGTGAACTGGATGGTCTCTGGCGCTTCGTTCCGCTGGGCGATGAGGCGTGCCGCGTGGAGTTCCGGCTCCAGTACGAATTCTCCAGCAAGCTGCTCGAGAAGTTGACGGGCCGGGTCTTCGCCTACATCGCGGATACCTTCGTGGACGCCTTCGTCAGGCGGGCCGAGCAACTCTACGGCGCATGAGCGGGTCGCTGACTGTCGAGGTGGTGTATGCGCTTCCCATGGCGCAGGACTGTACCCGTGTGACGCTGCCCGCGGGAGCGTGCCTGCGCGATGCGATCGCATCCTCCGGCGTGCTCGGCCGGCATCCTGAGATCGACCTGTCGCGCCAGGAGGTAGGAATCTGGAATCGCCGTGCCAGCCTCGACGCGCCGCTGCGCGACCGCGACCGGGTGGAGATCTATCGGCCGCTGACTGCCGATCCGAAGGAGGTCAGGCGCCGGCGCGCGCAGGCGAATCGGAAAGGGTGACCCGGGAACCGGATTCCGGGTGCGTACCCGGGTCGTGTCTCGTCACTTGCACCAGGTGTCGGCCACGCGGCGGGCGTTGGGAAGCTCCGCCGCGATTTCGGCGTCACTCAGGAACACCTGCTCGCCGCTGGTATCGGTGCGGGTGATCCGGCCCCCCCGCTCGAGGGCAGCCAGGTTGTTCCGTGCATTGCTGCAATTGCGCTGTTTCTCCGCGGCAGCCTGTGCGTCCTTCTGGCGCTTGGTCTCCTGTTCGGCGGCTTCCACCCGACGCTTGCGGAACTCCATTTCCTGCTCGGCCGGCGTCTTGGCTCGACCGGCGTCCGGTGCGCCTGCTTGGTCTGCGGCTCCCTCGGTTGTGATCGGCACGGGCGAGCGCGACGCCTTCAACGTCTCCTGCGTGCGCGCGTCCGACGGGGGTTGGCGATCCGAGTAGTGAACCTGACCGTTCGCGTCGGTCCATTTGTACAGTTGCCCTCCGGCGGCCGGCAGTGCCGTGGCCAGGGTAACCGCCGCTGCGATCAACGTTGCCTTCATCGTTCGTCCCTCATTCCGGAAATCGCGGGTAGGAGAGCTGTTGGATCCCCAATTGCGCCTGACCGGCTGCGAACCGCGCTGCCTTCACCGCGGCGTCGTAGTCGCCGGCAGCAAGGGCGGCATTCGCGTCGCGCAAGGCCTCTTCGGCAGTGGTCCACAGCGCCC
Source organism: Pseudomonadota bacterium (assembly GCA_023430065.1). Taxonomy (GTDB): domain Bacteria; phylum Pseudomonadota; class Gammaproteobacteria; order Burkholderiales; family SHXO01; genus SHXO01. The sequence continues at coordinate 903 of JAEZCG010000170.1, read as the reverse complement.
GCTTCGCGCGCGCCTCGTCGACTGCCTTCGCGGCCCGTGCGACGGCTGCGCGGGCAGACGCCGAGCTCGCCCCGCCGTCCGACGTCCCCGCGGGCCGCGGGGCCAGTACGCCACAGCAGAGCAAAGCAACAAGCATTCCTTTGAAGGACTTAGAACATTTCATGAAGACAGCCCTGGGGTGATCGACGGGCGGACGCCGACTGCGGGTGGCTCCGGAGGGAGGCTCGCCGTATAATAGATTCTTTGCAAAGGAACAATCGCATGAGGGTCGTCCAACGCGCGCTCACCTTCGACGACGTCTCCATTCTTCCGGCCCACTCCAACGTATTACCGCGCGACGTCAGTCTGAAGACGCGCCTGACGCGCACCATCACGCTCAACATCCCCCTCGTCTCGGCGGCCATGGATACCGTCACCGAGGCCCGCCTGGCGATCGCGATCGCACAGGAAGGTGGCATCGGCATCGTCCACAAGAACATGCCGGCCAAGGTCCAGGCGCTCGAAGTGGCCAAGGTGAAGCGCTACGAGAGCGGGGGGGTGAAGGATCCCATTACGATCTCTGCGGAGATGACGGTGCGCGACGTGCTGTCTCTCATCCGCACGCACCGCATTTCGGGGCTGCCCGTGGTGGACGGCAAGCGGGTCGTGGGAATCGTGACCAACCGAGACCTGCGCTTCGAGACCAATCTCGACCAGCCCGTGCGCAACATCATGACGCCGCGCGAGCGCCTGGTGACCGTGCGCGAGGGCACGGATCTCGACACCGCGAAGTCGCTGATGCATCGCCACCGGCTCGAACGCGTGCTCGTGGTCGATGCCGATCGCAACTTGCGCGGCCTCATCACGGTGAAGGACATCCTGAAGGCGACCGAGCACCCGCTCGCGTGCAAAGACGAAGCGGGA
>JAEZCG010000155.1 GCA_023430065.1 Pseudomonadota bacterium | reverse complement strand
TTCCCGCGCCCCGGCCCGCCGAGGCGGACCGGGCCCGGACTCGCTAGTCTACCCGCACGGCGTCCTCGAGCAGCAGCGTCCTGATGTCGTTGATCACGACTTGCGGTGCCAGGTACGAGGTGGTGTAGATCTCCCGCACCCAGCCGTGCCGATCGATCAGGAACAGCTTGAGCACGTGCAGCAGTTCCTTGTTCGAGGCCGCAGCGCGCGGGCGCGACACGTCCTGATCGAAGCCGACCAGCATCGGCGCGAGTTCGCGACGCGACTCGGTGGTGAGGAAATGCCACGGCACCTGCGCTGCGTCCTTCACGTGCTTGCCGCCGTAGGCGCTCATTACCTCGGGGGTGTCGTGCTCGGGGTCGAAGGACAAGCTCACCACCTGCACCTTGCCGCGCGCCGCCGCGTCGCGCTCCAGATCGCGTTTGATCATCGCGATGCTGTAGAAGGCCAACGGACAGCCGGTCTCGTCGCTGCACGCCGTGTACATCAGCGACAGCAGCGTCACCTTGCCCCGGGTATAGGCGGCAAGGTGGCTGCGCCGCTTACGCGCGTCGATCACCTTGCCGTCGGGCGCCGGCATGATCTGCTCGAGCCGGTAGGTGCCCGGGGCAGGCGGGGTGAAGTCGACCTTGCTTGCAGGCGCCTCGTGCGCCTGCGCGGGCGCTGTCCCGACGAGGATCAGGCCGAGGGCCCCGGCACCCCAGTTCCTAGCGCGTCGCCGCCAGTGTGTCGTCGAGGGGCTCATATGCAGCCTTGATGGAGTTGGTGCCGAACTTCATGTGGTGCGCGCGGCCGAGTTCGTGTGCATAGAAGTCGACCTCGAACAGCGGTGTCAGCTCCTTGCCGTCCCACCGGAAGGCGCGCAGCATCTGCTCGTCGTCCTCCCCCTTCTTGTCCCAGTTCGCCAGCAGCGATGAGGTGATGTAGACGCGCTTGCCGTCCCAGCTCTGCGAGACCATGTTCACCTGCTTGCCGGTCACCTTCTCGTAGGTCTGACGCGGGTGCTCCGGATCCGTCAGATCGATGTAGCGGGTCTTGCCGTCCATGAAGGTGTTGACCCACAGACCGTTCCCGTCGGCGGTGATGCTGATGTCCACCGGCAGGGGCACCTTGGCGGGATCGCCGATGTCTGCGACCGCCTTCGCTTGCCACTCGCCGTTGCCGTCCTGCTTGACCAGCCATAGCTTGGAGGTCAGGGCCGAGGCGGTCACCGCCCAGTTGTCCTGCTCGTTGAGCGACCAGCGGATCTCCAGCGGCGCGCCCGGTACGTTGAAGATCTTCGCCGGCTTCATCGACTTGGCGTCCCACACGACCATCGTCTGCCCAAAACGCTTCATCGCCTCCTGGTCCTGCAGCATCTTGCCGAAGTCCATCATGTAGTTGTTCCAGCCCGAGAAGCTCGAGGTCAGCATGACGTTCTTCTTCGGATTGATGCCGATGTCGTAGCCGTAACCGTCACCGCCGTCCGTGGTCGGCATCGCGTAGGTGCGGATCAGCTCGCCCTTGTTCGTGAAGGTCGCCATGCCGGTGACGCCGCCGTGGTCGTTGCTGTTGGAGAGGAACTGCACGAGCATGCGACCCGGCAGGGCGTAGAACGTATGCGGCCCGACCAGTCCGGTGCGCGCCGGCAGGTCGGCCAGGGTGCGTACGAGCTTCGGCCGCGCCGGATCGCTGTAGACGTCGAAGATGTAGACACGGCTGTCGTCGAGGCCGCCTGCCCACAGATGGCGGCGGTCGTCGGTGAATCCCATGTGATGCGCCTCCCCGCGCGTTCCGACGGACAAGGTGTGCACCACCTTTCCATACTGGCTCGATGCGGGATTGACATCGACGGTGACGATCTTGTCGGAGCCGTCGCCCATCCCCTCGACGCCGAGGGTCCAGACGTAGACATAGTCCTCCTGGCCCTTGATCAGGTTGCGCATGTACGGCGAGTTGCAGGTCTCGTCGGCGATGGCGGCCGATGGCACCAGCGCTGCGGATGCGCCGATCAGAGTCGAGACGATAGTGGCGAGCAGGGCGCCGCCAAGCGTGCGGCGCGCGTCGGGAATGCGTGACATTCGGAACCTCCTCCCTGAGGGATCGCAGGAAATCCTTGGAGAAGCCGCTCGATCGCGAGCCGGAGGATGTTCTTATCGGGCCTGGGCGGCCTTGTGCCAGGTTTCGAAGTCGAGCCGACCGAGGCACGAGGATGCACCGACGGGCCTCTGAAGCCAGTGTAGGAGCGTGCTGCAGCCACCGCAATTGGCGCGGTGTTTCAGATTGTTTCGGTTGTGTAACCGGCGTGCTTCCACGCCTCAGGCCGGTGCCAGGATCTCCAGATTGTCGATCAGGCGGGTACTGCCGAGCTTCGCGGCACCCAGCACCACCAGCTCCCGCTCGCGCGCGCTGGGCTGCATGAGTGTGCGACGGCTGCGCACCACCACGTAGTCGACGTGCCAGCCGTGACGCGCGAGTTCCGCATCGGCGCCGAACTCGATCGCTTCGAAATTCCGATCGCCGCCCTCGACCTGCTCGCGCACGCGCTGCAGCACGCGGTTCAGGCGGGGCGCCTCCACGCGCTCCTCGGCACTGAGGTAGCGGTTGCGCGAGCTCAGCGCCAGACCGTCGTCCGCGCGCACCGTCTCGGCGGGAACGATCTGCACCGGCAGCGCCAGTTGATCGACCATGTGGCGCACGATGGAGATCTGCTGATAGTCCTTTTTGCCGAACACCGCATAGTCCGGCTGCACCATGTTGAACAGCTTCAGCACCACGGTCGCCACGCCGCGGAAGTGGCCGGGGCGGAAGCGGCCCTCGAGCTTGTTCGCCACCGGCGGAGGCTCCACGGTGAACACCTGCGGCTCGGGGTACATCTGCGCCTCGTTGGGATGGAAGACGATGGCGCTGCCCTCGCGTGCGAGCTTCTCGCAATCCTCCTCGAAGGTGCGGGGATAGCTGTCGAAGTCCTCGTTGGCACCGAACTGCAGGCGGTTGACGAAGATGGTGGTCACCACCAGCGGTGCATGCTGCCGCGCGATACGCACCAGCGACAGATGACCCTCGTGGATGTTGCCCATGGTCGGAACGCAGGCGATTGCGCGTTCGTCGCGCAGACGAGCCCGCAGCGCGTCGATCGTGTCGATGACTTCCATGTCTGTCTCGCTGCCGGCGTGCCTCGATGTCCCCCGGTCACCGTCCCGGAATGTGCGTGCGCCTATCTGCCCAGGCTGAAGAACTCGCGCGGGCCGCGCATCTCGGTGATGCGGCGCAACAATAAATCAAAATCCTCCGGCCGATCAACAAAATTCAGGTTCTGGCTGTTGACGATCAGCAGCGGCGAGGCGGCATAGTCGTGGAAGAAGCGGCCGTAGGCGTCGGCGAGGCCGCGGATGTAGTCCTCTTCGATGGCGCGCTCCGCCGGGGTGCCGCGCCGACGGATGCGCGCCATGAGGGTGTCCACCGGCGCCTGCAGATAGATCACCAGGTCGGGCGTGGGCACCTGCGGGGCCAGGTGGGCGTAGATGCGCTGGTAGAGGACCAACTCTTCGTCGAGCAGGTTGAGTTGCGCGAACAGTGGATCCTTGGCGAACAGGAAGTCGGCCACCGTCGGGCGTTCGAACAGGTCGAGCTGCTTCAGTCCGCTCAGCTGGTTGACGCGCTGGAACAGGAAGAACAACTGGGTGGCAAGCGCCCAGCGACGCCGGTCCTGGTAGAAGTCGGCGAGGAAGGGATTGTCGCCGGGGTTCTCCAGCAGCAGATCGGCAGCGAAGCGTTCGCCGAGCAGGCGCGCGAGCGTCGTCTTGCCGGCACCGATCGGTCCCTCGACGACGATGTAGCGGCGCTCGCGCTGCACGCTCAGGCCTCCTGCAAAAGCGTGGCGCGCTGGCCGGCGACCCCGGGCAGCAGGTCGCGGACCCTGCCCCGCCCCGGCACGCACGTTTCGGCGTCGATCTCGGCGAGCGGAAGCAGGACGAAGGCGCGCTCGTGCATGCGCGGGTGCGGCAGCGTCAGCGCAGCGTCCTCGATGCGCTGCTCGCCGTAGAGCAGCAGGTCGAGGTCGAGCGTGCGCGGCGCGTTACGCTCGCCGCGCACGCGGCCGTGCCGCGCTTCGATGGCGAGCAGGGCGTCGAGTAGTTGGCGCGGAGGCAGCGCCGTGTCGAGGGCGGCCACGCTGTTGACGAAATCCGGCTGGTCGAGCTTGCCCACGGGCGCGCTGCGATAGAGCGATGCGCGCGCCACCACGCGGGTGCCGGGCAGCGCATCCAGTGCATCCATCGCCTCGTGCACGTGGCGCGCGGGATCCTCCAGGTTGCTGCCCACGCCCACGTAGGCGCGCGTGCGTCCCGCGCGATCAGGGTTCGGCACTGTGCTCGTCCACGGTGTCGTGCGCCTGCACGGCGTCGCCTTCGCTCCGTTCTGCGCCCGGCCTGCGCCGGCGGCGACGCCGCTTGGGACCGCTGTCGGGGAGCAGCAGCCGGGCGCGATCGTCCTCGCTGCCCTGCATGAACGCATCCCACCACTGGACTGCCTCCTGATCCACCTCGCCGCTTTCGCAGCGCAACTGCAGGAAGTCGTAGCCGGCGCGCAGTCGTGGATGCTCGAGCAGGCGGTAGGGGCGCTTGCCGGAACGATTGAGCAGGCGCAGCTGCAGTTCCCACAGTTCCTTCATGTCGGTGGTGAAGCGCCGGGGGATGGCGAGCTTCTCCACCTGCGCCGAGACGACTTCGTCCATTGCCGCATGCAGGGCCGGAACCGGCCTCATGCCATCCGCCTCGCGGGCGCGCCAGGCAGCGAGCACCTCGTGCCAGAGCAAAGCGGCGAACAGAAAGGCCGGCGAGACACCCTTGCCTTCGCGCACCCGCTCGTCGGTCTTGTTGAGCGCGAGCATGACGAAGCGCTCGCCCATGGGCTGCTCGAGGATGACGTCGAGCATCGGCAGCACGCCGTGGTGCAGGCCCTCGTTGCGCAGCTGCAGCAGGCACTCGGTGGCGTGCCCCGAGAGGAGCAGCTTGAGCATCTCCTCGAACAGGCGCGCCGGCGGCACGTTCTGGATCAGCGGCGCGAGGGTGCGGATCGGCTCGCGCGTACGCGCCTCGACGTGTCCGCCGACCTTTGCGGCCAGACGCACCGCGCGCAGCATGCGAATCGGATCCTCGCGGTAGCGCTGGTCCGGCACGCCGATCATGCGGATCACGCGCTTGCGCAGGTCGTCGAAGCCGCCGCAGTAGTCGAGGATTTCCTGCGAGCGCGGATCGTAGAACAGGGCGTTGATGGTGAAGTCGCGCCGCAGCGCGTCCTCGGCCTGCGTGCCGAACACGTTGTCGCGCAGGATGCGGCCGTGCTCGTCCTGCATCTGGCTCTCGCCGCGTTCATTGCCGTTCGCCGACCCGCGGAAGGTCGACACCTCGACCGTGTCCTGGCCGCACATGACGTGCACCAGCCTGAAGCGGCGCCCGATGATGCGCGAGCGCCGGAACACCTCCTTCACCTGCTCGGGGGTGGCGCTGGTGGCGACGTCGAAGTCCTTGGGTTCCAGATCGATCAGCAGATCGCGCACGGCGCCGCCGACCACGAAGGCGGCGTAGCCGGCCTCCTGCAGTCCCGACACGGCCTTGCGCGCGCACGAACTGATGCGCTCGGCGGCCACGCCGTGGCGGGTGAAGGGGATGACCAGCGGATCCTTGTTCTTCCCGGTGCGGCCGGAGAAGACACGCTGCAGGAGGCGGCGGATCATCGCGGCAGAGGCAAAGTGACGGGGGCGAGCCCGGGGACAAGCATGCCGGGATTATACACGGCGTCCCGAACGCCCCTGCGCTGCAGCATCCTCGCCCCCCAGCGCGCATCCGTACAAGCCTTCCAGCGTGGTGTCATCGAGCAGAGAATCGGCGCGGCCCGCGCGCCAACTTCCATCGTCGTACAGCAGCAGCGCATGATCGCAGAAGCGCCGCGCCGCGACGGGGTCGTGCAGGCTCATGACGACGGCACGATCGCCCTCGCCCGCCCAGCGGCACAGTCGCACCAGCACGTCGCGCTGATGGCGCAGATCCAGGTGCTGCAGCGGCTCGTCGAGCAGCAGCAGCGCCGGTGCCTGAGCCAACAGCATGGCCAGGCGCGCGCGCTGGCGCTCGCCTCCCGACAGGGCAGCGAGCGGCCGGTGCGCGCGGCCGTCCAGATCCATCTCGGCGATGGCCGCCTCCGCGCAGGCGACGTCGCACTCGCCCCAGCCCCAGAGGCTGCGCCGGTGCGGATAACGGCCCAGCAGCACGTAGTCGCGCAGCGTGCCCCAGAAGCCGCTGAGATCCTCCTGCAGCAGCAGCCCGATGCGGCGCGCGCGCGCCGCCGCGGTGAACGATGCCAGCGGACGCCCGTCCAGTTCGATGGCCCCTGCCTGGGTCGGACGCAGGCCCGAGAGGGCAAGCAGCAAGGTGCTCTTGCCGGCGCCGTTGTTGCCCAGCAGGGCCCACACCTGGCCGGCCTCGATGCACAGGTCGAGACCGCGCACGAGAGGGCGGCCCGGATAGCCGGTGTCCACGCCGTGCGTCTGCAGGCGCGTCACGGGCGGCGCCCGAGCAGCAGCAGCATCGCCGGCACGCCCATCAGGGCGGTGAGCACCCCCACCGGCAATTGCAGGGGCGCGAGCAGCGAGCGCGCCAACGTGTCGGCGAGACACAGGAAGGCAGCGCCGGCGAGCATGGACAGCGGCACCAGCCAGCGCAGGTCCGACACGCCGAGCAGGCGGACCAGATGCGGCACGATGAGACCGACGAAGCCGATGGTGCCGCCGAGCATCACCGCACTGACCGTGGCCAGCGCCGCGGCGGCGTAGATCGCCGTCTCGGCGGCGGCGACCGGCACACCCAGCACGGCGGCCTGCTGGCGACCGAGCGCAAGGACGTTGAGCGTACTCCCCAGCACCGTGGCTGTGCCGCCGAGGACGAGCGCAACCACCCAGGCCGGCCAGCTGACCGTCGCGCCCGACAGATCGCCCATCAGCCAGAACAGCATGCCCTTCAGCGCAGCGCCCGGCGCGAGGACCAGGACCAGGCTCACCACCGCGCCGCAGCCGGCGGCCAGCACCACGCCGGTGAGCAGCAGTCGGTACAGATTCCAGTCCCCGGCGCGGTAGCCGAGGGCGAAGACGATGACGGCGGCGGCGAAGGCGCCGGCGAACCCGGTCAGCGGTAGCAGCCAGGCAGCCAGGCCGGCCAGCATCGCCAGCAGCACGCCCAGTGCGGCACCTCCGGAAATGCCGAGCACGTACGGATCGGCGAGGGGATTGCGCAGCAGCACCTGCAGGAGCACGCCGGCCAGCGACAGCAGCGCGCCGCAGGCGAGTGCCGCTGCCGCGCGCGGCCAGCGCACCTGCAGGAGGATGTCGCGCGCGAGGCCGGGTTCGCCCAGCAGCCCTGCCCAGAGATCGGCGGCCGGAAGCGCATGGCTGCCGATGACCAGCGCCGCCAGCGCGCTGGCCACGACCGCCGCGGACAGCAGCACGGCCAGCACCGCGGGCCGGGCCGTCACGCCGGAAGCATGGCCGGCACCCATGGCCCTCAACGCAGACTGATGATCATCCACCCTTTCTCGAGCGCGCACTCCTTGAGGGTCTCGTCCGGGTCGACGGCGACCGGGTCGGTGACCTTGTGCAGGAGCGGCAGGTCGTTGAGCGAATCGCTGTAGAAGTACGAGGCGGAGAAGGAGTTCCAGCGCAAGCCGCGCTCGGCCAGCCAGGCCTCGACGCGCGTGACCTTGCCCTCCCGGAACGAGGGAACGCCGACGACGCGGCCGGTGAATTCGCCGCTGACGGCCTCCGGTTCGGTCGCGATCAGGTACTCGATGCCGAATTCGCGCGCGATCGGCGCGGTGACGAAGCTGTTGGTGGCGGTGACGATCACGCGTGCGTCGTGCGCGTGGCTGTGCACCAGGTCGCGCGCCTTCTGCGTGATCAACGGCATAATCCGGGAGCGCATGAACTCCCGGTGCCACTCCTCCAGCTGGTCCCGTTCATGCCGCGCCAGGGGCTTGAGCTGGAAATCGAGGAACTCGTGGATGTCGAGCGTGCCGGCCTTGTATTGCTCGTAGAAGTGGTTGTTGCGCGCCTCGTACAGCTCGCGGTCGAGTACGCCCTGGTCGATGAGGAATTGCGCCCACTCGAAGTCGCTGTCCCCGGCCAACAGCGTATTGTCGAGGTCGAACAGGGCAAGGCGCATAGGCGTCATCCGCAGACGAAAGGCTGCACCCGCGGGAGCGGGCGCGGCAAGTGCTGGGAACCACAGTGAACCGCATCCTCCGGGCCGCGCGCAGAATGCACGCGCACAGTGCTGCCGGCGGGCGCGAAGTATAGCCGATCGCAAGCGTGAACCTGACATCCACACTGCTACCCCCCGCCTGGTACTGGCTGTCGCTGCTGGTCGCAGGCGGACTGATCGCCTGGAGCGTCTACGGCGCGCCGTGGGGGCGCCTGCGCCAGAACTCGTTCAGCCATGCGTGGCTGGGCAGCATCGTCGCCCTGTTCACCTTGTGGCAGATCCGCGCCGGCATCGAGCCGGGACTGGGTTTTCATCTGCTCGGGGCGAGCGCCTGCACACTGATGTTCGGGCCGCAGCTGGCTCTGGTCGCGATGGCGCTGGTGGTCGCGCTCAGCGCCGTCGCCGGCACCCTGGATGCGTGGAGCATCCCGGTCAACGTGCTGCTGATGGGCGCGGTACCGGTGGGCGTGAGCACGCTCGCCCTGCGTGCCACCGAACGCTGGCTGCCGAGCCACTTCTTCATCTACATCTTCGGAAACGCCTTCTTCGGCGCGGCCCTGGCCATGGTCGTCACCGGACTGATGGCGAGCGCGCTGCTGGTCGGCGCAGACGCCTATCCGGCGGAGTACCTGCGCTCGTCCTACCTGCCCTGGTATCTGCTCATGTCCTGGGCCGAGGCGTTCACCACCGGCGCCGCCATCACGCTGCTGGTGGTGTACCGGCCGGACTGGGTGAGCACCTTCGACGACCGGCGCTATCTGATCGGGAAGTAGGCTCAGCCGCCCCGCCGCGCGCGCTCGACCACCTCGCGCACGAGCGGCAGCGATACCGGCCGTTTCGCCTGCAGCGAGTAGCGGTCGGCGGCATCCAGCACCGCCATCAGCCAAGGCAGGTCCCTGCGCCCATGCACCAGCAGGTATTCGCCCACGTCGCGCGGCAGCTGGAAGCCACGCGCACGCGCATGCGCGGCCAGCGCCTCGCGCTTCTGCTCGTCGGTCAACGGCCGCACCTGCAGGACGAGGCCAAGCGCGACGCGCGTGCGCACGTCCTCGCGCAGGGGAAGCGCCACCGGCGCGTTGCCGGCGGCCAGCAGCAGGCGCAGGT
>JAEZCG010000145.1 GCA_023430065.1 Pseudomonadota bacterium | reverse complement strand
GATGGGTGCCGCCCTCGATGCGGCCGCTGCTGCCCTGCAAGGGTACGAGCGCGACAAGGCGCAGCCGGCGCGCGAGGCGCTGGTTGCCGCGCGCGCCGAGTTCGAGGCCGGGCTGGCCGACTACCTGAGAGCGGCGGGGAGCGAGGCGCAGCGCGCGCAGTCGCAGGATCTGGTCGAGCGCTTCACGGCTGCAACCTCGCGCGCACAGGAAGCCATGACCGCCATCGATGGACGCGCCGAGCAGGTCGCCGCATTCGACCGCTTCCGCGCGGAAGGGGCGACGCTGGTGGCGCAGCAACCGCCTGTCGCCGGCCGCCCCAACCGCGGGCGCACCTTGCGCAAGCAGAACATCGTGAACGAGCTGACCGGACAGCTGCGTGCGAAGGGCCGCGAATATGCGGCGCGTGCGGCCGGCGCGCCACTGCCGCAGGCGCCGAACCGTACCGCGCTTCTCGCCAACCTGTCGCGCTACGAGGTGCTGGCCGATACCGCCGCCGAGCGCGACTGGGCGGTGAAGGTGCGCGCGTGGATCGAGCGCGGCGAGCGACAGTGGAGCGCTGTCAGCTTCGGTGCATCCGGGCAGGCGTCGGCGCTGGCTGAGGCGCAGCAGGCTTTCGCTTCGATCGAACCCCGCATCGACCAGCTGATCGAGGCCAATCTGAGTGCCGATCGGGCGCAGCTCGAAGCGCGCCTCGAGCAGGCCGCCGAGCGCTTGAGCGATGCGCGCCAGCGCACCGAGCAGGTGCTGCTCGCGCTGCTCGGCGCCAGCGCGGCAATCGCCCTGCTGGCGATCTTCGCCGCGCGCGCGCCGCTGAAGCGGCTGGCCGCATTGGCGCGTCCGTACGTCGATGCCGACCTGACCTATCAGATGCTGAGCCTGCGCGGCGACGAGACGCGCGAGCTGAACGTGGCCGTGCCGTGGTTGATCGAGCGGCTTCGAGTCGATGACGCGCCGGCCGAGCCCGATGCCCGTACCCTGGGGGCATTGCGAGCGTTCGAGGAAACGCGACAGCCGATGGCGTTGCTCAGCGCACAGCGCGCGGTGCTGCGCGCGAACGCGGCTTTCTGCGAACTGTCGGGCCGCGAGGAGGCGGCCCTCGCGGGCAAGCCCATCGACGAGCTGTGGTCCGGCGACCACCATGACGCGGCATCCACGCAGGCCATGTGGTCGTTCGCGCAGGATCAGGGAGAGTGGCAGGGCGAACTGTGGTTACGCGACGCCGCCGACAACGTGCATCCTCTGTGGGGCTGTCTCTCGCGCATCCGCGACGAGGCGGGCGCCTGCACGGGGTTCGTCCTCGCCTGTGGCGACGTCACGTCGATCCGCATGGCCGAGCGCCAGTCCGCCCGTGCGGCGAGTGCGAGCGCGGCGACCGCGAACGCCCTGTCGCAGCGGCTGCGCGCCGGCATGAGTCGTGCGAACCGCCACGGCCGCTGCATGGCGCTGATGCACATCGCCGTTGCCCAGATCGAAGGCGTGGACCGCATCCTCGGGCGGGAGGAGGCCGATGCACTCGTGAAGGTGGCTGCGGAGCGTCTGCAGCGTATCCTGCGTGGCCACGATGCGATCCTGCGCGTGGCCGACGACCAGTTCGTGGTGCTGCTCGAGGACCTGGATGAACCCGAGCAGGCGCGCCAGGTCGCAGAGAAGATCCTGGGTGAGTTCTCCGTGCCGGTGGAGTTGAGCGGACTGGAATTGCCGCTTCACGCCAAGATCGGAATCGCCCTGGCGCCGCAGGATGGCGGGTCCGAGGAACTGGCGGATGCGGCACGGGAGGCGCTGCTACGTGCCGGCCAGACGCGGGGGGCCGCCTTCGCCTTCCACGCGCCGGCGCTCAACGAGCGCATGTGGGCCAATCACGCGCTCGCAGTCGAGCTGCGCCGGTCCGATCTCGAGCAACACCTCATGCTTCTCTACCGACCGCGCGTCGCCGCGATGGACGGGCAGCGCATGGTCGGCGTGCAGGCCTGCGTGCGATGGATGCACCCGGATCATGGGGCGCTTGCGCCGGAACGCTTTCTGCCGGCCGCACCGAACGACGTCACGGCGCGCCTCGACGCGTGGCAGATCGCGCAGGCTTGTGAACAGCTGCAGGCGTGGGGCAGCACGAGCGCCCTGCCGGTTGCGCTGGAGCTGGTGTCGCGGCGCCTCGACGCCGCTGCGCTGGGCGAGGCGGTCGCCGATGCCCTGCAGCGCCATCCGGTCGCGCCACGCCTGCTTGAGCTCGAATTGCCGATCAGCGTCCTCGCGCAGGCGGACGAGGCCGAGGGCTTGTTCACGCGCCTGAACGCGAGCGGCGTGGGTCTGTCGGTCACGGTCGACGACGTGGAAGCGTTTACCCGCTCACTCGGTCTGCTGCGCCGGCTGCCGCTCGCGCGCATGAAACTCGGCCACGCCCTCGTCGAGGGTATCGGAAGCGGTGCCTCGGAGCAGGCGTTGGCGCGCGCCACGCTCACGCTCGCACGCAGCCTGGGCGTGGAACTGACGGCGGAGGGCGTCGACACGCAGGCGCAGTCGGTGTTCCTGCGCACCGAGGGCATTCTGCATCAGCAGGGCGCACTGTTCGGCGAGGCCGCGCCCGCGCAGTCCCTCGATGCCCACCGCGAAACGGCGCGTGTGGGCAGCCGCGCCCCTGCCTGAGCGCACACGCCTCAGCGCTTGCGATCGGCTCCCTTCGGCTTCGAGGGCGCCTTCTCGCCCTTGCGACGTGCGGTCTTGCGCGGCCTCGCGGCAGGCAGCGGTGCACTGGCTTCAGCCTGTGCATCCGCCGCAGCGGTAAGCAGGTCGAGGGTGCTCTCGGGGATCGTCGCGGGTGCTTGCATGCCCGGACGCAATGGCGTCGGTGCTGCTTGCGCTGACGGCGTTGCCGATGCTGGCGCCGGCGGCGAGGCAGCAGGCTGGACGGCAGCGTCGTTGGCGGCCTGGCGCACCGCGGCGGGTGCGCGTGCCGTGGGAACCGTGCCCTGGTTCTTCGCGTCCAGACGCAGCTTGGCATAGGTGCCTGGTGCGTCTTCGATCACGCTCAGCTGGCCAGTACCAGGCACGCGCGCCGGCACCTTCCCTCCGCCGAACTGTTCGATCCAGCGGTTCCATTCCGGCCACCAAGAACCGTCCCGGCGCTGCGCCTGCGCCAGCCACTCGTCGGCGCTGGCCGGCAGTGCGCCTTCGGTGGTCCAGTACTGATACTTGTTGGCCGACGGCGGATTCACCACGCCGGCGATGTGGCCGGAGCCGCCGAGGATGAACTTCAGCGGCCCGGGCAGCCGTTGCGCGCCCAGGTAGGTCGATTTCCACGGGGCGATGTGGTCCTCCACCGTCGACACGAAGCACGACGGCGCCTGGATGTTGTCCAGGTCGATCGGCTCGCCGTCCAGCTCGATCGCGCCGGGCTGCACCAGCGCGTTGCGGATGTACATGTTGCGCAGGTAGAACGTGTGCATCTTCGCCGGCATGCGCGTGGAATCGGAGTTCCAGAACAGCAGGTCGAAGGGGAAGGGCTCCCTGCCGAGCAAGTAGTTGTTGACCACAAAGGACCAGATCAAGTCGTTGGCGCGCAGCAGGTTGAAGGTGCTCGCCATCTCCGCGCCCTCCAGGTAGCCGCGTGCCTCCATCTTCTTCTCGAGGTTGGAGAGCACCGTTTCGTCGACGAAGACTCCCAGCTCGCCCGGTTCGCTGAAATCGATCATGGCAGTGAAGAACGTGGCGCTCTTGATCGGGCGCCGCCCCTTGATGCCGAGCCAGGCGAGCGTGCATGCGAGCAAGGTGCCGCCGAGGCAGTAGCCGATCACGTTGACCTCATTCTCGCCGGTCGCCTTCTCGATCGCGTCCAGCGCGGCCAGCGGGCCCTCGCGCATGTAGTCGTCGAAGCCCTTGTGCGCGAGCTTCTCGTCGGGATTCACCCAGGAGACGACGAACAGGGTGTGGCCCTGCGCCACGGCCCAGCGAATGAAGGAGTTCTTCTCCCGCAGGTCGAGGATGTAGTACTTGTTGATCCACGGCGGGATGATCAGCAGAGGCGTCTTCCACACCGTCTCGGTCGTGGGAGCGTACTGGATCAGCTGCATGAGCTCGTTCTGGAAGACGACCTTGCCGGGCGTGGTCGCCACGTTCGTGCCGAGTTCGAACGCCGAATAGTCGGTCATGCTGATCGAGAGCTGGCCGCCGCCGCGCTCGAGATCCTCGAGCAGATTGCGCAGTCCGTCGATCAGGTTGCGGCCGCCCGAGTCCAGCGTCGCCTTGAGCACTTCCGGGTTGGTGAACACGAAGTTGGTCGGCGCGAGCGCGTCGACGAACTGGCGCGTGAAGAAACGCACCTTGCGCGCGGTCTGCGGATCGAGCCCCTGCACCTCGCTCACCGTGCGCTGGATGTTCTGCGCAGCGACGAGGTAGGACTGCTTGAGGTAGTCGAACAGGAAATTGCTCTGCCACGCCTCGTTGCGGAAGCGGTTGTCGGATGTCGCATCCACCACCGGGGTCGGCTTCTCACCCAGCATGCGCGACATCGCGTTGTGCCACAGCCGCATGGTGTCGTGCCACATGCGCATCTGTGCCTCGGCCAGCAGCATCGGATTGGCCATGAGCCGGTTCGACAGTTCCAGGAAGGCATTGGTCACGCCCACGTCGTCCGTGGGCACGAGCGGCTTGCCTTGCTGTGCACGCTCCACGTACTCGGCGACCAGTCGCTGGCTCTGCGCCGCAATCTCGGAAAACGCCTTCGCCAGTTCCTCCGGGGTAGGAGGGGGCGCAGGAGTGGAAGGCAGGTCGGTCGCCATGGGCTCGGTCGTCGTGGTTCTAGTCTGTGCGCGCGAAGCGCAGCACGCCATCCTCGCCCCGTATGCGCACGAGACGTTCCTGCCTGAGCAGATGGTTGAGATGCGCGATCGCCTCGCCCATCGCGAAGGACATCTGGTGGTCGTCGAGCTTGCGCCGGAACAGCACCGGGACGATGTCTGCCGCGCTGGACGGCGCGACGCACGCTTCGAGCACCTCGGCGAGGCGGTCGGCGTGGTGCGTGTGCAGCGCGGCGATGCGTGCGCGTGCGCCGCGGAACGGCAGCCCGTGCGAGGGCAGCACGAGGGTGTCCGCAGGCAGCGGTGCGAAGCGGTCCAGCGACGCGAGGAACAGCGCGACCGGGTCGGCTTCTGGCTGCTCGGGCCAGACGCTGACGTTAGTGCTGATCTTGGGAAGCAGCATGTCACCCGAGATCATCACCCCTGCCTCGGCACAGTGGAGCGCGGCGTGTTCGGGCGCATGCCCGTGCCCGACGATCACCTGCCAGTCGCGGCCGCCGATGCGCACCGACTGGCCGTCCATCAGCCGGTGGAATGCCGCGGGCGGCTCGGTGATCCCGCGGCGATAGCTGTGCGGCCGGTTGCGTATCGCGTCCTCCCGCGCAAGGTCCAGGCCGTGCATACGGTACAGGGCAAGTTGGTCCTCGCGTCGGTGGCCGGGCAGTTCGCCATAGGACACGTGCGCCATCAGGAACTCGCCCTCTGTCATCCACATCGGCGCATCCAATCGCTGCGTCAGCCAGCCGGCAAGGCCCACGTGATCGGGATGGAAGTGGGTGACGATCACGCGCGTCACGCGCGCGCCGCGCAACAGGCCGTCGAAATGCTCTTCCCACAGCGCCCGCGTGGTCTCGGTGTTCAAACCGCAGTCGACCAGCGAGAAGCTGCCGTCGGTTTCGCGCAGCGCCCACAGATTGATGTGATCGAGCGCGAACGGCAGCGGCATGCGCAGCCAGTACACGCCCGGGAGCACCTCGGCCGCGTGACCCGCGTCCGGAGGATGGGAAAATGGGAAGTGCAGCGCCTGCTCGGGCGCAGTGGCAAGAGCCTGTTGGTTCATGTCTGCCGGGCCCGGGTTGGCGGCCGTCGGATAAAGAGGCATGGTAAACGATCCCGTCTCACGGCGCATGCGGATGTTGCGGTGCGGCAAGAGCGTCCGGGAAGCCGATGGCAACTTGCTAAGATGTTGTCTTTCATGGAGATCCGACGATGAAGCCGAGCGATGCGCCGATGCCCTCCTCCGCCGCGCCCCTGGCGCGGTTCCCCGGGCTCGACTTCGGCCTGGGCGAGACCCTCGACCTGCTGCGCGAGAGCGTGCAGCAGTTCGCCGCCGCGGAGATCGTCCCCCGGGCCGGAGAGATCGACCGCAGCAACGATTTTCCGATGGATCTCTGGCGCAAGCTGGGCGATCTGGGCCTGCTCGGCATCACCGTGGAGGAGGAGTACGGCGGCGTTACGATGGGCTATCTGGCGCACGTCGTCGCGATGGAGGAAATCAGCCGGGCATCCGCATCGGTGGGCCTGTCCTACGGCGCTCATTCCAACCTGTGCGTGAACCAGATCCGCCGCAACGGCACGGCAGAGCAGAAGCGCCGCTACCTGCCGAAGCTGGTATCAGGCGAACACGTCGGTGCGCTCGCGATGAGCGAACCGAACGCGGGCTCGGACGTGGTGAGCATGAAGCTGCGCGCCGACCGCAAGGGCGAGCGCTACGTCCTCAACGGCAACAAGATGTGGATCACCAATGGACCGGATGCGAACGTGCTGGTGGTCTACGCCAAGACCGACGTCAATGCCGGGCCGCGCGGCATGACCGCCTTCCTCGTCGAGAAGAGCTTCAAGGGCTTCTCGACCGCGCAGAAGCTCGACAAGCTCGGCATGCGCGGTTCGAATACCTGTGAGCTGGTGTTCCAGGATTGCGAGGTGCCGGAAGAGAACGTGCTCGGCCAGGTTGGCAAGGGTGCCAACGTGCTGATGAGTGGACTGGACTTCGAGCGCGCCGTGCTCGCCGGCGGCCCGCTCGGCATCATGCAGGCGTGCATGGACGTCGTGATCCCCTACGTCCACGATCGCAAGCAGTTCGGCCAGTCGATCGGCGCGTTCCAGCTCATGCAGGGCAAGCTCGCCGACATGTACAGCACGATGAACGCCTGCAAGGCGTACGTGTACGCGGTCGGCCGCGCGTGCGACGCGGCAACCACGCCGGACATGGTGCGTGCGCTGCGCAAGGACGCGGCCGGCGCCATCCTCTATTCGGCGGAGAAGGCGACGTGGATGGCCGGCGAGGCGATCCAGGCACTGGGCGGGAATGGCTACATCAACGAGTACGCGACCGGACGACTGTGGCGCGACGCGAAGCTGTACGAGATCGGGGCCGGGACGAGCGAGATCCGTCGCTGGCTGATCGGCCGGGAGTTGTTCGAGGATACGAAGTGACGCGCGCCGTCGCGTAAGCAGAAGTCAAGCGATGCTGCCCAGATCTTCGAGCGCGGTATTAGGCAGTTAGATACATCGTGACACCGGGATCCCTTCGCTCCTGAACGACGTCTTCCCTCCACGACGTAGCCGCACAGAGACTCTTGATAAAGCGCGGCGGCATCGGTAGGGTGCCGCCACGAACGGTGCCTCGCACCGCACGCATGTATCGATGCACAGGAGTCCCTCATGCAGAACCGTCACTTGGCGCGCGCAGTTCTCGCGCTGTCCCTGGCCGGCGCCGTTCCCGGATGGAGCGCGCCGCTGTTCGAGCGCAGCGCAGGCTCGCTCTCGCCCGCGCTGACGGACGAGGCGCGCACCGCGTCGGTCGTGCTCAACCGCGAGACGCTGCGTACCGCACGCGCCGGCAGTGAGATCGAGGTCCGTCTGCCCGAGGTCGGGGACTTTCGCTTCCGGATCGTCCAGCGTGTCGAGGACGGCGATGTCGTGCGGCTCGACGGCGTACTCGTCTCGGATGCGAACTATCGCCTCACCCTGGGGGTGCGCGCCGCAGGGGTGAGCGGTCTCATCGCGACGCCTCAGGGCAGCTTTTCGCTGGGGTACGTGAACCAGCGCCAGTGGGTGGGCGTGGTCGGCAAGGCATGGGACTGGGCGGCGACCGACGAGGTGGGAAGGCCCGTCGTGTTCGAGGCTCGCCGGGCTGCGGCAGACGAGCAGCCGCCAGTGAAGGGGGCCGATCCGATCGAGCTCAACCTTGCGGCCTTGACCGACATGGAGCCCGGCGACGAAGCCAGTCTGCGTCTGGCCGACATCGGGCCGGTACGCGTCAGCTACGAGGAGACGCAGGCGAACCAGGATTCCACCACCTGGGTGGGCTACCTCACCGATTACGGCAAGGACTTCCGCGTCCTGCTGACTTACAGCCCGGCCGGCGTGCAGGGTCACATCGTCACGCCGCAAGGCGACTACATGATCCAGCCCGGTTCGCGAGGCGGGACTTATCTCGTGGATCCGCGCAAGCTCGGCATGCGTCACGTGGAGGGCGAGGACTTCTGCCCGCCGCCGCCGGCTGCCGCCGTCAACGGCAGGACGGACAACGCTACCGCGACCACCGGGACGAGCAGCACGACTGCCACGTCGACCGCGCTTCCCGGCTCGACCGTGATCGACGTGCTCGTCCTCTATACCCCGGGCTTCGCCACCGACAAAGGCGGTTCGTCGGGCGTGAATCTCGCGATCGACAACCTCATCGCGGTGTCCAACCAGGCCTACAAGGACAGCGGCGTGGCCATCCAACTGCGTCGCGTCGGGGCCGAGCAGGTCAACGTGTCGGACAAGACGAGCAACAGCACGGTGCTGAACGACCTCACCAATGGGACGGGCGCATTCAGCACGGTCAAGTCGCGTCGCAACGCGCTGGGGGCCGACCTGGTGACGCTGGTCCGCCCCTTCTGGGTGCAGTCGCAGGGCAGCTGCGGCGTGGGCTGGATCGGCGGCTACAACCTTGCTCCCGTGTCGAACTACGCGAACTATGCCTACTCGGTCGTCTCGGAGGGCAACGACCGCGCGAAGAGCGGCTATTACTGCCACGTCACCAGCTTCGTGCACGAACTCGGTCACAACATGGGACTGATGCACGATCGCGCCAACGCCGGCAGTGCGAAGGGCGCAACGTCGTATGCCTACGGCTACGGCATGAGCGGGACGTTCGGCACCGTCATGAGCTATCTGTGGCCGAAACTGATCAAGTTCTCCAATCCCAACGACTACACGTGCGGTGGCAGCCAGCGCTGCGGCGTCCCCGACACCGATGCGAAGAAGAGCGCAGACAACGCCAAGACGCTGGGGGCCACCAGGACGGCGGTTTCCGGCTTCCGCAGCACATCGGCCACACCCGCGTCGCTGCTGATCAGCGGGGTGGTCACGGTGAACGGGCGGATACGCTCGGGCGTGACGATCAACGGTGCATCGTGCACGAAGACGAATGGGTCGGGCGTCTACCAATGCACGGTAAGCGCTGGATTCTCGGGTACGCTCAAGCCCAGCTACGTGCTCAATGGCAAGGCGACCACCTTCACACCCGCCTCGCGCAGCTACAGCAACCTGAGCGTCAGCGCCACCAACCAGCGCTTCGCCGGTACGCGTTAGTCACCGGTCAGCGTCCCGGCCGGTGCGGCCGGGCGGTTTGTTGCGTTGCGGTATGATCGGCGGGCCCCAGGTTCCGCCGATCACCCGCATGCTTGCCTCCCAGGCCGTTCGCCAACCCGCCGATCTCGTCCCTGCCATCGCACAGGCGCTGCTCGATGGTTTCAACAAGCACTACCGGTTGTTCCGTGAACTGAGCCGTGCCGCGAAGCAACGCTTCGAAGCTGCCGACTGGCCGGCGGTGCGGCGTGCGCACGCCGAACGTATCCAGTTCTACGATGACCGGGCGAAGGAGACGGTCGAGACCCTGCAGCGCGAGTTCGACACCGACAATCTGCCAGACATGCTGTGGCAGGAGATCAAGCTGCACTACGTCGGCCTGCTCACCGATCACAGGCAGCCGGAGCTGGCCGAAACCTTTTTCAACACGGTCAGCTGCAAGATTCTGCATCGGACCTACTTCCACAACGACTGCCTGTTCGTCAGGCCAGCCGTGTCGACGGAGTACCTGGAGTCCGATCCGCCGTCCTATCGCAGCTACTACCCGCTGCGCGACGGCCTGCGGGCGGTCCTGCGCCAGATCCTCGCGGAATTCGATCTGCGCGTGCCGTTCGAGAACCTCGCGCGCGACCTGCGTTACGCCCTGCGCGCCGCGCGTGAGCGCCTGCCCCGGCCCCTGCGACTGGAGGCGAACCACCAGCTTCAGGTGCTGAGTGCGCTGTTCTTTCGTAGCCGCCGCGCCTACCTGATCGGCAAGATCGTCAACGGCAGCCTGGAGCAGCCCTTCGCCATTCCCATCGTGCACGGGGCAGCGGGCGGACTGCGACTGGACGCTGCGCTGCTGGACTCGCGCGAGATCGCGCCGCTGTTCGCCTTCAACCGCGCCTACCTCATGGTGGACATGGAGGTGCCGTCGGCCTACGTGGACTTCCTCGCGGGCATGATGCCGGGGAAGCCCAAGGCCGAGTTGTACACGGCGCTCGGCCTGCAGAAGCACGGCAAGACGCTTTTTTACCGGGATTTTCTGCATCATCTGAAGCACTCGACCGATCGCTTCGTCATCGCTCCCGGCATCCGCGGCCTGGTGATGATCGTATTCACGCTGCCCTCCTACCCGTACGTGTTCAAGGTCATCCGCGACAACATCGCGCCCTCGAAGAACATCGACCGGCAGACGGTCAAGGAGAAGTACATGCTGGTCAAGCGCCACGACCGCGTCGGCCGCATGGCCGATACGCTCGAGTACACCGACGTGGCCTTTCCACGCGCGCGCTTCACCCAGGATCTGATCGACGAGCTCAAGCGCGAGGCCGCGTCGCTGTTCGAGGAGGACGGTAACAGCATCGTGGTGAAGCATCTCTACATCGAACGGCGCATGATGCCGCTGAACCTGTACCTGGACGCGGCCACCCCCGATCAGGCGGCGGCGGCCGTGCGCGACTACGGCAATGCGATCAAGGAACTCGCCTCGGTCAACATCTTTCCCGGCGACATGCTGTTCAAGAACTTCGGCGTCACGCGCGGCGGGCGCGTGGTCTTCTACGACTACGACGAGATCGCCTACATGACCGAAGTGAGCTTCCGCCGCATTCCGCCGCCGCGCACGCCCGAGGACGAGATGTCGGCCGAACCTTGGTATGCTGTGGCGCAGAACGATGTCTTCCCCGAAGAGTTCGGCCCGTTCCTGCTTTCCGGCGACAAGATCCGGCCGCACTTCCTTGCGCATCACGCCGACCTGCTCACCCCCGAATACTGGAATGGCGTGAAGGCGCGCGTTGCCGAAGGCGAGATCGCGGACGTGTTTCCGTACTCCGACCACATCCGCTTCGACCGCCGCTTCGGTAGCGCAGCGACGTAGCACACACTGGGAGACTGGCATGAACGATCCGATCGTCATCGTAGGCGCCGCCCGCACACCGATGGGCGCGATGCAGGGCGAACTGAAGGACTTCACCGCATCCGAACTGGGCGCGGTCGCCATCCGGGCGGCGGTGGAGCGTGCCGGGATCGGTGCGGATCAGGTGGACGAGGTGATCATGGGTTGCGTGCTGCCTGCCGGTCAGGGGCAGGCCCCCGCACGGCAGGCCTCGCTCGGCGCCGGATTGCCGCTCGGCGCCGGTTGCACCACGATCAACAAGATGTGCGGCTCGGGCATGAAGGCCGCCATGCTGGCGAGCGACCTGCTGCGGGCAGATACCAACCGCGTGATGGTCGCAGGCGGGATGGAGAGCATGAGCAACGCGCCCTATCTGTTGCCCAAGGCACGCACCGGCTATCGCATGGGCCATCAGCAGGTGCTCGACCACATGTTTCTCGACGGCCTCGAAGATGCCTACGACAAGGGCCGGCTGATGGGCACGTTCGCCGAGGACTGCGCGGCAAAGTTCCAGTTCACGCGCGCCGAGCAGGACGCCTTCGCGATCGCCTCGCTGGAGCGCGCGCAGCAGGCGAACAACGACGGCACCTTCGCCTGGGAGATCGCGCCGGTGGCGCTCAAGTCCGGCAAGGGCGATCGCTTCGTGGACAAGGACGAGCAGCCGTTCAAGGCCAACTTCGAGAAGATCCCGCAGCTCAAGCCTGCGTTCCGCAAGGAGGGGACGGTTACCGCGGCCAACTCGAGCTCCATCTCCGACGGCGCGGCCGCCCTGGTGCTGATGCGCGCCTCGGAAGCGCAACGGCGGGGTCTGTCGCCCATCGCGCGCATCGTCGGGCACACCACGCATGCGCAGGAGCCGGGCTGGTTCACCACTGCCCCTGTCGGTGCCATCCGCAAGCTCTACGACAAGACTGGCTGGAAGCCGGGTGACGTGGACCTCTACGAGATCAACGAAGCGTTTGCCGTCGTGACGATGGCGGCCATGAAGGAGCACGGACTGCCGCACGAGCGCGTGAACGTGCACGGCGGCGCCTGCGCGCTCGGTCATCCGATCGGTGCATCGGGTGCGCGCATCCTCGTCACGCTGCTCGGGGCCCTGCGCAAGCACGGCGCCCGGCGCGGTGTGGCCAGCCTGTGCATCGGCGGCGGCGAGGCAACCGCGATGGCGGTGGAGATGATCTGACGGGCATTGGCCACCAAGCGCACGAAGCAACACGAAGTACAGACCAAAGCGTTCGACCACAGAGGACATTGAGGTACACCGAGGGACAGCAAGAACGAACGGTGTTCTCGAGTTTCCTCGGTGACCCTCTGTGTCCTCTGTGTTGAATCGGTTTTTCTGGTCTTCGTGGTGCATGTGTATGGAGTCATTGGGGAGAAGAGAAGTGAGCACGAAGCGCATCGGTTTCATCGGCGTGGGCCTCATGGGCCACGGCATGGCGAAGAATCTGGTGGAGAAGGGCTTCCCCACCATGGTGATGGGGCACCGCAACCGCGCGCCGGTCGAGGATCTGGTCGGACGCGGTGCGAAGGAGGCGAAGGATCTTCGGACGCTGTGCGAGGCATCCGACGTCGTCATCCTGTGCGTGACCGGGACGCCGCAGGTCGAGGATCTGGTCTATCGAGATGCGGGCATCCTCGCGTGCGGGCGCAAGGGGCAGATCGTGATCGACACCTCCACCAGCCAGCCGGCCTCGACGCTGCGCATCGCCGCAGACTTGCAGGCGAAAGGCATGCGCTTCGTCGACGCTCCCCTGAGCCGGACGCCGGCGGAGGCTGCGCAGGGGCGGCTCAACTCGATGGTCGGCGCGGACGAGGCGACACTGGAGGAGATTCGCCCCGTGCTCGGCGCCTATTCCGAGAACATCCTGCACGCCGGCGGCACCGGTGCCGGCCACAAGATCAAACTCATCAACAATTTCGGGGTGATCGCACAGCTCGCCATCATCGGCGAGCTGCTCGCCGCGTGCGTCAAGCTCGAGGTCGACCCGACGATGTTCTTCAAGCTGTTCAGCCTCGGGGCCGCCAGTTCGCCGATGTTCCAGAACGTGGCGGGCAAGGCGGTGGAGGGCGATTTCACCGGCCACAAGTTCGCGCTGGTCAACGCGGCGAAGGACATGCGCTACTACAACCAGATGGCCACGGAGGCCGGACTCGCCGGACCGATGGCGGCCACCACCTTGCAGAGCGTGATCGCTGCGATGAACCTGGGATTCAGCGGGCCCGAGCACCTGACCGCATCGCTGGTCCTGGCCCAGTCGAAGCTGAACGGCGTCGCGTTTCCGCCGGTCAAGGAGTAGAACGATGCGCACGCTGATCTCGTCGGGGTCGACCTTCGAGGCCCTTGCAGGCTACAGCCGTGCGGTGGTCGACGGCGACTGGGTGTTCGTGTCCGGCACCACCGGCTACGACTACACCACGATGACGATTTCCGACGATCTCGAAGTGCAGACGCGCCAGGCGTTCCGCAACATCGAGCAGGCGCTGCGGCAGGCTGCGTGCTCGCTCGACGATGTCGTGCGCGTACACTACTACCTCGCTCGACAGGAGTACTTCAAACAGATCGCGCCGATCGCCGGCGAGTATCTCGCGAAGGCTCGTCCGGCGGCCACCGCGCTCGTGTGCGGGCTGGTGGAGCCGGCGATGAAGATCGAGATCGAGGTGACCGCGCGCCGGCCGGGCGCAACCGTGAGCGCGCGCGGTCGGCAGCAGGATTCCCCGCCGGGAAGAGCGTGACGTTGCCGCAGGCCGATTCCGGGGCAAGCGGGGATCCGCGGATCGTAACGTCGCCTCACTCGGCCCGGGCACCGCAGATCGCCGGTGCGACGCAACGCTCTGGGCACTCCGGCACGCCGGGATCCACATTTCCACCCCATGGCCGTCCATGACTGAGATGCAAACCATCGACTTCTACTTCGACTTTTCATCCCCATACGGGTATCTCGCGAGCACGCGCATCGATGCGCTGGGCGCCAAGTACGGGCGCGAGGTACGCTGGCGGCCGATTCTGCTCGGTGCGACGTTCAAGGCCACCGGTCTGCCGCCGCTGCCCACGGTGCCCCTGAAGGGGGACTACGCCCGGCACGACTTCGCCCGCAGTGCCCGCTTCCACGGCATTGCGTACAAGCATCCGACGGTGTTTCCCATCGCGACGCAGGCGCCGGCGCGCGCCTTTTACTGGCTGGAGGCGCAGGATCCCGCCAAGGCGAAGCGGCTCGCTGCCGCGCTCTACGAAGCCTATTTCCAGCATGACGTGAACATCTCCAATCCGTCCGACACGGTGGCGATTGCTGCCGGGATGGGAGTCGACGGCGCCGCCCTCGAGGCGGCGCTCAATGATCCGGCGATCAAGGACAAGCTCCGGGTGGAGGTGGAGCAGGCCATTGCCCGAGGCGTATTCGGCTCGCCGTTCATCTTCGTGGATGACGAACCCTTCTGGGGCATGGATCGCTTCGACCAAGTGGAGCGATGGCTCAAGGAGGGCCGCTTCTGAAACGCATCTGCGTCTTCTGCGGATCGCAAGCAGGCCGCGACCCGCAGTACGCCGCCGCTGCCCGGGCGGTCGGGACGCTGCTCGCGCAGCGTGACATCGCGGTCGTGTTCGGCGGCGGACGCGTCGGCATGATGGGGACGGTGGCCGAGGCGGCGCTGCGCGCGGGGGGCGAAGTCATCGGCGTGATTCCCGAGGGGCTCATGCGACGAGAGCTGGCGCACGAGGAACTCACCCAGTTGATCGTCACGCGCACGATGCACGAGCGCAAGCAGCGCATGGCCGACCTGTCGGACGGATTCATGGCGCTGCCGGGAGGCTTCGGCACCTTCGAGGAGTTCTGCGAGATCGTGACGTGGGCCCAGCTGGGGATCCACCAAAAACCGTGCGCGCTGCTCAATGTCGCCGGCTATTACGACCGCCTGCTGGCGATGTTCGAGCACGCGCTGGCCGAGGGATTCCTGCAGCCCGTGCATCACGCGCTGGTGATGGCGGATGCCGACCCGGCCGGCCTGCTGGCAAAGATGCAGGCCTGGGTGCCGCCGCCGCTCAAGCGGTGGCTGGCGCCGGACGCGGCATAATAGTCGTTTGCTCACCAGGAGGACACGATGCCCATCACCAAAGGCTGCAAGCAACTCGTAGACGAGGCCAACCAGGTCGTGAAAACCATTGCAACCGAGGATGCGATCAAGATGCACGGGGACTCGAACGTGGTCTTCGTGGACATCCGCGATCCGCGCGAACTCGAACGCGACGGGATGATCCCCGGCGCCTTCCACGCCCCGCGCGGCATGCTCGAGTTCTGGGTGGATCCGGCCAGCCCCTACTTCAAGGAAATCTTCGGGAGTGGCAAGCAGTTCGTCTTCTACTGCGCGTCCGCCTGGCGCTCGGCGCTCGCGACGAAGGCCGTGCAGGAGATGGGCCTCGAGCCGGTGGCGCACGTGCAGGGCGGCTTCAACGGCTGGAAGAAGGCGGGTGGACCGGTGGGCGAAAAGCCCCATCACCACGAATAGGCATCGTCCGATGCGTCGGATCCGGAGCATCGTGTCCCGTACGCTCCGCGATCGTGTATCGCAGCCGGACCCATGACGGCAATCCGCTCCACTCTCAATCCGCGCTCGCCCGAGTTCGCCGCCAGCAAGCTGGCGATGGAAGCGCTCGTGCGCGACCTGCGCGCATGTGTCGAATCCATCGCGCAGGGAGGCGGCGAGGCGGCACGCGCGCGGCACATCGCGCGCGGCAAGCTGCTTCCTCGCGATCGTGTGCGCGGCCTGTTGGACGTCGGTTCGCCCTTCCTCGAGTTGTCCCAGCTTGCCGCCTGGAACATGTACGAAAACCAGGTGCCCGCCGCCGGTCTCATCACGGGCATCGGCCGCATCGGCGGGCGCGAGTGCATGATCGTCGTCAACGACGCCACCGTGAAGGGCGGTACCTACTTCCCGATGACGGTGAAAAAGCACCTGCGGGCGCAGGAGATCGCGCAGCAGAACCGGCTGCCGTGCATCTACCTGGTGGATTCGGGCGGGGCCAACCTGCCTAACCAGGACGAGGTGTTCCCCGACCGCGATCACTTCGGACGCATCTTCTTCAACCAGGCCAATATGTCGGCGCTGGGCATTCCGCAGATTGCGGTGGTGATGGGATCGTGCACCGCAGGCGGCGCCTACGTGCCCGCGATGTCCGACGAATCGATCATCGTCCGCAACCAGGGCACCATCTTCCTGGGCGGCCCCCCGCTGGTGAAGGCGGCCACGGGCGAGGTGGTCAGCGCGGAGGAGCTGGGCGGTGCGGACGTGCACGCGCGCACCTCGGGCGTCGCCGATCACTATGCGGCGAACGACACGCACGCGTTGCAGATCGCGCGGCGCATCGTCTCGCATCTGAACCAGCCCAAACGTGTCGCGCTCGAGGTGCGCGAGCCGCGCGACCCGGCCTGCGATGTCGCGGAGCTGCATGGCGTGATTCCCACCGACCCGCGCAAGCCCTTCGACATCCGCGAAGTGATCGCGCGGGTGGTCGATGCAAGCGAACTCGACGAGTTCAAACCGCTCTACGGTACCACCCTGGTGACCGGTTTCGCGCGTCTCTACGGCTATCCGGTCGGCGTCGTCGCCAACAACGGCATCCTCTTTTCCGAATCCGCCTTGAAGGGGGCCCACTTCATCGAGCTGTGCAGCCAGCGCGGCATCCCCCTGGTGTTCTTGCAGAACATCACCGGCTTCATGGTCGGGCGCAAATACGAGTCGGGCGGCATCGCCAAGGACGGCGCGAAGATGGTCACTGCCGTGGCCTGCGCGAAGGTGCCGAAGTTCACGGTCATCGTGGGCGGAAGCTTCGGCGCAGGCAACTACGGCATGTGCGGCCGCGCCTACGCGCCTCGCTTCCTGTGGATGTGGCCGAATGCGCGCATCTCCGTCATGGGCGGAGAACAGGCGGCGAGTGTACTCGCCACCGTGCGGCGCGAGGGCATCGAAAAGGCGGGCAAGACCTGGACGCGTGAAGAGGAGGAAGCGTTCAAGCAGCCGATCCGCGCACAATACGAGGCCCAAGGACATCCCTACTACGCAAGCGCACGGCTGTGGGACGACGGCGTGATCGATCCTGTCGACACGCGCCGGGTGCTCGGACTGGGCCTGTCGGCAAGCCTGAATGCACCGATCGAGGACACGCGCTTCGGCGTGTTCCGCATGTAGGCGCAAGCGCGCGATGCACCGCGACGTCAGCTACGCAGAGAGCGTCTATGTCAGGTCCGAACACGTCACGTTGCGCGAGCAGGTGGCGCGGTTCCTGGCAAGTGAGGTGGAACCGTGCGCTCATGTGTGGGAGGAGCAGGGATTCGTGCCGCGCGAGGTGTTGCGCGCGATGGGGCGGCTGGGGTTCTTCGGCATCACCTGGCCGCAGCGCTACGGCGGCCTCGAAGCCGATGCGATCACCAACCTCGTGTTCGCCGAAGCGCTGTCGCGCTGCACGTACGGCGGATTCACCGTCACCGCGCTGGTGCACACGGACATGGCGATGCCACACCTGGTATACGCCGGCTCGGCCCTGCAGCTGGAGCAGTATCTGCCGCGCGCAATAGCCGGCGAGTCGATCGCAGCGGTGGCGATCACCGAGCCCGATGCCGGCTCGGACGTGCGCGCGATCCGGACACGGGCACGCCGCGACGGGGACCATTGGGTGGTGAACGGCAGCAAGCTGTTCATCACCAATGGCGTGCACGCCGATTTGATCTTCGTAGCCGCGCGTACCGACCCGGATGCCAAGGGCTCGCGCGCGCTGTCGATGTTCATCGTCGAGAAGAACACGCCCGGCCTGCGCGTGGGCCGGGCGCTGCGCAAATCCGGGTGGTTGTGCTCGGACACCGCGGAACTCGTGCTCGAGGACTGCCGCATCCCGGCGGAGAACCTGCTGGGCGAGGAGAACCGCGGCTTCTACGCGATCCTGCGCAACTTCCAGACCGAACGGATCGCCCTGGCCGCCATGGCGGTCGGTCAAGCCATGACGGCGCTGGAACTGACCCTACGCTACGTCAAGGAACGGCGTGCCTTCGGCGGATCGCTGTACGACAAGCAGGCGGTCCGCCAGCGTCTGGCTATGCTGCAGGCAAAGACCGAGGCGACGCGCCAGTACATGTACCACTGCGCCTGGCTGGTCGCGCAAGGTCGGGATGTCGTGCGCGAAGTCTCGATGCTGAAGGCGATGAGTTGCGAGCTCGCCAACGAGGTGATGTACGCCTGCCAGCAGTTCCATGGCGGCATGGGATACATGCGCGAGAGCGCGATCGAACGCCTGGTGCGCGATGCGCGCGTGCTCACCATCGGTGGCGGAGCGACGGAAGTGATGCTCGAGGAAGTGGCGAAGCGGTCTTAGGGCGGCATCAGGACTGCAGGAGGGCGGAATGGACGGCGATACGGTATTGGTGGACGTGCAGGGCAGCGTGGCGAGAATCACGCTCAACCGCGCCGACGTGCACAATGCATTCGACGATCGGCTGATTGCCGCGCTGACCGCGCGTCTGCGCGAACTGGATGCGAGCGCACAGGTGCGCGTGGTGGTCCTCGCGGCGAACGGCAAGAGCTTTTCCGCCGGGGCGGACCTGAACTGGATGAAGCGCATGGCCGCGTATTCCGAAGCGGAGAACCTGCGCGACGCGGTGGGACTGGGCGACCTCATGCATACGCTCTCGACGCTGAGCAAGCCGACGATCGCACGCGTACAGGGCGCGGCCTACGGCGGTGGCGTCGGGTTGGTTGCCTGCTGCGACATTGCGGTGGGCACGCCGGAGACGTCGTTTTCGCTGTCGGAGGTGCGGCTGGGCCTGATCCCTGCCGTCATCAGCCCGCACGTCGTGGCGGCAGTGGGCGAGCGCCAGGCGCGGCGTTATTTCCTCACCGCGGAGCGCTTCGATGCGATCCAGGCACATCGCATGGGCCTGCTGCACGAGATCGTCGACGCCGCGCTGCTCGATGCGCGCATCGACGAGATCATCGCTCACCTGCTCAAGGGCGGGCCGAAATCCCAGACGGCGGCCAAGCGGCTGATCGAGGCGGTGGTCAACCGGCCCATCGATCGCGCGCTGGTGGAGGACACCGCCGAGCGCATCGCCCGCATTCGCGTGACGCCGGAGGGCAGGGAAGGGGTGGCGGCGTTCCTGGACAAGCGCGCGCCGGGGTGGGTTGGCGAGGCATGAATGGGCATTCAACGCTAAGGGCGCAAAGAGCGCCAAGGAATTCGATTGAATCTGAATGATCAAACGCCGACTCCTCTCGTTCAGTTCTTTGCGTCCTTTGCGGTACTTCGCGGTGAGATGTTGACGTCAACATGTTCGACAAGATCCTGATAGCCAATCGCGGCGAGATCGCGGTGCGCGTCGCGCGCACCTGCCGGCGTCTGGGTATCCGCACGGTGGCGGTGTACTCGGATGCCGATGCGAACGCGATGCACGTTGCCGCCTGCGATGAGGCGTATCGCATCGGCCCGGCGTCCGCGCGCGAGAGCTATCTGAACGCGTCCCGGATCGTCGAGGTGGCGACTGCGAGCGGTGCGCAGGGCGTGCATCCCGGCTACGGCTTCCTGTCGGAGAACGCCCAGTTCGCGCAGGCGTGCGCGCAGGCGGGGCTCGTCTTCGTCGGTCCGCCCGTCGAGGCGATCCGGGCGATGGGTTCGAAGAGCGCAGCCAAGCGCCTGATGCAGGAGGCGGGTGTGCCGCTGGTTCCCGGCTACCACGGCGAGAACCAGGATGCCGACCTGTTGCGTGAGGAGGCCGAACGCATCGGCTTTCCGGTGCTGATCAAGGCGTCCGCTGGTGGTGGCGGCAAGGGCATGAAGGTGGTCGAGACCCGCGACCGGTTCGATACCGCGCTCGCCTCGGCGCAGCGTGAAGCGGCCGCAGCATTCGGCGATGAACGCGTGCTGATCGAGAAATACCTGGCGCGCCCGCGTCACATCGAGATGCAGGTGTTTGCCGACACCCACGGTAATGCCGTGCACCTGTTCGAGCGTGACTGCTCGGTGCAGCGCCGCCATCAGAAGGTGCTGGAGGAGGCGCCCGCGCCCGGCATGACGGCCGCCAAGCGACGTCAGATGGGGTCGGCTGCGGTCGCTGCAGCGCGTGCGGTCGGCTACACCAACGCTGGCACGGTGGAATTCATCGCGGACGAACGCGGCGAGTTCTACTTCATGGAAATGAACACGCGCCTGCAAGTCGAGCACCCTGTGACGGAGATGATCACCGGCCTCGATCTGGTCGAGTGGCAGCTGCGGGTGGCAGCCGGCGAGACGCTGCCACTGACACAGGAGCAGCTGTCGATAAACGGTCACGCCATCGAGGCGCGCGTCTACGCGGAGGAGCCGGCGCGCGACTTCCTCCCAGCGGCGGGCACCATTCGCCGGTTGCGCCAGCCGCGGACCGATGCGCACGTGCGCGTGGACACGGGCGTGCGCGAGGGCGACGACATCGGTGTGCACTACGACCCGATGATCGCCAAGCTGATCGTATGGGACATGGACCGCGGTGCGGCACTGCGCCGCATGCGCACGGCGCTTGCCGACTACCAGATCGTCGGACTCGGGACCAACATTCAGTTCCTGCTCGCGGTGGTGTCGCATCGTGCCTTCGCCGAGGCGCACCGCGAACCTGGCCTCCTCGACACGGGACTCATCGAGCGCTATCGCGGTGAACTGTTGCCGCAGACACGTCCTGCGTCCGATCCGATCCTCGCACTGGCCGTCCTGTCGGAGCTCGCGCGCATCGACGCCGAGGCGTTGGCCGAGGCGACGGCCTCCGGCGATCCGTGGTCGCCCTGGCACGCGCGCGACGGCTGGCGCATGAACGAGGACAATCACCATGTCTTTGCCTTCGAGGACGGTGAGCGCAGCGTGCAGATCGCCGCGCACTATCGCGCGGGCGGCTTCCTGCTGGACTTGCCGGGCGGCAGCTGCGTGGCACGGGCACAGATCGAGGCCGACGGCCGGCTCGTCGTCGACCTGGCCGGCCGTCGCATCCACGGCACGGTGGTGCGGCAGGGCCGGCAACTGACGATCTTCACCTCCGGCATCAGCCATCGCCTCACGCTGCAGACGTTCGATGCGATCGAAGACGAACCATCGGGGGGGTCGTTGGCGGCACCGATGCCTGGCAACGTGGTGCAGGTGCTCGTCGAGTCGGGGGCACAGGTCGAGAAGGGTCAGCCGCTGATGATCATCGAGGCGATGAAGATGGAGCACACGATCACCGCGCCGGCTGCCGGTACGGTGAAGGGTGTACTGTTCGCCAGGGGCGACCAGGTGAAGGACGGCGATCAGCTGTTCCAGTTCGAGAGAGAGTCGTGAGCATGGACCTGCCAAAGCGGGTAAAGATCGTCGAAGTGGGTCCGCGTGACGGACTGCAGAACGAACCGGAGATCGTGCCGACGGAGGTCAAGATCGGTCTGATCGACCGCCTCACCGACGCCGGACTGAGCGCGATCGAAGCGACCAGCTTCGTCTCGCCCAAGTGGGTGCCGCGGATGGCCGACGCCGCCGAGGTAATGGCGGCCATCGCACGCAAGCCGGGTGTGAGCTATCCGGTGCTGGTCCCCAATATGAAGGGACTCGAGGCGGCGATGGCCGCCGGTGCGACCGAAGTTGCGATCTTCGCCGCAGCGACGGAATCCTTCTCCCGGAAGAACACGAACTGCTCGATCGCTGAATCGTTCGAACGCTTCGAGCCGGTGGCGAAGACTGCACTGGGCGCCGGGCTGAAAGTGCGCGGCTACATTTCTGTCGTGCTCGCCTGCCCGTACGAAGGAGAGGTGGACCCGCAGGCCGTGGTGCCGGTCGCGCGTCGCCTGTACGAGCTGGGTTGCTACGAGGTTTCGCTGGGCGATACCACCGGCGCGGGGACGCCGGCGCACACGCGGCGGCTGATCGAGGCGCTCGCGCGCCATGTGCCGGTGAATCGGTTGGCCGGCCATTTTCACGACACCTTCGGGCAGGCCCTGGCGAACATCCTCGTCTCGATGCAGCTGGGTGTTGCAGTGTTCGACAGTTCCATCGCCGGCCTCGGCGGATGTCCGTACTCGCCCGGTGCCACCGGCAACGCTGCAACCGAGGACGTCTTGTACATGCTCGATGGGATGGGCATCGAGACGGGCGTCAAGATGCAGCAGTTGCTGGCTGCGGGGGAATACATCTGCAACTTCCTCGGACGGCCCACGGTTTCGCGTGCCGGTCGCGCACTGATCGCCAAGCGCCAGCGCCTCGCGCAGGCAGCTGCTTGAGCCGCCATATGCTGCCGCCGCGTCACGTCCCGTCACCCTGCGTGAAGATCTGTGTGCTCGATCCGGACACCCGCATGTGTCGGGGCTGCTTCCGCAGCATCGACGAGGTCGCCGAGTGGGTCGAGTACTCCCCGGAGGAGAAGCTCGCCGTGCTCGAGCGTATCGCGCAGAGAAGAAAGGAGGCGGGAACGACCTAGCACTCGTCATTCCGGCATTCGTCGGAATCCAGCCTTCTCCCGATTCAACCATCACCGCCACCGCAACATGCCATTGACACCTCCAGTGGGCCGCGCGCCCATGCACACCCGCACCGTCACCTGCCGCGGCTATCGTCGCGAGGACGGGCTATGGGACATCGAAGGCCATATGATCGACACGAAGCCGTACGACATTCCTAGCGAAGATCGTGGGGGCACGATCCCGGCCGGCGACCACCTGCACGACATGTGGATTCGTTTGACGGTGGACACCGATCTCACCGTGCACGTTGCCGAAGCGGTCATCGACCACGGGCCATACAGCATCTGCGGCGATATCGCGCCCAGCTTCAAACAGCTCGAGGGGCTGAGCATCAAGTCGGGGTGGACGCTCAAGACGCGGGAACTGCTCGGCGGCGTGAAAGGCTGTACGCACCTGGTCGAACTGCTCGGTCCGGTTGCCACCACGGCGTTCCAGACCGTGTATGCCGAGCGGGTGAAGCGCGACAAGGTGCAGGGCGTGACGCAGCGCCCGGGACTGATCAATACTTGTCACGCCTATGCGGACGACGGGCCGATCGTGAGGCGCCGTTGGCCGCACTGGGCAAAGGATTGAGCATGTTTCCCATGAACGGAAAGACCGCACTCGTCACCGGTGCGTTCGGGGGCCTCGGCCGTCACTTCGCGCTGACGCTGGCACGGGCCGGAGCAGCCGTAGGCCTCGTCGGAAGGCGGGTGGCCGAGGGGGAGAAGCTCGCCGACGAGATTCGCGCCGCCGGCGGCAAGGCGTTTGCCTTCGCGATGGACGTCACCGACGCCCCCAGCGTGCCGGCGGCGTTCGACGCGGTCGCGCAGGCGCTGGGACCGATCCAGGTGCTGGTGAACAACGCAGGCGTGGCGGTGACCAAGCCGTTCCTCGACGTCAGCGAGGAGGACTGGTCGAGCGTGGTGGACGTCAACCTCAACGGCGCCTGGCGCGTCGCCCAGACCGGTGCCCGTCACATGCGCGACCATGCGCAGGGCGGCAGCATCGTCAACATCGCCTCGATCA
This sequence comes from Pseudomonadota bacterium, assembly GCA_023430065.1. Taxonomy (GTDB): domain Bacteria; phylum Pseudomonadota; class Gammaproteobacteria; order Burkholderiales; family SHXO01; genus SHXO01. The sequence continues at coordinate 1,212 of JAEZCG010000145.1, read as the reverse complement.
CGGGACTGCGTGTGGCCGGGGCGATCTCCGCCTACGTGGCATCCAAGGCCGGTCTGATCCAGCTCACCAAGGCGATGGCACTGGAACTCGCGCGTTTCGACATCCGCGTGAACGCGCTGGCGCCGGGCTATGTCGAAACCGACATCAATCGCGCTTTCTTTGCCAGCGAGGCCGGCCAGGCGCTCATCAGACGCATCCCGCAGCGGCGCATCGGCAAGCCGCACGAGCTGGACGGCGCGCTGCTGCTGCTGGCTTCGGATGCGGGAAGCTATATGACCGGCTCGATCATCGTGGCCGACGGTGGGCACCTGGTCAACTCGCTGTAAGGCCTGGTCGCTGAGACGCCGTGGCGGCGGTTCGCACCCGAACGGAGGACCCTCGCCGAGCAATGCAAGCCAGGGCGGCTTGAAGCCAAGATCCCTCCCGTGGCTATCCGACCCACAGCCGTGGAAGCCATAGCACCAGCTGCGGCCATAGCGACACGATCACGATCACCGCGAGGTGACTCAGGTAGAACGGTAGCGACGCCACGATCGCGCGCTCGTAGCTCACCCGCGCGATCTGTGCGGCCGTCATGAGCGTCATCCCGACCGGTGGGGTGATGTTGCCAACGTTCAGGGTGACGATCATCACGATCGCGAAGTGCAGCGGGTCGAAGCCGAGCTGCACCATCGCTGGAACCAGTACCGGTGCGGTCACCACCAGTGCGGGCAGCACGTCCACCACCGTGCCGATCAGCAGCAGGAGCACGTTCACCAGCATGATCTGCGTGGTCGGATCCGTGCTCACCGATGCGATGAACTGGGCCGCCTCGCGCGTGATGCCTGAACGCGTCACGTACCACCCGAGTACGGTGGACGCGCCCAGCAGGAAAAACACCACCCCGCTGAGGCGTACGGTACTGATCAGGGCGGCGCGCAGCCCTGCCCAGGTCAGGTTGCGGTAGACGAGCGTGCCGATCAGCAGCGCGTACACGGCCGCAAAGGCCGAGGCCTCGGTCACCGTGCTCAGACCGCTGAGGATGCCAGCCAGGATGATCACCGGCACGAGCAATGCGGGGATCGTCGGCAGGAAGGCGCGCAGGGCCAGTCGCAACCCTCCCTCTCCATGCACCGGGAACTTGTGCCGCCAGGCGAGCCAGATGCTCACCACCAGCATCGACACCGTCATCAGCACGCCGGGAACGATGCCGGCGACGAACAGGGATAGCAC
>JAEZCG010000093.1 GCA_023430065.1 Pseudomonadota bacterium | reverse complement strand
ACTGTGGCCTGGCCATCGAGGTCGGCGGCAACGGCGCAACCCTCACCGGGCGCTACGAGTGCGCGAACGGCGAGACCGGCACGTTCACGATGGGAAGAAACTGAGGCCTGCCGCGCTGTTGCTTGGCCATCCCGAGGCAAGGCCCGTTCACGCCACGGCGTCATTACCTCACGGTGTCATCCCGAGGCAAGGCATGATCACCGCACGGTGTCATCCCGAGGCAAAGCATGATCACCGCACGGGGTCATCCGGAGGCAAAGCATGATTACCCCACGGTGTCATCCCGAGCCAACGGCGAGGGATCCTCGCTTTGCTGAGTCCACAGCGAGGATTCCTCACTGCGTTCGGAATGACACCGTTGGGGGTCACACGCGACTCATGCCCCACGGTGCAGGCGAGGCCGGATCGGCCCACGGTGCAGGCGAGGCCGGATCGGCCCACGGTGTCCATGCCAAGCCCACGGTGTCATCCCGAGCCAATGGCGAGGGATCCTCGCTTTGCTGCACCCACGGCGAGGATTCCTCACTGCGTTCGGAATGACACCGTTGGGAGGTCACTGCGACTCATGCCCCACGGTGCCACTGAGGCGAGGCCGGACCAGTCCACGGTGTCATCCCGAGGCGCAGGCCAAGCCCACGGTGTCATCCCGAGGCGCAGGCCAAGCCCACGGTGTCATCCCGAGGCGCAGGCCAAGCCCACGGTGTCATCCCGAGCCAACGGCGAGGGATCCTCGCTTTGCTGCGTCCACGGCGAGGATTCCTCACTGCGTTCGGAATGACACCGTGGGTCATCGCGCGGCGTGCTCGCTGCCTTCGGAATGACACCGTGGCACTTCACCGCATGCGGTCATCCCTCCCCACTGCCGAACAGGTTCTTCTTCACGATCGCGTGCACGCCCCAGTTGCCGTCGACCACCTGCGTCACGCCGAAGTCCACGCCCACCGACATCAGCGACACCGCCTCGTCCTCGCTCAGTGCCTGCGTGGTCATGAGGAAGTGGCGCATCTTGCGGAAGGCATCGCGGAGCGCCAGGTCGACGGACGACTTGCCGTAGATCTCCGACTGCGCCTTCTCCCCAAGATCCGCCAGATAGTTCGGAAAGCTGAACCCGTGCAGCACCCATTCCGTCTGCGTCTCCAGCAGCGGATAGCTCAGGTTTTCCAGAGGCGTGCCGGCCAGGGCCGCCTTCTTGTGCAGAATGAGCTGAAAGGTGCCGGTCAGCGAGCACTCGATGGCCGTGCCGCACAGTTCGGAATCGCCCTGCGACGCGTGCGGATCGCCCACCGAGAACAGCGCGCCTTTCACCGCCACCGGGTAGTACATCGTTGTACCCTTGCCGATGCGCCAGTTGTCCAGGTTGCCGCCGGTGTAGCTGGGCGGAATGGAGTCGACCATCTCGGCCTCCTTCGGTGCCAGTCCCATCACGCCGAAGTGCGGCCGGATGGGGATGCGCACGTTCTTCAGCACACCCCAGTTCTCCTTGATCGTGGCGTGGTCGACCGGCACGCCCGGGTAGTCGATGGTCTTGTGCACCACGCCGAAGGGATCGGTCTGCGGCGTCCAGCGGAAGTTGTAGAGCGCCTTCGCGTAATCGCGCTCGCCGCTGACATCCACCTCGTAGATCGTGATCACCTCGCGCTTCTTCGGTTCCTCGATCATGTCGTTGTAATGAAAGCCCCACCAGGCCGCGGCGTTGCTGCCGAAGCTCTTGCCCTTGAACTGCGCGTTCCCGCTGGGCCGCGGCTTCACGTCCAAGATGCGCACCTCGAGCACATCGCCTTCCTCGGCGCCTTCGACGGCGACCGGCCCCGTGCAGATGTGCACGCCCAGGCCCTCGCCGGCCCCGCGCCCGAACAGGGACGCGTCCATCGGCCCGGCGCCGCGCCGGTTCACACCCTTGCGCTTGCTGTCCCAGTGGAACACGCTCTCGGCGCCGGGGTCGCCCTGCACCATGCGCAGGGCATCGTCGTTGGCGTGGTGGGTGAGGGTCTCGATGGTGACGAAGTCGCCTGATTTCAGCGTCACCAACGGCCTCAGGCTTCTGCTGAAGTAGCCCCAGTGCACGGTCTCGGCACTCGCGCCGATGTGCACGTGCGCCAGGGTGGTGCGCTTCATCGCCGTGTCGGCGTGCGCCAGCGAGGCGGCCGTCATGCTGCCCAACGCCGCCGCACCGGTGGCGGCGCCGCTGGTGAGGAAGTTGCGCCGCGACGGATCTGCGGCGCCGGCCGGGGCAGCGGGTGTGGCGTGGGTAGGTGGTGGTGCAGGCGTGCGCTCGGACATGATGCTCCCTGTGCGGTTCGAGTGAAGGGGTTCTGCCGGGACGAAATGTCCCGTCGCGCCCTATTGCAAACCGAAGGCCACGCCGTGCAGCGTCATCATGTGCTGAGTTTCGCGAAGTGATTCATCGCACTAGCGCGACATAAGCACGTGCAGCACGCCTCTGTTGCTGCACTGCGATGGAACATCGCACCGCGCCGTGCACCGCGCATGGGCATGCGCCGGGCTTGTTACCAACGGAAACATTCTGTTTCGAAGCGGACACCTCGGCGATACGGTGGCCGCGTACCGTACGAACTCCAAGAGCGAGAACCGCGCGTCACCGTGGATGGCACTTCGGAAGTGCGACGTCCGGCACGCAGCGCATCTCGCATCCACCCTATTACGCTTCCGGGAGCCCGCGCATGACGACCCACCCCCGCACGCTGCCCCACCTCTCCGACCGCCTGTTCATGACCGATGGCGGCCTGGAGACGACGCTGATCTTTCACGACGGCATGGATCTGCCGGCCTTCGCGTCGTTCCCGCTGCTGCAGAGCGAAACCGGCACGCAGCGGCTGGCCGACTACTACCTGGAGTACCTGGAGATGGCGCGCAAGCACCAGCTGGGCATCGTGCTGGAGGCGCCCACCTGGCGCGCGAATCCGGAATGGGGGGCGAAGCTCGGCTACGATGCCGCGTCGCTGGCGGACATGAACCGGCGTGCGATCGACATGCTGGTCGCCCTGCGCGATGAGTTCGAAACCCCCGCCACGCCGATCGTCGTGAGCGGCTGCATCGGCCCACGCGGCGACGGCTACCGTGCCGATGCGCGCATGAGCGCGCGCGAGGCGCGCGAGTACCACGGCGCACAGATCCGCACCTTCGCCGATACCGATGCCGACCTGGTGTCCGCATTCACCATCAATTACGTCGAGGAGGCGCAGGGCGTCGTCCTGGCCGCGCGGGACGTCGGAATGCCGGTGGTGATCTCGTTCACACTCGAGACCGATGGCCGGCTGCCGACCGGCGACACGCTGCAGGCGGCGATCGCGCGCACCGACGAGGCGACCGGCGGCTATCCGGCGTACTACATGATCAACTGTGCGCACCCCACGCACTTCGCGCACGTGCTTGGGCATCCCGGTGAACGCCCGGTTCCGGGCGAAGCAGGCTGGCGCGAGCGCATCCGAGGCGTTCGCGCCAACGCCTCCCGCCGCAGTCACACCGAACTGGACGAGAGCACCGACCTGGACGACGGCGATCCGATCGAACTGGGGCAGCAGTACGTCGAACTGCGTGCCGCACTACCGCGACTCGCGGTGGTCGGTGGCTGCTGCGGAACGGACCACCGGCACGTGGAGGCGATCTGCCGGCGCCTGAGCCGCGCAGGCGGGGCCGCGCAAGCCTAGAGGCGACCGGAACAGGCAAGACCCCAAGCCGCTTGCTAACATTCCCACGCCTCACTGCGTGGGCCTGCTGTCACAACAATGATCCACTTGTCTCATCAACCAGAGGAGAATTTAGGCATGGACGACTCGAACGAGTTCGACCGTCGCGGTTTTCTCGGTCTCACCGCCGCTGCCGCTGCCCTCGGCCTTGCCGCGGCCGCACCGGCCGCCAGGGCGGCGACCGGGCCCTCCACGCCCTTCACGCAGTGGCTCGACAGCATCCCGGGCACGCACAAGGTCACCCTCGATGTCCGCGAACCGGGCGGGGGAATGTGCAATGCGTGGGCCTGGGTCTACCTGTTCACCGCGCCGAAGGCGTATGGGATGAGCGAAGGCGACATGGGCGTGGCGATGGTGTTGCGGCACAACGCAATCCCGTTCGCGCTGGGTGATGCCGCGTGGAGCAAGTACAAGCTGGGCGAAGTGTTCAAGATCGACGACCACAAGACCGGCCAGGCGGCGGTGCGCCACCCGTTCTACGTCGACATGCCCGCCGAATTCCTGCCGGACATGGCGCTGCAGAAGTTGATCGAACGCGGCGTGAAGCCGATTGCGTGCGACATGGCGGTGTTCCACTACAGTGGTGTCGTCGCCAAGGCGATGGGGCTCAAGCACGAAGACGTGATGGCCGACTGGAATGCGAACTTCCTGCCCGGCATCGCCCATGCGCCTTCGGGTGGTGGCGTGTCAGGGTCTGGGAGAGCGTGGCGCCTCCTTCATCTACGCGGGCTGACCGCCGGCACGTCGGGGCGCGCGGGCGATGTCCGTGTCTGCGCGCCCTCACCTCGAGAAGACCTGCGGCATGAAGAGATGGCTGGTTCCGGCAGCCGGCGTGGTCGCGCTGTTGCTGTCGACCCTCCCCGCCGCGGCACGTCCCACCATCGAGGAGCTGCAGCAGCGCGCGGTGCTCGACGACTACGAAGCGAACGTGCTGTTCGGCTACAACATCGTGATGGACAGCAACCGCTACGCGCCGCGTTATGCGGGCAACAAGCTGCGTTGTGCGAGCTGCCACCTGGACGGGGGCACGAAGGCGGACGGCTTCCCGCTGTTCGTCGCCGGCGTCTATCCCAAGTGGCGGGCGAAGAACGG
>JAEZCG010000081.1 GCA_023430065.1 Pseudomonadota bacterium | reverse complement strand
GGTCACGAGATCGGCATTCACGGCTGGATCCACGAGCTGAACTCGATACTGCCCTACGACAACGAGCGCGACCTGATGATGCGTGCGGCCGACACGCTCATGCAGATCACCGGGGTGCGGCCGGTCGGCCTGCGCACGCCGTCATGGGATTTCAGCCCCCACACCCTGCGCATCGAGAAAGAGATGGGGCTGCTGTACGACTCGTCCCTGATGGCCGACGAGGACTGCTACGAGCTGCTGCTCGACGGCGAACCGACCGGCATCGTCGAGGTGCCGGTGGAGTGGGTGCGCGACGATGCGGTGTACTTCATGATGCATCGCTTCCAGGGCCTGCGTCCCTATACGCCGCCGGCCGACGTGTTCGACATCTTCCGCCGCGAGTTCGAAGCAGCCTACGAGGAAGGCGGCCTGTGCCAGCTCACCTTCCACCCGCACATCGTCGGCTACCGCTCGCGCATCTGGATCGTGGAGGAACTGATCCGTCACGCGCAGGCGAGAGGCGGCGTGTGGTTCGGGACGCACGCGCAGGTGGCGCAGTGGGCTCGGGATCATGGCGCACGCTGACGGCTGGGGACCATCCGGGTTCCCCCGGGGGCGTCCTCCCACTGCTGGACGCTCGATCACTGGTCATGCCTTGACCAGATAGCAGTACAGTCCTGCGATCGGTTTGCGCTGATCTTCGCGGATTGCATGCCGCAAGATCCTGACGACCTCGAATCCGTGCCGCTCGGCGAGCTGCCGGACGTAGCGCTCGGAGTGCGCATAGCGCTGCTGCGCGGTGAGCTGAAACAGCTGCTCGTCGGGCGCATGCTCGACCGAGAAGCAGAAGACGCCGCCGGAGTTCGTGACGCGGCTCACGCCGTGGAAGACGGGATCCAGGTTGCCGATGTAGATGAACACGTCGGCGGACAGCACCAGATCGTAGGCGTGCGAGGTCTCTTGCAGATATGCGACCAGATCGCCCCGCTCGAGGTGGTCGTAGAGGCCGCGTGCGTGCGCCTTGTCCAGCATCAGCGGCGACAGGTCGATGCCGTCGAGCCGCTGCACGACCGGTTTCAGAAGTGGCGCACACAGTCCCGTCCCGCACCCCAGATCGAGCGCCGCAGCGAAGCGCTCGGGTCCGACCCCGCGCAGGTTCTCGACCAGGACGCGGGGCGCCTCGTAACGGAGCACGTCCACCAGGTGCTTGTCGAAACTGTCCGCGTAGTCGTCGAACAGGGATCGGACATATCGTGGTGGCGCGCTTTCCGGTGCATCGCGTCCCACCAGCGAAGCGAGGAAGTATCCGATCAGTTCCGCATCGCCGCCCTGCGCAAGCGCTTCGCGATAGCAGGCGATGGCTTCGTCCAGGCGTCCCTGATCCTTGAGAATGCCGCCTCGCGCAGACCAGGCGAGGGCCAGGCTGCCGTCCAGCGCGATTGCCTTGTCGTATGAGCGCAGTGCCTCGTCGTGGCGACCGAGCTTCTGCAGAACCTGTCCGCGCTGTTGCCAGATCTGCGCGTGTCCGGGGACCAGCGCAACCAGCCGGTCGAGAGCGTCCAGCGACTCGTCGTAGCGGCGCAAGCGCGCGAGCAGTCTCGCACGACCCTGCCACGCAGGCTGGAAGCCGGCGTCGATCGCGATCGCCTGGTCGAAACTGGACAGGGCCTCGTCGTCGCGCCTGAGCCTCGCGAGCGCTTCGCCACGATAGCACCACGCGTCGCAGTCGCCCGGTTCCTGTGCGAGCGCCTGGTCGAGCGCACTCAACGCCTCCTGAGGTTTCGACAGCCGCAGCTTCGCCGCGCCCAGGTTGATGAGTGTCGACGCGCGTCCCGGCAGGAGCGCGAGCGAGGCCTCGAAGGCGGCTTCCGCCTCTTGGCTGCGCCCCGCTTCGAAATGCTGCACGCCCTGCAGGAAGAATTGCCGGGCTTGCTCGAACGGCTCGGTCATGGCGCGGGTCTGGTGAGCGGGAGGCGGCGCAGCGTCCGGGATGCGATCACAGATCCAGCACCACCCAGGCCGGATCGTGGTCGGAGCCGTCTCCGCCGTGCCGCGTTCGCCGTTCGATGTGCGCCGATTGCAGGCGGGGAGCGAGGGCCTGGGACAACCAGATCTGATCGAACAGCGCGTACTCGGGTGGAACGGCTCCGGGTGGATTGAATCGATGCGTCCACGCGGCCGTGGCCGGCCCGGAGCCCTGTCCCGGCGTCTCCGGCCTGGCGGGGCGTGTCTCGACCGGATCGGCGAGGCCGTTGAGCAAGGGCTCGTCGTCGACGACGAGCATGGGCGCCAGATCCATGCTGTCCGGCGGGTCGTTCATGTCGCCGACGAGGATGAATCGCGCGCCGCGCCGTTCCTCCGCGCTCAGGATGCGCGCGATCGTCTCCGCCTGCCTGCGTCGGCGCAGGTTCGCGCGTATCGCGCCCGCCTCTTCATCCGCACCGGCGGCGACGTAGTGGCTCTTGAGATGGGTGTTGTACAGCGTGAGCAGCTTGCTGCCCCGCGCATCCAGCACGCGCACGGCGACGAGGTCGCGGCTGAAGACGCGCTCCTGGGGAGCGTCCGGGTGGCAGGCCGTCTGGTACGAGATGATCGGGCCGAGTGGAAGCTTCGAGAGCAGCGCGACGTCGATCATCCGCGGATCGTTTCCCTCGATCAACGCAAGGTGCGCATACAGCCCGCCCAGGTGATCGCGGTTGAACGCGCGCAGGATCTCGATATGCTCGACTTCCTGCACCGCGAGCACGTCGAGGTTCATCTCGCGGATGCGCCGCGCGATCTGCGCGGTCTCGCCTGGTTCCTTGGCCTTCACGAGACGGCCCATGAAGGTGCGCGCCTGCACGCTGCCCGGCGTGAAGGTCAGTTCGATGCCGCCGGCCTCATGCGGCGGCAGGGCCGCGATCTCCGCCTGGAAGTTGTAGCGCGAGAACAGGTTGTTCAGATTGAAGGTGCCGACCGAGACGGGCATATCGGGTGCTCCTTGGTGCGATGTACGAACGGATTTTGTTGCTTGAGGCTGCGTCGCGGCTCAAGGCGGCGTCGGTCGGTCCTGCAGTCCGCGGCGATCTTCCCTTGCCCGGCGCGTTCGGTCAACATTGCGCATGGTGGAACCGCCACGCACCCGGGCTGACTTCCGCGCCGGAGAGCACTGCAAGGAAATGACCGTGAAAGCCAGAGCCTACAAGGTGGTCGACGTGTTTACCGCCACGCCGCTGCAGGGCAACCCCGTCGCCGTCGTGCTGGATGCAGAGGGCCTGGACACGTCTGCCATGCAGCGCATCGCACGCTGGACCAATCTATCGGAAACCACCTTCGTGCTGCCGGCGGTCTCGCCCGGCGCCGACTATCGCCTGCGCATCTTCACGCCGCGCAGCGAACTGCCGTTCGCCGGACACCCCACACTGGGAAGTGCACACGCGGCGCTGGAGGCGGGAAGGGTCAAGCCGCGTGACGGACGGTTCATGCAGGAATGCGGGGTCGGCCGGGTCGCCCTCTCGGTCCAGGGCGAAGGATCGAACCGTCGCCTGACCCTCGGGCTGCCGCCCGCCACCGTGACGGCGTTGCGCGCGGAAGAGGTGACCGAACTGGAGAACGTGCTGGGACAGGCCGTGGTGCGCGAGGTGGCACCGGCGGTCGTGAATGTGGGGCCCGTCTGGGTGGTCGCGCAGCTTCCCAGCGTGCGCGATTTGCTCGCCCTGGCGCCCGATTTCGCGCGCTGCGCAGCGTTCGAGCGGCGCCTCGGCGCCACCGGCGTGACGGTCTTCGCGGCGCACGACGGCGGCGACGCCGCCATCGAGGTGCGTTCCTTCGCCCCGTCCAGCGGTATCGACGAAGACCCGGTGTGCGGCAGCGGCAACGGCAGCGTGGCGGTGTTCCGGCGCGAACGTGGCCTGCTGCCGGCCGCAGGGGCGACCTACGTGGCGGCGCAGGGTCAGTGCGTCGGTCGTGACGGACGGATCGCGGTCTCGGTCGATGCCGCGGGAAACGTGGCCCTCGGCGGTGCGTGCGTCACGTGCGTCGACGGGGCGTTGTTCTGCGGAGGATGAGCGCCCCCGCGCGCTTCCCGCGGAAGTGCCGCCCGGCTCAGGTGGTGGGTTCGGCTGTGCACACCGCCTCCACGTTGTTGCCGTCCGGGTCGATCAGAAACGCCGCGTAGTAGGTCGGGCTGTAGTCGCTGCGCACACCGGGCGGGCCGTTGTCGCGACCGCCGGAGGAGAGTCCGCTGCGGTGGAACGCATCGACTTTCCCGCGATCGGCCGCTCTGAAGGCGACGTGGGCTCCGCCGCCGGGTGCGCCCGGCGCTGCATGCAGCCACAGGGCAGCTTCCCCGCGCGGCCCCAATCCCGCGTAACCGTCGCCCTGCGAGACGACGGCGTGGCCGAGCGGCGCCAGCACCGCTGTGTAGAAGCGCAGGCTCGCGTCGAGATCGCGCACCCGCAGACCGATGTGATCGTACATGTCGACCTCCTCTGAGTGGGAAGGCCGATGCTAGAGCGGGAGCGCCAGACGATCTTGGAGAATCTTGCGCTCGCCCTTGGCAGCGCGGCGGAACGCGCGCGGCGGCACCCCGGCTGCGCGATGGAAAGTGCGAACGAAGTTGGACAGATCGCCGAAGCCGGATTCGAATGCGACATCGGTGATCGGGCGCTCGTCCTCGGCCAGCAGGCGCGCGGCCCGGCGCAGGCGCGATCGCATCAGATACTGATGCGGTGTGATTCCGAGCACGCCCGCAAACAGGCGCAGGAAGTGGAACGGGCTGAGTTCTGCCGCCTGCGCCATCTGCTCCAGATCGAGCGGTTCGTGCGCGTTGTCGGCGATCCACAAGGCGGTCTCCACCGCGCGGCGGCGATCCCGGGCGCTTGCCCGTACCGGTTGTGCAGTGCGCCCGGAGGCGATTTCGACGAAGCGCTGCGCAAAGCCCAGCGCTGCTTCCTCGAGTCCGAGGTCGCATTCGCCTGACGCCGCGCTTTGCGCCAGTTCGCCGAGTACGACCAGCTCGGGCAGGGGCGCCAGGGCGCCGGTGCACCAGAAGTCGCGCTTCCCGGCACGCGCACCGAGTGTATCCACGATCTCGCGCGAGAATCGAAACGACAGGCACTCGTCCCCGCATGCATGGTCGTGGGTGCAGACGTATTCGTCGCCCGGGCTACCAACCAGCACGGAGCCGGCGACCAGTTCGTGCGACTCGCCGCGCGCGCGATAGCCGAAGCTGCCCTTACGCACGTAGGACACCGAGTAGGCGTCGTGGATTTCGACGAAGGCCGCATCGCGCGAAGTCGCCTCGCAACGATGGTCGATCACGGCGATCGGGCCGCTGCACAGCACGGTCGCAACCGTCATGTCCGCCCCTGTTCCGGGCTTCCTGACGCGCGCCGTGCAGCGGTTCGCGTCACTTCCTGTCCGTCCAGTAATGGTCGGCGCTCAGATCGTAGTCGGGATAGACCTTGCGCCGTGCGGTCACCACGCGCGAGGCGTAGTCACGCTGCGAGTCGTACACTTTCTTGAAAAACGGGTTCCTGGCCGCCTCCTCCCGGGCGATCTGATCCCAGGATCGAAGTGTGTTTGTCAGGATGTCGGGCGGCGTGCGGCCGATCGTCACACCGTGCTTCCTGGTCAGTTCCTCGATCGCCTCCGCATTGAGCTTGTTCATCACCATCTGCGAGCGCATGGTGGCCTCCAGCGCAGCGGAGCGGATCACCTCCTTGTAGTTGTCCGGAAGCTTCTTCCACACGTCGGCATTGATGATCAGTTCGGCCACGGTCGCCGGCTCGTGCACCGAGGGCATGTACGCGAATTTCCACACCGACTGGAACCCGATCCGCAGATCCTCCATGGGTCCGGCCCACTCCGCGCACTCGATCACCCCACGCTGCCCGGCAGGGACGATCTCACCGCCCGGCATGTTCACCGTCTTCATCCCCGACCTGCTGAACACCTCGGCGGTGATTCCCGTTTCGCGGCACTTGCGATTCTTCAGATCGGCCCAGTTCTTCACCGGCCGGCTGAACCAGCCGAGGATCTGCGGCCCGCCCGAGGTCATCGGCATGGCAACGACGCTGCGGTTGAGCACCTTCTGATAGAACTCCTGCTGCAGCGCCAACCCGCCGCCCTCATGTACCCAGCCCATGTAGTCGAGCATGTCCATGCCGAACGGCCCGCCCGGCGCCGGTCCAAACAGCGTCGCTGCGCGGTTCTTGCCCACCCAGTACGCCGGCGACGAGTGCGCGCCGTCGAGCACACCCTTGTGCACGGCATCGAGGACCTCGAACGGCGGCACGATTGCCCCCGGAGGCAGCATCTCGATCTGCAGGCGTCCACCGGTGAGCGCGCGTACACGATCGATGAAGTACTTGGAATTCTCGAAGAACAGGGTCGCAGGCGGAAAGACCGACTCGAATCGCAGCTTGGTGACCTTCTGCGCCGCAGCCGGGACGGGGGCGACGGTCAATGCCAGGGCCACGACGGCTGCCAGGATCGCTTTCATCACGAGGACTCCCCTTGGTTGTTATGGGTGCACGCAGCCTGCAGTGTTCTCGTGCAGGAATAGCGGTCCGTAGGGCAGGCACGGGTTCAACGTTGACCCGGACGAAGCGGCTTCCCGCGAGTGGACGCGCGCCAGCCTCTCCATAGTATGCTCACGCGCGTCCTCTGCAGCTCCGTGGTTTCGCCGACATGCCTGCGCGTACCCCACAGCTGGCCAAGCTCGCTCGCCCCCGTCTGCCCGGTGTATTGATCCGCGAGCGCCTGTTCGCACAACTCGACGGCACCTCCGGACCCACGGTGGTCTGGGTGGAGGGACCTCCGGGTGCGGGCAAGACCACGCTGGTCAGCAGCTGGCTGGAGGCCCGCAAGCGGCCGGCCGTCTGGATCCAGATCGACGCCGGTGACACGGACCCCGCTGCCTTCTTTTTCTATCTGAGGGAAGCGGCACGAGCCCTCGCCCCGCGCGCACGCGTTCCCCTCTACAGCCGTGCATTTCAGTCTGATCTGGCCGGCTTCGCACGGCGCTTCTTCCGCCAGCTGTTCTCCGAGCTTCCGCCGACCGCTGCTCTGATCCTCGACAATGTGCATGAGATCGGCTGCTCGGGTCCTGTCATCGAACTCCTTCCCGTCGCCGCGGAGGAGGTTTCGCCCGGGATGTCGATGGTCGCCATGAGCCGGATGCAGCCACCGGCCGTGTGGGCACGGCTTCTTGCGCACGGCGCATTGACCACCATCGATGCGGAGCAGCTCCGACTCACGCCCCAGGAGACAGCCGAGATCGCGTCCGCGTCGGGGCGGTTGTCGCTGGATCAGGTGGCGCGTGCGCACCGGGAATCCGGCGGGTGGGTGGCTGGTGTGCGCCTCATCGTCGAGGCGCTGCGACGGGGCGTAGCGGCCGAGGATGGACGCGGTGAAGCGGCGCGCGAGACGCTGTTCGCCTACTTCGCGACACAGGTCTTCGATCGGGCAACACCCGCCACGCAGCGCGTGCTGATGGCCACCGCACTGTTTCCAAGGTTCGACGCGGCAATGGCCAGCGCGACATCAGGTGAGTCGGGCGCAGCCGACATCCTGGAACAGCTGTATCGCGCGCGCATGTTCACCGACCGGCGCGGCGCACCGCCATACACCTACGAAATGCACGCCCTCTTCCGCGAATTCCTGCTGGCCCGTCTGCGGGCGCAGACCGACCAGGGGCAGTTGCGGGGACTGCAGAGCCGTGCGGCGGCGTTGCTGGAGGCGGCCGGATATCGGGCTGAGGCATTTTCGCTGTACGGCAGCGCGGCGAACTGGGATCAGGCGGCGCGTATCGTCTTGATTGAGGCCGAGAGCCTTCTCGATCAGGGCCGGTGGCGAACGCTGCTGGACTGGGTGAATGCGCTGCCGGTCCGGCATAGCGATGAGTTGCCATGGTTGCAGTACTGGCGCGGCATGGCGCTCATGTCCACAGATCTTGGAACTGCCCGCCTGATCCTGGCGCGCGCGGGGGCGGCATTCGCGCGGCGCGGGGATTACGTGGGAGCGAGCCTATCTGCGGCGGGTGTCCTCGAAGGCTACTTCTTCGAGTATGACGACCTCACGCCTGTCGACGAGTCGCTCGACACGATCCTCGCCGCGCTGGAGCGGCGGCCGCGCTTCACGTCCGCGTCGGCGGAGCTCGCCGTGTACTCGGCGGCCCTGATCGGGCTGGTATTTCGACGCCCCGGCGATGACAGCCTTCAGGCGGTAATCGAACGGGTCGGTCAGTTGCTTCATGAGGAGCTGACCGTCAATCGACGTCTTGCCGCCGCACAGTTTCTGCTCAACGCTTGTTACTCGACCGGCGATTTCGAGCGCGGCAACATGCTCGCCCGCGAGGTGGAACGTCTCGCTGCGGACGAGAACGTATCCGAGATGATCCGCTACCAGGCATACGATCCACTCGTTTTCTACTGGTTTATCTCTGGCGAGTACGAGAAAGCGAAGATTGCACTGGACCGAGCCGTATCGTTGGGGAGCCACCTTCCACAGCCGACGCTTCAGGTGGACCTGTGGATGATGGCGTGCTTTCTGGCGATCCAGCGTCGCGACTTCGCGGCGGCGCAGCGCGCGCTCGAGGAGATCAAGGCGAGCAGTTCTGCCAGGCGCGGATCGGACCGGCAGTTTTACCTGGTTGCGCGGGCGTGGTTCGATGCCACGCGGGGCGACCTCGACGCCGCCATCCAGGCAGGCGTGCAGGCGGCGGGACTGGCCGATGCGAAAGGCGTGGCGCTTTGGCGCCTCATCGTGCGACTACCGCTGGTTCTCGCTTTGCTTCTGGCGCGCCGTCACGACGACGCCGCCAGGGTCTTGAATGAGGCCGATGCCCTCCTGGAGGTAAGCCCGTTCGGTTATCCGGACACCGCGTTCCGCATGCTTCGCGCGGTTTGGCTCCTGCGTACTGGCGTGGCTGACCCCAGGCAGGCGGTGACCGATCTGTTCAGCCTCGTCGCAACCCGCGACCATGGCCCCATTCTCAATCGCTTCGCGCTCTTGATGCCAGAACTGTGCGCCGCGGCCCTGGCGATGAACGCGGAGGTGTCCCTCGTGAAGGGCTTGATCGGCCGTTTCGGATGGCCACCGCCTGCGCTCAATGCCGACCGTTGGCCGTGGCGCGTGCGCATTCTCACACTGGGCGTCTTCGAAATCGAACGCGAAGGTGAGGCCGTGAAGTTCAGGGGAAAGGCACCCCGGCGCGTACTGGAGGTCCTCAAGGTTCTCATCGCCTACGGCGGACGAGACGTGCATCGCCAACAGCTGGTCGACGCCTTGTGGCCCGACGAGGAGGGGGACGCTGGCCACGCTGCTCTGGAGGTCGCCATTGCCCGTCTGCGAAAGCTACTAGGACGCCCGGAGATGATCCTGGTGCGCAACGAGCAGCTCAGCATCAACGCCGATCTGGTCTGGGTCGACTGCCTCGCGCTCGAAGAGGTCGTCGTATCCGACGCAGAAGCAGGCGAGCGGACCGCGCTTCTCCTGGGCCTTTACAAGGGTGACTTTCTTCCCTCCGATGGCGACGCGTCCTGGAGCGTGCGCACGCGCCTCCGCCTGCGCGCGAGCTTCGTGCGCACCGTTTCCGCGCTGGCTGCCAGCCTCGAGACGGAAGAGCAGTGGCAACGCGCGTTGGAACTTTACGACAGGGGCCTGCGAATCGACGACCTTGCCGAGGAGTTCTATCAGGGGATCATGCGTTGCTGCCTGTACCTGGACCGGATTGCCGAGGGAATGAGCGCGTACCGGCGCATGCGGCAGAACCTGTCGATCGTCCTGGGGATTGCTCCATCGTCGGTCAGCCAGGCCCTTGCGCGCAGGCTGGCCACGGCCCGGCCGGGAAATGCGCCTCAGTAGCCGCCATCGAATTCGGAATCGGTATGCCGTCTGTTTGCCGGCGCGCACTAGCCTCGTCGGCGTGCAAACCTCGAGGGCCCGATGGATCACTACATCGTTCAGATCTACAGACGGGGGTCGGCGGGGACATTGCACGGCGTGGTGGAGCGGGTCGCAAACGGCAGCCGGATGAGCTTCAGCTCCGCCGAGGAGCTGTTCGCCATTCTGCATGCCGGTGCAGACGGTCCGATCCATCGACGAGCCGCCCGCTCGCCTGCAGTCATCGACAAGGCAAGCCGGGCATGTTCATCTAAGCCGGCAAAGGGAAAAACGAAATGAAAATCGAGCAACTCGCATACAAGGTTCTTGCCGGGTTGACCGGCATTGCGCTGGCAGGCGCCGTCATGCTGCCGTCGGCAGCATCCGCCGGGGAGCGCGGGAAGTTCAAGGGGAAGTCCGTGCTGTACTCGACCCAGTTCCAGGAAATCAAGTCGCCCGACGGCGATTCAGCGAAGACCGTTCAGATAGGTGAACTCGACGGCATCGTGTTCAATGAATCCGACGGCGGATTTCTCGACAAGGCGCGCTACCAGGTCGTGTGGAAGGGTTACGGCAACGGCTCCAGCGACTGCCAGAAGATCTTCACGACCGAGAAGGGCAAAGTGTTCGGCTACTGCGTCGGGCAGTCGGACGACAAGGGCAACGACGAGGGTACTATCACCCTGACCGGTGGCACCGGCGCATACCAGGGAATCAAGGGGAAAGGGAAGTTCAGGCTAAAGACGGTGTCCGACCGCCTGATGTGGGACATCATCGAGTGGGACTACGAGATTCCGTGATGACGATCAGAGGCAATGAGCAGTCGGCCTGACTGCCGCGTTAGAGACCGGGGATCGCTGGTACGATCCCTCGTCAGCGTCGTCTGCGTGCTGCTCCAGATTGGCGGTGCTGCAACTGTCCACGCAGTCGAGCCGATCCGGATCGCGTTGATCGACGCGATCAGCGGTTCATTCGCCAACGTCGGTGAGAGCGCGTTCCGGCACTTGTTGATCGAGAGCGAGAAGCGCAACCAAGCCGGGGGTGCGCTCGACGGACGCCGCTTCGAAATCGCGGTATTCGACGGTAAGGGCAATCCCCAGGAATCGACCTTCGCGCTGCGCAGCGC
>JAEZCG010000038.1 GCA_023430065.1 Pseudomonadota bacterium | reverse complement strand
GAGCGGCGACGATCGCCCCCACCGCGTCGCTGCCTGGCACCGTGAGCGGCCCGGGACCGGGACCCGACCCGGCGTCCACCCAGTTCCTGGTGCGCCGTTCCCGCCAGCAGGGCGAGGGCCGCAGCAGTGCACTGGCGTCGCAGGAATTGCGCACCGGCACCGTGCTGTTCGCCGACATACGCAATTTCTCCGGCATGGCCGAAATGCTCACCACACAGGAGCTCGCGGACCTGCTCAACGCGTACTTCGTCCGGGCGTGCGAGCCGGTGCTGCAGCACGGGGGATGGATCGTCAAGCTGCTCGGCGACGGCTTGCTCGCGATGTTCGAAGACGCACCGGAGGCCCCGCCGCATGCCGAGCGTGCGCTCAAGGCCGCGTTGCTGTTGTGCGTGGTGGCCAAGCGCTTCGACGACTGGATGGCGCGTCGCTTCCCCGACAAAGGGCTGCCCGATTTCGCCATCGGCGCGGGTGTGCATACCGGCAATGTCATGCTGTGCCGGCTCAACACCGGCGCCGGCATCGACACCACGATCGTCGGCGACACGGTCAACGTTGCCTCGCGCCTGGAGGAGCAGACGAAGAAGCTGGGCGCGAGCGTGGTGACGTCGATGGACACGCTCAAGCTGGCCGGAAGCCGCTTCCGCAGCGGCAAGCGCGGCTCGCTGCTGGTGCGCGGCCGGGCCTTCCCGGTCGAGATGACCGAGGTGACGGGGCTGCAACCGCGTCAGAACGGCGACGGACGCAATGCCGAAACCTACCGCCTGATCGATCAGGCCGTCGCGCAGAACACCGCAGTCATCGTGCGCGTACGCGACCGCCTGTTCAACGAGACGCACCGCATCCGAGCCTCTCAGCAGCCATCCCTGATGCGGCCGGCGGATACACCGGTGAAGGTGCCCGGCTTCCGCTTGATCCGGCGGCTCAGCCAGAGCGGCATGTCGCGCGCGTTTCTGGCCGAGCACGAGAAGACGCACGCGCTGCGCGTACTCAAGGTGGTGGATATCGGCAACGGCGCGGTCGACCTGTTGCAGCGCTTCGAGCAGGAACTGGAACTGATCTCGCAGATCAAGAACCCGCATGTGACAACCGTGTACGAGCACGGCAAGACCAGTTCCCACGCCTTCATCGCGATGGAGTACTTCCCGGGCGGCGACCTGCGCGGACGCCTGCACGGCGCGTTGTCGCCGGAGAAGGCGATCGACTACGTGTGCCAGATCGCCGACGCGCTGGTCGCGATACACGCGCAAGGGATCGTGCACCGCGACCTCAAGCCCGACAACATCATGCTGCGCGAGGACGGAGAGCTGGTCTTGACCGACTTCGGCATCGCCAAGGATTTGTCGCGCAACCTGAACCAGACCACGCGCGGTGAGGCGCTCGGCACGCCGTACTACCTGAGTCCCGAGCAGGCCATCACCGGCCAGGTCGATCCGCGCACCGACTTGTACAGCCTCGGGATCATGCTCCACGAGTTCCTCACCGGTCATCCTCCCTATCGCGGCGAGGACGCACTCACCGTGCTGCAGAAGCACGTGCACGCGCCGTTGCCGGTCCTGCCCGACGACCTGGCGCGCTTCCAGCCCGTGCTCGAGAAACTCCTCGCCAAGAAACCGGAAGAGCGCTACGCCTCGGCGGAGGTGGCGCTGCTCGCCCTGCGCGAGCTGAACGCCGCCCGATAACGACGGCATGGCGCATCGCCTGCAACCCGGGCGCCATGACGATCCGGTACGCCCGCCGGTCCGGAGAGGGTCCGGACGATCCCGTTCGCCTTGACTTCTGGTCGCGCCCCCCGAACAATGAAAGGTTCCTGCCCATGACAGGAAAATCTCCGCATGGGACGGAAGCGTAGGGGCGAGTGCCGCAGTCCATGCATCTCTCCCGAGTAAATCCATGTCGTGCAGAAGTTACAGGGAGGTCTTTTCATGACACAGACCAATGGGCGCACCGTGAACCGGACCATGCGCCGTTTGGTGGCTGTTGCGCTGACGGCAGGGCTGACCGCATCCGCGGCCGCCTTTGCTGCCGATGTCGACGGGCAACGGCTGATCAATTCCGACAAGGAACCCGGCAACTGGATGTCCTACCACGGCGGCTACAAGTCGTGGCATTACAGCGCGCTGGATCAGATCAACACACGCAACGTCGGCAAGCTCAAGGAAGCATGGTCGCACGTGGCCTCGCGCGCCAACCGCGGTCTGCAGGGCATTCCGCTCGCGATCGACGGCGTGCTGTACTACTCGAGCCCGTACAATCAGGTCTACGCGCTGGATGGCGCCACCGGCAAGCCGCTGTGGACGTACAAACAGAAGCTCAACGAGGACCTGGTCGCGCGCCAGACGCACTCGCCGTACAACCGCGGCCTTGCCGCCGCCTACGGCAACCTCTACATGGGAACCCTGGACGGCAAGCTGGTGGCGATTGACGCCAAGTCCGGGCAACTCAAGTGGGAGACCAAGCTGGTCGATTCCGAGAAGCTGACCGTTGGCTTCACCGGTGCGGCCCTGGTGGTCAAGGATATTGTCATCATCGGCTCGCAGGGTGGTGAGTGGCCCTACCGCGGCCCGATCTTCGGCGTCAATGCCAAGACCGGGGAGAAGGTGTGGGAGTTCTTCACCGCCGGCGGCAACGACGGCACCGAGACCGATGCGCGTAACACCTGGGGCGGCGATTCCTACAAGACCGGTGGTGGCGGCGGCTGGATGGCCGGCAGCTACGACCCCGAGACCAACACGGTGTGGTGGGGCACTGCCAACCCGGCTCCGCTTTACGACTGGGCCGGCGAGAAGTGGATGACCGAGGGCCCGCGTCCGGGCACCAACCTGTACACCTCGTCGGTCATCATGCTCGAACCCGAGACCGGCAAGCTGAAGAACTACTTCCAGGTGCTGCCGCACGACGCGTGGGACTTCGACCCTGCCCAGGGCGAATTCATGCACATCGACCGCGACGGCAAGAAGTACGTGGTGCATCCGAGCAAGAGCGGCTTCGTCTACGTCTTCGACCGCGCCGCCGGCAAGCCGGTCAACGTGTACAAGGGCGTCGACGCGATCAACTTCGTCAAGGACATCAAGCCCAATGGCGAACTGGTCGGGCGCTGGGATCCGCCCGAAGGCAAGCACCAGAACCTGTGCCCGGCCATCGCCGGCGGCTACAGCTGGAACGCCGGCAGCTACAGCCCGAAGACCGGCCTGCTCTACAAGGTCGGCTTCGAGTGGTGCATGGACATCGAGATCGTGCGCACCGAGCCCATCACCGAGCCCGTGGTACAGTTGAACATCGGTGCCAACTTCACCATGAAAGGTCCGGGGGACAAGCCGCCGTCAGGCCACATCCGTGCCCGCGATCCGATCACCGGCAAGGTCAAGTACGAGATCACGTACAAGGCCCCGCCCCATGGCGGCCTGCTGACCACCGGCGGCAACGTCCTGTTCGTGCCCGAAGCCGACGGCACGTTCGCGGCATACGATGCCGCCAACGGCAAGAAGCTGTGGAGCCACAATATGGGCCAGGGCAGCAACGGCGGCACCATGACCTACATGGCCAACGGCAAGCAGTACGTGGCAGTGATGACCGGCTGGGGCAGCCTGGTGGGCGATGGCTACGGTGACCTGTGGGGCGAGCCGTGGAAGAGCATGCCGAAGGATTCCGGCGTGCTGAAGGTCTACGCGCTCGACTGATCGTTTCGCAGCACAGGCTGCAAGGCAGCATGCAAGGGGCGGGGAGGGACTTCCCCGCTCCTTTTTTCTTGAGTCTGACCGTTTCTTCGCTGCGGTCCACTGGCCCGTGGGTCGTGCGTTACATGCAGACGTTGGTGCAACCGGGCCGGAGGCAATGAATTGGAAATGCAATCGAGTATCAGGCAATCGAGTATCAGGCAATCGAGGATGCCCCATCGGCTGCTGGGCGCTGCCATGGTCGCCGCCGTCCTGGCAGGCGGTGCGCATGCGCAGGACAGTACCCCCGCGACGCCGGCGGTCAAGACCTTCGACGTCAAGGCCAACTTCCGCAACATCTGCGGCTTCTGCCATGAGGACTACGGCCGTCATGCCGGCAAGGGGCCGCAGCTGATGAACTCGGTGAGTACTGACCAAGCCCTGTTCAACCGCATCAAGAAGGGAATGCCTGGCCGCATGGCGGCCTTCGGCAGCGTCTACAACGACGATCAGATCTGGCTGATCGTCAAGTTCATCCGCAATCTCAAGCCCGGCGAAGAGCCGCAGAATCCATGATGACCTCTCGCGTGCGATACACCTGGTTACCGGCCATGCTCGCCGGTGTCATGCTCGCCTGCCTCGTGCAGGCTTCTGCGCAGGCCCGCACCCTGGCAGAGGTCAGGCAGCTGGGCCAGATCTCGATGTGCGCCAACGACGATGCGCTGCCGTTCGCGAGCAACAAGGCGGACGATCCGGGATTCCAGGTGGAGCTGGGTCGCGCGATTGCCGCGGGGCTAGGGCTGAACCTGAGCACGGAATGGATCTTCCCGCGCCGGCGTGCGAACACGGTCAACTGCGACATGCTGTTCGACACGGTGGCCGATCCCGGGGTGCACAAGGGCAGACTGCTGCTGAGCCGGCCGTATCACCGTTCCGGCGTCGCGCTGGGGATGTCGCAGAGCGATCAGGCCGTGAACGACTTCCGCGAAATCCCCAAGGGCCGCAAGGTTGGCGTCATGATCAACTCGATTGCCAGCATGGTGCTGGGCAAGCAGGGGCTGACGACCTCGCCCTACGCGTTCGAGACGGACCTCGTCGATGATCTGCGCAAGGGCGAGCTGTACGGTGCGGTGGTGTCCGGTGCGCGGCTCAGCTACTATATCGCCAGGAACCCGGATGCCGGGCTGCAGCTCGTGAATGCCTTCGACCAGACCCCCGAGCTCACCTGGAACATCGCGATCGGGCTGCGCAAGTCCGATCAGGCGCTGGTCGAGGCGGTGAATCAGGTTCTCGACAGACTGCTCGCCGACGGCACCATCGCCGCGATCTACGCGAAGTACGGCGTCCAGCACCGACCGCCCGCCGAGTAAGTCCCACACACCAAAAAAAGCCGCACCCGGGTGCGGCTGAAGCCTGGTCTTTGCGCCCAGGGGGAGGAGACGGTGCCGGTCGCCGTTCAGGCGGCCCGGCGTTCGCGCTCGCGATCGACTCTCGCCCGATCGATCTTCGCCTGATCCAGCTTTGCCTTGGCATCGCGCAGCGCGGTGCGCAGGCCTTCCTCCACCACCGGGTGGTAGAAGGGCATCTCGAGCATACGCTCGACGCTCAGGCCGCATTGGTGCGCCCAGGCCAGCAGGTGACCGATGTGCTCCGCGTCCGGCCCGATCATCTCGGCGCCCAGGAACGCACCACTGTCGATGTCGGCATACACGTGCAGCAGACCGCGGTTGCGCAGCATCACCCGGCTGCGGCCCTGATTCTCGAACGACACCTCGCCGACCACGATCTCATCGCGCTTCAAGTCCGCATACCGTGCGCCCACCACCGCGAGCTGCGGATCGGAGAACACCGCTGCAAGCGGCGTGCGGCGCAGACCGGCGCGCAGGTACGGGTACGCGGCCGCGTTCTCGCCCGCGATGCGGCCCTCGTCGGCCGCTTCGTGCAGAAGTGGCAGGTCGTTGTTGGCGTCTCCCGCGATGAAGATGTGGCTGTCGCCGCACTGCATCGTGTAACGGTCGAACAACGGCACGCCGCGTGCATCGAGCGCGAGCCCCGTGTTCTCGAGGCCAAGCTTGCGCACGTTCGGCGTGCGGCCGGTCGCAGCGAGGACGTAGTCGACCGTGATCGTCCGCGTCACGCCGTCGGCACCCACGTGATCGAGCTCTACGGCTTCGCCGGTGTACTCGATGCGCGCGATGTGCGCGTCGGCGTCGAGCGGAAACTCGCTCGCGAAGGTGCGCTGCGCGTAACTGCGAACCACCGGGTCGGTGAAGGGTCCGACCAGGTTATCCCTGCCGAACATGTGCACGCGCACGCCCAGCCGGTGCAAGGCCTGACCGAGTTCCAGCCCGATGACGCCCGGGCCGAACACTGCTACCGAGGCGGGCAGCGTATCCCAGTCGAAGATGTCGTCGTTGACGATCAGCCGCTCGCCGGCACCGCGCAGGAGGGGCGGGATCGCGGGTGACGAGCCGGTGGCGATCACCGCGCGGTCGAAGTGCACGTGCGTACCCGTGTCCACTTCCAAGGTGCGATCGCCGGTGAAGCGGGCGTAGCCGCGCAGCCGGTCGGAGCCGGGAATGTTGTCCACGCCCTTCAGCACGAAGCCGACGAAGCGATCGCGCTCGCGCCTGACGCGCGCCATCACCGCGCGGCCGTCCACCTCGATTCCGCCGTGCAGGCGCAAGCCGAACTCGCCCCACTTGTGCGCCACGTGAGCGGCGTCCCCGGCAGCGATCAACAGCTTGCTGGGCATGCAACCGACGCGGGCGCAGGTGGTGCCGTAGGGCCCGCCCTCGATGATGACTGCACGCTTGCCGGCCGCCACGGCCGCGCGGTAGGCCGCGAGGCCGGCGGTTCCGGCGCCGATCACGGCGACATCGACATGCATGGTGCTCATTGCTGTGAATGCTCCTTGCTCTGGGTTTGGACGTTGCGTCCGTGCAGTCCTGCCGCTTGGTGCGGCTCTTACCTTTGGCGTCATGCGTGCGCTGACGTCATCTCAGGGGCAGGGAGAGATCCTGTCCTTGACAGCACTGCGAGGATTCCTCGCCTGCGGCTTCGGAATGACACCGTCGGGGGTCGCGGCAGGGCTCGGAATGACACCGTCGGGGTCGTGCGAGGATTCCTCGCCTGCGGCTCGGCGCGACACCGTTGGCGGACGGCGAGGATTCCTCGGCCAAGGCTTGAATTGACACCGTTGGGACGTGCCGTTGGCCACGCGACACCCGGGGTGTTGACTCGAGGCCGGTGTCATCCCGAGCGCAGCGAGGGATCCTCGCTGTGGTGCCCGGGATGGCACCGGATTTCGATCAAGCCGCCTTGCGCGCCCAGCGCTCCAGCTCTTCCGCACCGCCGATGTACTGGCCGTTGATGTAGATCTGCGGAACGGTCTTGGCATTCGCCAGTGCGCCGACGACCTTGGTGCGCACCGTGTGGGGCAGCGGCACCTCGGCGTAGTCGTATCCCAGCTCGGTGAGCAGCGCCTTCGCCTTTGCGCAAAAGCTGCAGCCCTCGCGGGTGAAGATTGCCACCTGGTCGGGTTTCTTCGCGTTGGGGTTGATGTAGCTGAGCATGGTGTCGGCGTCCGACACCTCGAACGGGTCGCCCGGCTTGTTCGGCTCGATGAACATCTTTTCGACCACGCCGTCGCGCACCAGCATCGAATAGCGCCAGGAACGCTTGCCGAAGCCCAGGTCGGACTTGTCGACCAGCTGGCCCATGCCGTCGGTGAACTCGCCATTGCCGTCCGGAACCAGCGTGATGTGCTCGGACTCCTGGTCCTTCGCCCATTCGTTCATCACGAACGTGTCGTTGACCGACACGCACAGGATCGAGTCGACACCGTTGGCGAAGAACGCCGGCGCCAGTTCGTTGTAGCGCGGCAGGTGCGTGGAGGAGCAGGTCGGCGTGAATGCACCGGGGAGCGAGAACACGACCACGGTCTTGCCCTTGAACAGATCGTCGGTGCTCACGCTCTTCCACTCGTTGTTCTCTCGGACGCGGAACGTGACGTTCGGAACGCGTTGACCTTCGCGGTTATCGGACATACTTTCCCTCCTTGGTGGGTCGATGACTTCATTGCAGCCCGTGCTGCGACGAGCGTCACTATGCCAGCCCGCACTCATTCACTCCAACGAATAGTTTCTCTGGTTACGATCGATAAAATCGATTAGCATCCCCACGAGTCACGAGTCACGAGTCACGAGTCACGAGTCACGAATCACGAATCACGAGTCACGAGTCACGAGCCAGCCATGGCCACCCTCCCGTCCCTGCGCCAGCTGCGCTACCTGGTCGCCCTGTCCGAGTCCCTGAACTTCCGTATCGCCGCCGAGGCCTGCTTCGTCACGCAGTCCACGCTGTCGGCCGGGATCAAGGAGTTGGAGAACCTGCTGGGTGTCGAGCTCGTCGAGCGTGACACGCGCCGGGTGCGGCTGACCGACGTGGGCAGTGAAGTGGTCGAGCGCGCTCGCACGCTGCTGGCACAGGCGCAGGATCTGGTGGAGGTGGCGCTGCTCGCGCAGAAGCCGCTGTCCGGAACCCTGCGGCTGGGGGTGATTCCCACCATCGCGCCGTTCATGCTGCCCGGTCTGCTGCCGCCTTTGCGAGCCGAGCACCCGGACCTCAAGCTCTACCTGCGCGAAGACCAGACCGAGCGCCTGCTCGAGCGCCTGCGCGCGGGCGACCTGGACGTCGCACTGATCGCGTTGCCCTATGACACGGGCGAACTGCTGACGCGCAAGCTGTTCAAGGACGAGTTCTGGTTCGTCGCGCGCGCCGACGACCCGCTGGCGCAGCCGAGGGAAGTGGCGGTGCGCAGCCTGCGCGAAGGCGAGATCCTGCTGCTGGAAGAGGGGCACTGCCTGCGGGAACACGCCATTGCGGCCTGCGGCACGCGTAGAGCCAATGACGCATCGATGGTGGAGGCGACCAGCCTGACCACCCTGATCCAGATGGTGGAAGGAGGCCTGGGCGTGACCCTGCTTCCTGAGATGACGCTGAAAGCGGGCATCCTCAATGGAACCGGTCTCGTGGCGCGGCCGTTCTCCTCGCAGGTGCCCGCGCGCGACATCGCGCTCGCCACGCGACCCACCAGCGCACACCGACGCGACTTCGACCTGCTGGCGGAGTTCATCGTCGCGCGGGCACGGGAGAAGAGCAGGGCGAGAGCACCTGCGCGGGCGCCGAAGCGGCGCTGAGTGCTGTCCGCACAGGCGATGTACGGCGCGGCGTCAGGGCTTTCATCCGGCACTTGGGCGGCCGGCATTAGGGCGGCGCCGTGCGCATCGACCGGGTGGCGGAAGATGTCGTCGGCCCCGCACGACGCTCTCGACCGGTACGAATACGTCGTTCCAGCCCACCCACGCGAAGAACGACCGTGGAGCCACGCATGCCATGCTGTCCGGTCAGATGGGCTGACGGGCCTCCGCGAGATCGCACGTGCGCAGGGCGGCAATAGTCCGCAGGATCTTCAGCATCGGGTCATGCCCGAACCGCGCCTGCGCACCCGGCCGGCTTGTAGATGCGCTTCGTCGACGGCGGATGGCTGGCGAGCTTACTCGCCGGGCGGCGGGGGCGTGCCACCAGTTCTCCTCCGCAGTTGGGGCACGTTCCGCCCAATGCGTCGTCGGCGCAAGCGACGCAGAAGGTGCATTCGAACGAACAGATGCGGGCATCGGCCGAGTCCGGCGGCAGGTCCTTGTCGCAGCATTCGCAGCTGGGGCGAAGTTCGAGCATGCAGTTCTCCTGGAGAAATAAGGCGGTTCTCGAGTTCGGGAACGACTGCTCGCGCCATCTTAGCGGGCAACGGCCAGCGCCGCAGCGACCGCTGCGAGCAGGGAGGCGGCGCAGCGCACGTGATTCCACCAGAGCCACTCGCGCGCATAGGCCGGCCAGTAAGTCGCTGCCTTGTTCGAAGCCGGTTCCAGCGCGGCGAGTCTGTTGTTGCGCGGCACG
Organism: Pseudomonadota bacterium; assembly: GCA_023430065.1. GTDB lineage: Bacteria > Pseudomonadota > Gammaproteobacteria > Burkholderiales > SHXO01 > SHXO01. The sequence continues at coordinate 34,486 of JAEZCG010000038.1, read as the reverse complement.
TTGAAGGCCATGGTGACCCCTGTCGATCCGACCAGGTACAGGACGAAGGCGCTCAGCAGCCAGCCGAGAGCGTGCGGGTCGCCCCGCGCGAAGAGCGCGGTGACGGCGAGCAGCGGCACGGTCCCCAGGAACACGCCCAGAAACCAGGGATTGATCACCGCGAGGTTGATGCGCTGCATGGCCAGAACGCCCTGGGACGGTGGCATTCCTGCCAGTGCGCGCATGACGAAGGTCGAGAATGCGAAGAAGACGCCGCCGACCAGGGCTGACGCGACAGCCGATGAAATGCCGAGGACCGTGAGAGCGTTCACGGCTTCCCTCACTTGGGCGACGTCGCCGCTATTTCAACGACATCTCCGTGACGCCCGCGCCGGTCTTCTCGACGCATGTCCATCGTGTATTCCATTGAGTCATGCCGGAATCGCAATTGCCAGGAGTGCTCGCTCGCCGGTAGCAGAGCTTGTCCGCTTTCGTGATCGACCATCCCTTTTCGACGTCGGTATGGGTTTCGACTGCCGTCGTGTCTGGTGCACCCGGCCCGGATGCGACCTCCACCCGGCACACCTTCTCCATGGTATCGGACACCAGCTTGATCTCGCCGGCTGCCGCCTCGGCGAGACAGGCCGTCGCCAGCACACAAGCAAGGAAGCCGGACAAACGTCTCGAGCTGCAGAGCATGGCACCCTCCTCCAGTCTGATGATGCATGCGTTGCGCATGCCGACTATGACGTTGCTGCATGCAAGCGCGACCATCCGCTGCCCGCCGAACCGGTGCGACGCATCTCCGGGCTCCCCCCACGGACAAGTCGGAGATGTCATCTCGAACGCGATGCAGGGCGAGGTAGTCGTTGTTGTTGTAACCGGGTCACCGAATCGGCGACCGCATCGTAGCCGCTTGCAGACCACTCGATCAGGCAGAACCCATGTCCGAACGGATCGCCCAGTGTCGCCAGCCTGCCCCACACGTCGACGTGGATGCGACCCTCGAGCACAGCGCCGGCGTCGCATGCCCGATCGATCGCCGCTCCCAGATCGGTGACCGTGATGTCGAGATGTACCGGGGTCCAGTGCCGTGCATAGTCGCGTGTTGCGGGAATGGCGGGACCGGGGGAGGAAGCGGGTTTCTTCTCCAGCAGAAAGATCGGAAGCGGCGCACCGCTCATCTCGGCTACCGTTCCATCGAACAGCGTGCGGCGCAGTCGCAGGCCGAGTGCGCGCTCGTAGAACCGGACCGCAGCCGGTATGTCCGGCACGTCGATGTTGAGCAGAGCCTCCACCTTCTACGCCCGTGTTGAGATGACCAAAGGGGGCATGCTTACACTGCCCCCAGCCTCGGCCCCAGCCGTTCGATGTCGAGACGCTAACCCCTCAGCACCTCGCCGAACACGTCGCTATCGACGTTCCCGCCGCTGAGCACCACGCCCACCTGCTTTCCCCGCAGCCGTTCGCGCTCCTGCCACGCTGCGGCGAGCCCGGCCGCGCCGGCTCCTTCGGCAACGTTGTGCGTGGCCCTGAACAGCAGCCGCATCGCGGCGCGCAACTCGTCGTCGCTGACCTGCACGATGCGCTCCACGTGCCGCCAGATCCACTCCAGCGCCGGCTGCTCGGGTGTGCTGCATGCCATGCCGTCGCCGAGTTTCGTGGTGACCGCATGCGACACGACCTTGCGCTGCGCGAACGAGATCGCGTACGCGGGTGCATGCGACGACACCACGCCGACGATCGTCGTGCGGCGTCCCAGTGCCTCGCGCGCTGCGATCATGCCGCAGATGCCCGAGCCCAGACCGATCGGCACGTACACGATGTCGAGACTCGGTGCGGCACGCAGGAACTCCAGCGAGTAGGTGCCGACGCCGCGCACGAGTAGGGGATGGAACGACGGCACCATGTGCCAGTGGTGTTCCCGGGCCAGACCTGCGGCGTGCTCGCGCGCGGCCTGGAAGTCATCGCCGTGTTCGACGAGCGCTGCTCCCAGCGCACGCATTGCCGCGTTCTTCTCCACGCTGTTGCCATGAGGCACGACGATGGTGGAGGCGATCTGGTGGCGCGCGGCGGCCAGGGCGATCGACTGACCGTGGTTGCCGCGGGTGGCGCTCACCACACCTGCGGGGCGGTGGGCGCCCGCCGCGAGGTCGGCGAAGTAGACCAGTCCGCCACGCACCTTGAACGCGCCGATGGGGGTGTGGTTCTCGTGCTTCACCCACACTTCGCTGCCCAGCGCCGCGCGCAGCAGCGGCCAACGGTACTGCGGCGAGGGCGGCATCACCTCGTACACGGCGCGAGCAGCGGCGTCCAGTTGCGCGAGGGTGGGCAGGTCAACCATGCGGCGCTCCTTCCGGCGGATCGAACTTGCGTCGGCAGTCTAACCCGCGTGAGCAGCACCGACACGATGATAGCCGGCGAAGCGCGGGACCTTCGGGACGTAGTAGGAGTCCATCGCGACGATGCGGAACCCTGCGCGCTCGAGCAGCACGGGAGGGTCGCGCGTCAGGTGACAGCCGCCGGCGAGGTGTTTCCACATCGGCTCGATCCACCGTTGCCGGCGCCGCACGTCCGCGTCGGGCGCGTACCCGTGCTCGCAGAACAGCAGCTGTCCGCCCGGCGCGAGCACGCGGCGCATGTGCGCCAGCGCCGCGCTCACGTCGGGAATCGAGCACAGCGTGTAGGTCACCAGGACGGTGTCGAATGCCGCATCGGGCAGTGGATTCGCCTCCGCGCCGCCCACCAGCAGCTCGACCGGGAAGGCAAGTCCTTCTGCACGTTCGCGCGCGTAGGCGAACAGTGCTTCACTGGGGTCGAGGCCGGTCACGGATGTCACCTGCGCGGGATCGTACAGCGGAAAGTTGAGACCGCTGCCCAACCCGATCTCCAGCACGCGGCCGCGTGCAAGCGGCACGACCTTGCGGCGTTGCGCGGTGACCAGCGGCAGCCCGCACACGCAGTTCAGCGCCGGGGCGAGCACGAAGCGTTCGTACAGGCCCATGCCGTGGTCCGCTAGCGCGCGCCGAGCGCCTGGTCGGACACGAACGGGTTGCTGCGCCGTTCCTCGCCGAACGTGGACATCGGTCCGTGCCCGGGCACGAACTGCACTTCGTCGCCCAATGGCCAAAGTTGTTCGCGGATCGAGCGCAACAGCGTGGCATGGTCGCCGCGCGGAAAGTCGGTGCGCCCGATCGAGCCATGGAAGAGTACGTCGCCCACCAGTGCAAGGCGTGCCTCGCGCGCGAAGAAAATCACATGGCCCGGTGTGTGGCCGGGGCAGTGGCGCACCTGCAGTTCGATTCCGCCGACACTGACCGTGTCGCCGCCCTCGAGCCAGCGGTCGGGCGTGAACGCGCGCAGCGGCGGGAAGCCGAACATCCTGCTCTGCATCGGCAGCTGGTCGATCCAGAACGCGTCCTCGCGCTGCGGTCCCTCCACCGGGATGTCGAGTCGCCCGGCCAGCTCGGCGGTGCCGCCGCAGTGGTCGATGTGACCGTGCGTGAGCAGAATCTTCTCCAGCCTCACGCCGTGCTTTTCCGCCGCACCCAGGATGCGGTCGAGATCGCCACCCGGGTCGACCACCGCCCCGACGCCGGTGTCGGCGTCGAACAGCAGCGAGCAGTTCTGCGAGAAGGGTGTGACGGGGATGATGGCGAGCTTCAGCGGCATGGTGTCAAATCAGCAGGCGACTCTTCAGTTCGTCCTTCAGGTAGGCGTAGAAGATCGGTGCGGCGATCACGCCCGTCACACCGAACGCTGCCTCGCCGATCAGCATGGCGAGCAGCAGCTCCCACGCGCGCGCTCGAATCTGGGTCCCGATGATGCGCGCATTCACGAAGTACTCGAGCTTGTGGATGATCACCAGGAAGGCGAGAGAACCCATCGCGGCGAACAGCGAGTGGCTCAGGCTCACGACGACGATCACGGTGTTGGAGATCAGGTTGCCGATCACCGGCAGCAGCCCGACCAGGAAGGTGACCAGGATCATCGTCTTCACGAACGGCAGGTGCACGCCCGTCAGGGGCAGGAACACCGCTAGGTACAGGCCGGTGAGAAGGGTGTTCAGGGCCGAGATGCGCACCTGCGCGAAGACGATGCGACGGAAGGCTTCGGCCAGGCGGCGCACGCGCTCGATCAGGGCCTTCTCCAGCGGTCGAGGCACCTCCTTCGAAACGGCCTCGTTGAGCGAGATCATCGCGCCGATGATCAGGCCGATCAGGATATGCACCAGCGCCACGCCGAAGCGCGCACCGAAGGCCTGCACGTCGCCCGCGTGCTGACGCAGCCAAGCCTCCATCGACACCCGCAGCTCGTCGGCGGTGCGCGGCAGCCTGTCGGTCAGCCACGCGGGCAGCATGCTGCGCGAGTCGGCGATGATGTCCGCCATCTGCACCAGCAGGGCCGGGAGATTGCCGACGTCGCTGCGGAAGAAGGCGATGGCGCCGAAGATGGCGGCGGTGATCAGGGTGACGATCACCGTGGCCAGCAGCGCCACCGCCACCAGCTTGCGCCGCTTCTCGCCGACGTTCACGGCGCGCAGTCTCGGCGCCACCATGTGCACCAGCGCGTACACCAGCAGGCCGGCGAGCAGCGCCGGCAGCAGGCGCAGCTTCAGCGTCAGGAGCAGGGCTGCCGCAGCGATGATCCACGCTGCGATGTCGTAGGGTGTCGCGTGCGGCACGACCGCGATCGGAGGCGGCGTCTCGGGACGGTTCATGCGCGCTCAGGCGTGCCGCGGAAAGCTCGCCAGCCCCCTGCGCAGCCGGTCGATGCCGTCGGCCAGCCGCTCCTCGCTCGCCGCGAAGCACCAGCGCACGAAGCCTTCGCCCTCGGGGCCGAAGGCGATGCCCGGCGCCAGGCCCAGGCCGGTGTCGCCGACGAGGTGTTTGCACAGGGCCAGGCTGTCGTGCACGCCGTCGACCTTGAAGAACGCGTACATCGCGCCCTGCGGTGTGGCCACCTCGATGCCGGGAATGCCGCGCAGGCGCTCGACCAGGAAGTCGCGTGCGGTGTGGAAGCGTTTCCGGGTGCGTGCGATCACGGGTTCCCCGCGTTCGATGGCCGCGATCCCGGCGCGCTGCACGAACACCGGCGCACACGAGGTGTTGTACTCGATCAGCTTCGGCATCTCCGCGATGAGTGCCTGTGGCGCGCGCAGCCAGCCGAGTCGCCAGCCGGTCATCAGCCACGACTTCGAGAACGTGTTGGTGCTCACGATTCGATCGTGCTCGCTCGCGAAGTCGAGGAAGGAAGGTGCGACCGGGGCGGCTTCATCGTAGTGCAGGCGCTCGTAGGCGTCGTCGGCGATCAGCCAGATGCCGTGGCGCCGGCAGTGGTCGAGGACGGCCTGCTGTTCCGCGCGCGAGATGGTCCAGCCGGTCGGATTGTTCGGGGAATTGACGAACAACGCGCGCGTGGCCGGGGTGAGCGCGCTGAGCAGGCGGTCCAGGTCGAGCCGCCACTGGCCTTGGCGCCACTGCAGGGGCACGCATTCCACGTGCGCACCCAGGATCTTGGGGATTTCGACCAGGTTGGGCCATAGCGGCGTCACCTCGACCACCCGGTCCCCGGGTCCGATCAGGGCCTGCGTGGCGAGTTGCAGCGCCGACAGCCCGGAGCTGGTCACGGCGATCTGCTCGGGCGCCGTGGCGCTGTGCAGGCGCGAGAGGTACGCGGCAATCGCGGCCCGTAGTTCGGGCAGGCCGAGGTTCTGGCTGTAGAACGTCTCCCCCGCATTCAGCGAATCGATCGCCACCTGCCGGATGAAATCGGGTGTGACCTCGTCCGGCTCGCCGAACCAGAACGGCAGCACGTCGGCGCGGCCCATGGCGGCGTTGGCGACTTCGCGGATGCGCGACGGGCGCAGGTCGAGGACGGCAGGACGGGCGGTGAGGGATGGGGTCGACATCGAGACGTTGCGGGTCGAAATGCGGGACGAAGGGATTCTCTCACGGCGCGACGCGGCGAGGGATGTTCCGGGAATTCCTCCCTTCTGTTGGAATGCGCCACCGAAGCGTAGGATAGGCAGCCGTGCGAGTCATTCACCCACCGGCGTCATCCCGAGCGCCAGCGAGCAAGGGATCCTCGCGTTGCATGCGTCCTGCACACATCGATGCCAGCGCATCGCCGCCGCCCCCTTCTATAATCCAGCGCAGCCGACTCCGGACGAACGCATGAACCCACCCCTCTTCACCCCCTTCGCCCTGCGCGAACTCACGCTCCCCAACCGCATCGTCGTCTCTCCGATGTGTCAGTACGCGGCCGACGAGGGCTGCGCCAGCGACTGGCACCTGATGCACGTAGGGCAGTTCGCGATGGGCGCCGCAGGGCTCGTCATCATCGAGGCCACGCACGTGTCGCCCGAAGGGCGGATCTCGCCGCGCTGCCTGGGCCTGTACGACGATGCCAGCGAGCAGGCGCTGAAGCATGTGGTTGATTTCTGCCGCAGGTTCGGCGTGGCCAAGCTCGGCATTCAGCTCGCGCACGCCGGTCGCAAGGCCTCGACGCATCCGCCCGGCGCCGGCGGCAAGCCGCTCAAGCCGGAGGAGGGGGCGTGGACCACGCTGGCGCCGTCGGCTGTCCCATTCGCCGAAGGCTGGCACACGCCGCAAGCACTCGACGCCGATGGGCTCGCGCGCGTCAAGCGGCAGTTCGTGGAGTCGGCGACGCGGGCTGCGCACCTGGGCTTCGATCTGATGGAACTGCACGTCGGCCATGGCTACCTGCTGCACGAGTTCCTCTCACCGATCTCGAATCGACGCGATGATGCGTACGGTGGCTCCACGGCGGACCGCATGCGCTTCCCGCTGGAAGTGTTCGACGCGGTGCGCGCGGTCTGGCCGAAGGAGCGCCCCTGCGGCGTGCGCGTCTCGGCGACCGACTGGGTGGAGGGCGGCTGGACGCCGGAGGAGACTGTGGCGTTCGCGCGCGCTCTCCAGGAACGCGGCTGTGACTTCCTCGACGTCACCTCCGGACAGCTCGACCCGCGGCAGAGCATTCCGTTCGCACCCGGGTACAACGTGCCCTTCGCCGAGCAGGTGAAGCGGGCGACCGGCATGCCGGTGATGGCGGTGGGCATGATCAGTTCACCCCGGCTCGCCAACGACATCATCGCGGCGGAGCGGGCCGATCTCGTCGCCATCGCGCGCGGGATGATGGACGATCCGCGCTGGGCCTGGCATGCGGCGCGCGAACTGGGCGCGGAACCGCCACCGTACGCGCCCCAGTACCGCCGTTGTCATCCGTCGGTGTGGGCGCCGGTATGAAGACGGGCGTTCGCGTCGCGGCGGCCGCGTTGCTGTGCCTGGCTGCAACGGGCGCGCCGGCCGTCGTGTCCGAGCGGCATCTTCGGGGCGTCGAGGCACTGGACTGCGAACTGGAGGCAGGGTCGGACTCCCCCGCGGTCACCTTCACGCTGCGCGTGCTCGCGAAGGAGCGGCGCCTGCAGCTTTCCGGGGGCAGACAGCCGTTCGGCTACGAAGAGGTGGGCGAGTCGATGCTGCGCTTTCCGCTCGCGCTGGCCCTCGGGCCGGAGCAATCCTGCGAACTCGAACTGCCGGCCGGCGCGCTGGCGTGTCGCAATCCGTCAGACCGCGACGCTCGGCCGCGACCGGGGTCGTGCCTGCCGGCGGCGGATTGACGCTTCGTTGGCAATTCCGTCGACATGTTCTCCGACGTCATGCCGGCGCGCACCGGAATCTCGCCCGGGAGCGCGGTTTTCCCCCGCAGGGATGTCGGATTTCACGCGAACCACCGTCCCGTCCTCCTCGTCGTGGCGGCGTTGAGCCGGCATCCGCGCTCTGGCGTAGAGCTTGCTGCGGCGACTGCACCATGCACGCGCTCAGCTCCGCAGATCCCGCTCTTTCGGCCGAACCGGTCGACCTGCGCCTGCGCGACGTCGGCGTCCTGCCCATCGTTCTCCCGCAGCATGACGCCGTGCGCGCGGTGGAGGAGGCGGCCTTCTGGCTGCAGGCCTACCGGCAGGGCGGCCCGGAGGATGTGCGCCGTGTATACGAGGTGGTCGAAGGCGTCGACGCGATGGTGCAGCCGTTTCGGCTGCGGCTCATGCGCGACTACCTGGCCGAGGGCGGTCGCATGCAGACCTATCGCCAGCGGCGCATGTGGCAAGCGGCCGTCAGCTATGCGAGTGAACTGGGTCTCGCCTACACCTACTGCCTGAAGCCGGTCGGCACTCCGACGGCGACGAAGGAACTGGTTGCCAGCATCGCGGCACGCGCCGTCCGCGCCATTGCGCTGGAACTGCGCTGGACGCTGCTCGCGTACTCCGCCCCGGATCCCACCCTGTGGGGCCGCCTCGGACGGCTGTACCGCGACTGCGAGCGCAGTGGTGTGGCCACGCTGCGCTTCAAGGTCTATCCGGCCGCGCGCACGCTGTCCACGGTGCGCCGCGAGTACCTGCGCGCGCTGATCCTCGCCGTGTCCGGCATGAACAACCTGCTGCCTGCCGCACAGGCCGCCGCCGAGCGCATCATCGCCGCGCTGGCCGAGCTGTTCATCCTGCGCCAGTCGCCGGCGCCCGGCTGCCACTTCGTGGTGGACATCGACCAGGGCACGGCGCCGCAGCGCGGCCATGCCGTCCAGCGCGTGCGCGATTCGCATCGCTACTTCGGCCCCGGCGACGCCGGGCAGGTGCTCGCTGCCTATGCGCGGCAGGGGCGCGAGAAAAGCCAGCTTCCCCCAGAACTCGGCCTGCCGGCCGATAGCGACGTCGAGACCGGCGTGGCCGTGCTCGAACATCTGAGCCGCTACTGGGGCATACGGCCGCCCGAGCGCAGCGAGGCGCGCACAAGAGTGCTGGCGACGATGCATGCGGCGGCCGGGGTCGACGCCGCCTTCCTCGCGCTGACCGGTGAGCGCCCCGAGGAAACCACCGAATCGTGGATCGTCGCGGACGAGAGCCGGCACGGTGTCGGCGCGGTGGTGCGGATGCACGACGACGACCCGCTGTTCATCGGCCAGCTCGTGGCGCTGCATCCCGAGCGTGCAGGACCCTGGGCGGTCGGTGCGATCCGCAGGCTCGACGCGAAGGACGCGCTGTACCGATCCGTCGGGGTGCGCCTGTTCGGACGAGGTGCCGTCATCGCCGCCATCTCCGATGGCGATGCCGAGCCGCAACCCGCCCTCCTGCTGCCGGTCCCGACCGAGGGAGCCGGCATCGCGAGCGAAGTCGTGCTGGTGATGCGCACCCCGGCATTGCATGCGCAACCGATTCTGCACCTGCACGGGCATCGCTATCGCATGCAGTTCCGCGCCCGGCTCGAAAGCGGCGAGGGCTACTTCGCCAACCGCTTCGCACTTTCCGGCACAGCCGGCTGACGATCCGCTTCGGTGCTGCGTCCCGCTCACGGGATGCTCGCGCCCGCGGTGCTACACTCGGCGCGCGTCTTCACCCCCAGGACCGCTGCCGTGCTCGATTCCCGTACCCTCGTCCGCGCCATCGATCTCAAGTGGGACAGCGAAATCGTCCCGCGCCTGATCGACTACATCCGCCTGCCGTGCAAGTCGCCCCACTTCGATCCCGATTGGTCGAAGAACGGCCACATCGACGCAGCGGTTTCCATGGCCGAGGCGTGGTGCCGCGCGCAGGACCTGTCCGGCATGCACATCGAGGTGATGCGCCTGCCTGGCCGCACGCCGGTGCTCGTGTTCGACATTGCGGCGCACGGGGATGCGCGCGGCACCGTGCTGATGTACGGCCACCTGGACAAGCAGCCGGAGATGGTCGGCTGGCGCGACGGCTTCGGTCCGTGGGTACCGGTGATGGAAGAGGGCAGGCTGTACGGCCGCGGCGGCGCCGACGACGGCTACGCGGTGTTCGCCTCGCTCGCCGCGGTCGCGGCGCTGCACGCGCAGGGCGCACCGCACGCGCGCATCGTCGGCCTGATCGAGTGCTGCGAGGAGAGCGGAAGCTACGACCTGCCCGCCTACCTGGAGGCGCTCGCGCCACGCATGGGCAAGGTCGACTTCGTCATCGGGCTCGACTCCGGATGCGGCAACTACGAGCAACTCTGGGTGACGACATCGCTGCGCGGACTCGCCGCCGGTACGCTGCGCATCGACGTGCTGGGCGAAGGCGTGCACTCGGGCGATGCAAGCGGTGTGGTGCCCTCGTCGTTCCGCATCGCCCGCATCCTGCTCGACCGCCTGGAGGATGCATCGAGCGGCCGGATCCGGCCCCGCGACTTCCACTGCGAAATCCCGGCAGAGCGTATCGAGCAGGCGAACGCGGCCGGCGCGATCCTGGGCGACAGCGTGTATCGCAAGTTTCCCTTCGCCGGCACCACGCAGCCGATGGTGAGCGACTTCGGCGAGGCGATCCTGAATCGCACGTGGCGGCCGTTCCTGTCGGTGGTGGGGGCGGACGGCATGCCGGCGATCAAGGACGCCGGCAACGTGCTGCGTCCGTGCACCGCGCTCAAGCTCTCGCTACGTCTGCCGCCCCTGCTCGATGCCGAGCGAGCGGTCAGCGCGATGAAAGCAGTGCTGGAGAAGGATCCGCCGCTCGGCGCACAGGTGAACTTCGAGGCCGACCAGGCGGCCAGCGGGTGGAGCGCACCGCCCACGGCACTCTGGCTCAAGGGCGCTCTCGATGCCGCCTCGCGCACCCACTACGGCAAGCCGGCGGCGATGATAGGCGAGGGCGGCACGATTCCGTTCATGGGCATGCTCGGCAAGCATTTCCCCGACGCGCAGTTCCTCATCACCGGCGTGCTCGGCCCGAAGTCGAACGCGCACGGACCCAACGAGTTCCTGCACGTGCCGTATGCGAAGAAGTTGACCGCTTGTGTGGCCCAGGTACTGGTGGCGCATGCGAGACGCGGCGACTAGCCCCGCCTGTTCACCAGATAGATGCCTGCGCCGACCAGTGCGACTGCGGAGAGGAATGCGGGGCGCAGCGGTTCGCCCAGCACCAGCACGCCGAAGACGACCCCGAACAGCGGCGTGAGAAACGCGAATACCGACAGACGTGCCGCGAGGTAATGGCGCAGCAGCCAGAACCAGGCAAGATAGCTGCCGAAGCTGACGATCGCGCCCTGATACAACAGTGACGCGACAGCCATCGCACTCCACGCCGTCACGCCCGGTTCGCCGATGAGCAGCGAGGCGACCGGAAGCAGCGCCGCGGACACCGCGAGCTGATAGAACAGCGTCTTGGTCGCGCTCGCGCCCGCCAGCTTCGTGGTCCGGATCACCACGGTGGTGGCCGCCCACAACAGCGCGCCGATGACGCCGAATGCATCGCCCAGCAAGGACGAGCGGCCGGCGCTGAAGCCGTCGAGGAAGGCGAGCGCAACACCCACGAAGGCCAGCCACACGCCCAGCCACTGCGCGCGGTCCAATCGCTCGCTCGGGACCCACCAGTGCAGCCCGAGCGCCGTGAGGCAGGGCGCCAGGTAGACGAACACCACCATGCGCGATGCGCCGGTATGCGCCAGTCCGGCAAAGATGAACAGGAACTCGCCGGCGAAAAGAAGTCCAGCGACAAGTCCGGCTGCCAGCGTGCCGTCGCGGTCGAACAGCCGAATGCCACGTGACAATGCCCAGGTCCACAGCAGCGCCAGCGCGAGGACCGAGCGCAATCCGCCCTGCAGCACGAGCGAGATGTCGGGCGCGGCGAGCTTGGAGGCGACGTGGGTGAAGCCCCACAGGAAGCACAGCAGCAGCATGAGGCCGGCGGCCGTGCCGTCCACGGGGCGGCGCAGGGTGGTGGTGGACATGGATGATTGGAGCCCGACGTGCGCCGGGTCGACTGGTTGAGCCCAGTCTACGTGGTCCCGACGCCGCGTGTGACGCGTGCCGCGGCAATCAGCGCAGCAGGGCGTGATTGTCGAAGTGCAGGACCTTCTCCGTGCTGTGTACGGTGGCCGGTGAAGGCAACGTCAGCCAGCTCGAGTCGCCCAGTGCCCACGCGCAGCTGCGGTCCGCCGACGTCACCAGTGCGCAGCCCTGTGCGATCGCATGACGGCTAACGCGCCCCCTTTCGTCCACGCTGAACACGCAATCGTCCTTGGGGCAGGAAAGTACCCAGCCTGAATCCGTGGCCGTGATGTCCCCGGAGTAGCCGTTCTGCGTGCGCACCGCAGCGCTCGGGACGAGCTTGCGGGCGGCGGGGTCGAACGTCGCAAACAGCGGAGCCTGGGACCGCCGCGGCGCATCGTCGTGTTCTGCCTGCAGGGCGACACCGACGCGTCCGCACGCGTGTCGTGCGAGATGCCGGATGCTCAGGCGTGGATCGGGCAGGCGCCACATCCCTGCGTGCGTTCCCGTCCTCGTGTCGACCAGCGCGAGCGAGGCGTCCATGCCCTCGAGGTTGCGTTTGTCGCGTCCGGTTTCGGGCAGGGTCTCGATGCCGCCGTTGGCCACGAGCAGGTATCTCGCATCGAGCCACTCCAGGTCGTGCGGATCATGTCCACCGGTTGGCCACGCCGCGATCTCCTCGAGGTTGATCGCGTCGCGCTGCACGAGGACGCCGTCACCGCTATCGAAGTCGATCTCGGTGGTGAACAGGCTTGCCCCATCGGGGGCGAGTTGCACGTGGCCGCTGAAGCGGCGCTCGTCGCCGACCCAGGTCCAGTGCGCTTCGCCACCGGGCTGCCAGCGCACGATCCAGTCGCCGGGACGGCGCGACACGGCGATCACTTGCCCATCAGGCGTGCAGGCGAGTCCGTGCGCACGCGTCGGCGCTTCGATGCGGTGAAGGATCTCCACGCTGTCGCCGAGGCGGATCACGCCGATCTCGAAGTGGCCGGCTGCGTTCGCCCAGGAGGCAACCAGGATCGGCGAAGACGACGGCGCCGCCCGTGCAGCGCGCATCGCCAGCATCGGAGCGGCCACGATCGCCCGGAGCAGACGCCTGCGGGTCTCGTTGGCACCATCAGTCGCCATCGGCATCGCTGAATCCCATCCTCACCGACAGGGCCGGTGCAAGCTCGTCCTCGGTGAACTGCGCAAGCTCGCCAAGTGCGGACGCGGCCGCGCGCACCCGGTCCGCGGAGACCGGATCGACGGCGTCGAGTGCCACGTCCGCACGCTGTGTTGCAGCCACCAGTCGATCGGCGAGCGCGTTCAGGCCGCGGCCGCGCAGCAGCGGCTCGAACGGGACGAAGTCCTTTCCCAGCTGCGGAACCGGCCGCGCACCGAGCACGGCAGCATCGCGCAGCGTTTTCCAGCGCGATGCCCAAGAGGCGGCGCTGTGACCGCTGAGCGCGCGCGGGAAAGCCGGCGTTTGCCCGCGCGTCTCGGCCACTTCCAGGGGCTTGCGCAGGTACGTCCAGCGCAGTTGCTCGATGCCGGCCAACCACTGGTTGAGGCTCTCTGCAAGGCGTGCGACGGCCTCGTCGTCGTCCTCGGGTGGCGTTTCGGCGCGCGTTCGTGCAGCCGTATCGAGCGCCCGGGCTTCGCCCTCGATCTCCTGTCCCAGCAGCACCGCGTAGTGGCATGCGGGGGTGTTCGGCCGCGGCGTGTCCCGCCACAACAGCCACTCCAATGCGCTGAAGCCGCGCGCCGGGGCGCCGATCGACTCCAGATCCTGCAGCGTCGTGGGTGAATCCGCGATCGCACGCCGCAGGTTCGCCTCGCGGAGCGGGAAGTCGATGTGCCGTGCGCTGCGACGTTCGATCAGCGGGCCCGTCGCGTGGGCCGCGAGCGCATCCCAGGCCTCGACGCTTCGCTTCCACTGCGCCTGATCGTGCGCGAGCGTCACAGATGGTTCGCCGGCGCAGTAGCGCGCCATCGTTTCGGCGAACGCCTGCGCCTGCGTGGCGAAGCGTTGCGCACGCTGCGCGAGGAACGTGGCCTCGCCCTGCGCATACGCCTGTGCGCCGTAGATCGGCACAGCCACCCTGCGCCAATCGGTCTGCGCCGGCGCGCTGGTCGCCACCAAACCGAGGCAAAGTAGGGTTGCAGGCGCCGACAGCCGACGAGGCGATGCGCTGCCGAGGCTCAAAGCGACTCCACGAACTTCACCAGCGCCGCACGCTGCGCCGCGTCCAGTCCGAGTACGAAGCGCCGCGATCCCTCCGCCTCGCCGCCGTGCCACAAGATTGCCTCGAGCACCCCGTCGGCGCGCCCGTCGTGCAGCAGCCGCTGGTGCCCGTTGACGTCGCGGATCAGGCCGATGCCCCACAGCGGCGCTGTCTTCCACTGCCTGCCGCTCGCGGCGAAATCGGGACGGCCGTCGGCCAATGCTTCGCCCATGTCGTGCAGGAGGAGATCGGTATAGGGCCAGATGCGCTGCGCTTCGACGGCGGGGCTGCTCAAGTTCGGGAACGGTCGCTTTCCGGTCACGTAGCTCGGCGTGTGGCACACGGCGCACTGCGCGCGCTCGAACAGCTTCTGTCCTTCGACGACCTGCGGATCGCGCGCATGGCGCCGCGCCGCCGGCGCAAGCGTGGCCTGGTAGAACACGACATTGCTGAAGGTATCGTCGTCGATCTCCGGATTGCCCTCGGCGTCGACGCCGCGCGGGGCGGCGAGGCAATCGGCCTGCGCCGGCATGCACGCCTCGTCCGGGAACAGGGACGAGGTGATGCCCATGTCCCCGACAAATGCGCCCGCCGTCTGGTGCGCGAGGCTCGCCACGTTTGCCTTCCAGCCGAAGCGCCCCGCGCGCATCTCGCGCGCGTACGCATCCCATACGCGGTTCGCCTTGCCCTTGATCGGGCCCGGTGCCGCGGCCTGCTTCGCCTCGTTGGCAAGAATCGCTGATTCGGGAATCGCTTCGATCAGGCCGACGCCAGCCAGCTGCGGTGCGATGCGCGGGCTGAGCATCGCGTCTTTCGCCAGCGGTCCGTAGGACAAGTCCGACAGCACGTACTGCGGCTGCCGCATGGTGAACGGCGTGCCGTCGTCGAACTTGCCTTCGATGGAGTGCCACCTCACGCCGACGCGGCCCTCCGGCGCCACGTCCTGGATGGCTGACACGTTGAGCTGATCGCCGTACACCGGATCGGGGACCACCCCGCCGTGCGCACCGAGGCCCGGTACCGACAGCCGGATGAGCAGGCCGACGGGCTGCTCGCCCTTGCTCCAGTCGGGCGGCGCGCCGCGCCCGTCCTGCACGTGGCATCCGCCGCAGGAGCGCGCGATGAAGTGCGGGCCGAGTCCGTCGCGCGCGGTGGTCGAGGCGGGTGCCTCGACCCAGTTGCGACGGAAGAACGAATTCCCGATCGCGAACCGGGTGCGTTCCGGGTCGGCCAGCGTGGCCAGCGGGAAGGAGAAGGCGTTGCGTCCCGTCTCGAACACCGTTCCCGTACCGCCCGTGCGCTCTCCCAGGAGATCCTCGTCGACCGAGGGCACAGCCAAGGCCGAACTCGCTGCGGCAACGGTGCCCGCTGCCAGGATCAGCCAAGTCGAACGGCGCTTTTGCATGCGCAACCGCGTCAAGGGTTGACCAGCGTGAGCCGCGTGATGCCGATCGCATTCGCGGCGTCGACCAGATCCTTGCTCTGCTGCACCAGGCTGTCGACGGTCTGCTGCACGCGCTGGTGTCCGGGCGCGGCGCGTCCGCCCGCGATTTCGCGGTCGAAGGGTGCCTGGATCGCGCGCGTCAGCGCCAGCGACTTCTCGATCCGGGCGCTGACCTGTCTGGCCAGTGTCGCATCGCGCTGCGCGACCAGATCGCGTAGTGACGGTCCGGTCATCGTGCTGCCGTCGCGCCGGACGTAACGGCCGAGCCAGACGTTCTGGATGCCGAGCGCGTTGCTCACGATGTCGCGATGCGTGTTGTCGGAGAAGCAGGAGTGCTCGTCCTCCTGGTCCTGCGTGTTCAGCGCGACTTCCATGCGCTCGCCGGCGAGTTCTCCACGCGAGAGCGAGCCGATGCCGACGATGATCTTGCGCAGCGACTCGTCGCCGCCCTGCTCGAACTCCCGCCGGTAGTTGTCGGCGCTCGGCGCCCACGCATCGACCAGGCTGCGCAGGTCCTCCACCAGCAACTCGGTCGCGACCTCGAGATACTGGCGCCGGCGGTCGGCGTTGGCGCGGCCGCCATCGACGAAGTCCATGAAGCTGCGGTTGCCCGGTCCATCGTCATCCAGGTCCTGTCCCCACAGCAGGAACTCGATGGCGTGCCATCCGGCGGAAATGTTCTCTTCGCCGCCGCGCTCGTTCATGTGCGACAACGTCTCCTTGTCGATGGCGACGTGGCGATCGTTGATCACGCCGCTGTTCGCCCGGCCTTCCACGTAGTCGACGTAGGACTCGTCGAGCGGCCAGGCATTGATGCGCCCCTCCGGGCCGTCGTCGTCGTCGATGGGCCCGCCGTAGAAGCGATAGGCCTCGGTCTGACCGTACCAGTCGCGCGCAGCCACCCAGGCCTCGCGCGCGGTCGAGAGCGCTTCGGCACTGGGCCGGTCCGTGAGGGCGACAACGGCGGACTGCAGCGCGAGCGCCGCCGCCAGCGTATCGGCGTAGCTCGCATGGACCATGGCGGCGTAGTGCCGGACCATTGCTGCGCGATCCATGGTTTGGGCCCGGGCGGGCGTGAGGAAAGACGCGGCCAGAGCGAGCGACGCCATGACCGACAGGACTGTGTTCCGCAACACTTGCTTCTCCACCAGGTTCGACCTCGTCGTTGCATCGATGCGCCACGGCAACTCTACCACGGGGAAACGGGTAATGATAAGGATTCGCATTTGAGGCGCTGGTCGCGAGTGACGCCCGCCGGCTACATCGCACGAAAACGCGCGGCATATAATGAGATGTACCTTGACAGTGTCTTCCAACTCGACTGAGGAGATCGACGGTGCGCCTACGTTCCGCCAAGCCAGCCCTGCCGCTCGCGCTTTCCCTGTTGATACTGTCCGGATGCGGATCGATGGGGTCGGGTCAGTCAGGACCCAGTGCCGCCGAGCAGGCTTTGTCGACCGCGCAGAGCGCACTCGCCGAAGCCAAGGCCGCCCGGGCGGCGGCGGAAGCGGCCAATGCCAAGGCCGATCAGATCCTCGCCACGCTTCGTGCGGCGCCCGCCGACGCCGACCTCGCCCAGGAGGCGCTCGAGTCCGCCCGCGCGGCGCAGGCGGCGGCGGAGCAGGCACAGCGCATCGCCCGCGACGCGCAGGACGCGATCATGCGCGTCGACGAGAAGACCGACCGAATGTTCGAGAAGTCGATGCGAAAGTGACCGATGCTTCGCTTCGCGAAGCATCGGTCATCCCGAGCGCAGCGAGGGATCGCTGGCCCAGCCCCGTGTCATCCCGAGCAACGCGAAGGATCCTCGCTTTGCGGGCTCCACGGCGAGGATTTCTCCCTGCGGTCGAAATGACACCGAGGGGTGAATGACACCGAGGGGTGAACGACACCGACAGCTTCGGTCGCAATGACACCCGGGGTGAATGACACCGATAGCTTCGGTCGCAATGACATCGGGGGCGAACCTCCGCGCCCTTCCTATCGCCGTTCCGCCCGCTCTACCAGCATTTCCAGCGACGGCGACTTCGGCGACACCGGCAGCGGAACGCCGAGCCGGTCCTCCGTTGCCTTCATCACGCGGTCCCAGTCGACGCCGCCGCGCGCGACGCGCTCGGTCAGCGCCCGCACCAAGGGCGTGTGGTCGAGCAGATGGTCGGGCCACTCCACGCCCGCCTCGAGGCGCGGCCGCGCAAACACCTGCACGTAGGGCACGCCGCGCTCGCTCCCGACTGCCCACGGGCGATCGACGATGCGCACCGGCGTTCCCACCGGCACCCGCGGAAACAGCGCAGCGATGCCTTCCGGGTACAGGCGGATGCATCCGCTGCTCACCCGCATGCCGATGCCCCACGGTCGGTTGGTGCCATGGATCAGATACTCGGCAAAGCCGAGATAGAGCGCGTGCGTGCCGAGCGGGTTGGCCGGACCGGGCGGAACCTTCTCCGGCAGGATGACGCCGGCCGCCGCGCGCCGTTCGCGCACGCCCTTGGGGGGATACC
Organism: Pseudomonadota bacterium; assembly: GCA_023430065.1. Classification (GTDB taxonomy): domain Bacteria; phylum Pseudomonadota; class Gammaproteobacteria; order Burkholderiales; family SHXO01; genus SHXO01. The sequence goes on along the minus strand of JAEZCG010000038.1, from coordinate 16,574 downwards.
AGGTGGGATCGGCGGCCTTGCGCACGATCTTCGTCTCGCCCAGTGGTGTGGCGCCATACTCCACGCCAACGCCGATCGCATGGGTGATGACCATCGGCTTCTCGTCCCGGCCGGCATCCGGAAAGTAGAACAGACGCATCTGCGCGAGATTGATGACGATGCCCTTGCGTTCCCCTTCGGGCAGGATGAAACGCGTGGGCAGGAGCACGCGGCTGCCCACCCCCGGAACCCAGGGATCGAGGGTGGGATTCGCGGAAACGATCTCGGTGTAGCCGAGTCCGTTGCGGCGGGCGATGTCGAGCAGGGTGTCCTTGCCGCGGACGATGACGGTGCGCAGGCTGCCGACCAGGTCGTCGTCCGGACGCTCGGGTAGCGGGAGGGTGACGCCGTGCGCCAGTTGCGTCGTCAGCAGGAGCAGACCGAGGACGTGTGCAAGCCGGAGAAGGCGCGGGCCTGGCCAGCCGGATGCAAACATACCGAGGCAGGCGTAGCCGTGAGGACGAGGCGGATGGAACGGCATCGCGCAATGGTAGCGGCGTCCCATCCGGACCGTAAGGGCCGGCCTCGGATTTCGTGCGATCATCATCGTCAAACCGCCCCCGCCAGGCAAAGCGCCGCGGGCGCGGCATGACGAACCCGCATGTGAGACGACGATGCAGAAAGCAGCCTTTCGATGGGACGATCCTTTCCTTTTGGATGATCAGTTGACCGAGGACGAGCGCATGGTGCGTGACAGCGCCCGCGCCTACTGCCAGGACAAGCTGATGCCGCGCGTGCTGGAAGCCACGCGCAAGGAGAAGTTCGACCGCGAGATCATGAACGAGATGGGCGCGCTCGGCTTCCTCGGCTCGACCATCGACGGGTACGGTTGCGCCGGCGTCAACCACGTCTGCTACGGACTGATCGCGCGCGAGGTCGAGCGGGTCGATTCCGGCTACCGCTCGGCCATGAGCGTGCAGAGTTCGCTGGTGATGTACCCGATCCACGCCTATGGCACCGAGGCGCAGCGCACGAAGTACCTGCCGAAGCTTGCCACGGGCGAGTGGGTGGGCTGCTTCGGCCTGACCGAGCCGAACCACGGCTCCGACCCCGGTTCGATGCAGACGCGCGCCCGGCGCACGAACGGCGGCTACGTGCTCAAGGGCGCGAAGATGTGGATCAGCAACTCGCCCATCGCCGACGTCTTCGTCGTCTGGGCCAAGGACGACGACAACGAGATCCGCAGCTTCGTCCTCGAGAAAGGCATGAAGGGCCTGTCGGCGCCGAAGATCGAGGGCAAGCTGAGTCTGCGCGCCTCGATCACCGGCGAGATCGTGATGGACGACGTCGAGATTCCCGCCGAGAACATGCTTCCGAACGTGAAGGGGCTCAAGGGCCCGTTCGGCTGCCTGAACAAGGCACGTTACGGCATCGCCTGGGGCGCGCTGGGCGCCGCCGAGGACTGCTGGCACCGCGCGCGGCAGTACACGCTGGACCGCATCCAGTTCGGACGGCCGCTCGCGGCGAACCAGATCATCCAGCTCAAGCTCGCCAACATGCAGACCGAGATCACACTGGGTCTGCAGGGCTGTCTGCGTGTGGGGCGCCTGATGGACGAGGGCCGCGCGCTCCCGGAAATGGTCTCGCTGATCAAGCGCAACTCGTGCGGCAAGGCCCTCGAGATCGCCCGGCACGCGCGCGACATGCACGGCGGCAACGGCATCGCAGACGAATACCACGTCATGCGCCACGTGATCAACCTGGAAACGGTGAACACCTACGAGGGCACGCACGATATCCATGCGCTGATCCTCGGGCGCTCGCAGACGGGGATCCAAGCCTTTACCAGCTGAGGTCGACGCATCGGCGCGCGACGGTTCACGGGCGCTGCCTCGGCGTCGCGCCCGCATCGACCGCCACGATCTCACGCCGATCGGCCGGCTCAGGCGCCGAGCAGGACGCTCGTGTGGCGCGCGATCATCAGCTCCTCGTCGGTGGGGATGACCCAGGCGCAGGCCCGGCTCGCGTCGGCGTGCAGGCGGGGACCGCCCGCGGCGTTTGCCTCCGCATCCAGCTCCAATCCCAGCCAGGCTGCACCACGGCACACGCGCTCGCGCACCGATGCCGCGTTCTCGCCGATGCCGGCGGTGAAGACGACGGCATCCAGGCCGCCCAGCGCCGCTGCCAGTGAGCCCAGTTCGCGGCCGATGCGGTAGACGTACAGATCGACGGCAAGCCGCGCACGCGGATCGTCGCTCTCGAGCAGGGCGCGCATGTCGCTCGACACCCCCGACACGCCGAGCATGCCGGATTCGTGATAGACGAGGCGCTCGATCTCGCGCGCCTGCATGCCATGCTGATCCATGAGGTAGAGCAGCACGCCGGGATCGAGGGCGCCGCTGCGCGTCCCCATGGGCAACCCGTCCGCGGCGGTGAAGCCCATCGTCGTCGCCACGCTCCGGCCGGCCTGCAGTGCGCACATGCTCGATCCGTTTCCCAGGTGCGCCACGACCGTGCGGCCGCGGGCAGCGTCCCGGTCGAAGTCTCCGAGCACCGAGGCGATGTATTCGTAGGACAGCCCGTGAAAACCATAGCGGCGGATGCCCTGCTCGTACATCTCGTAGGGCAGCGCAAACATCTGTGCGAGGCGCGGGGCGGTGCGATGGAAAGCGGTGTCGAAACAGGCGACTTGCGGCAATTCCGGCAGGTCGGCCAGGAGCTGACGGATCGGCGCCAGGTTGTGCGGCTGGTGCAGCGGGGCAAGCGGCACGTAGCGCTCCAATGTCGCCAGCACCCCGGCGTCGACGCGCACTGGTTGCGCATGGTCCATGCCCCCGTGCACCACGCGATGGCCGATGGCCGCCAGCCGATCGCCGGCGAGCCGCTCGCGCAGGAATTCGAGCAGGTGCGCAAGCGCGCCGGCATGCCCGAGCGCGGTGGCGCGCTCCCAGCGCTTCTCCGCCTCGACACGCCCCGAGCGATCGCGGGCGACGAAGCGGGGTGCGGTGAACAGGCCTTCCACCTGGCCCCGGTGGGTCAATTCCAGCGTCTGGTGACGCAGCGCGAACAGCGAGAACTTGATGCTGGACGATCCGGCATTGAGGACCGCGATGAAGTCGGCCATCTGGCTAAGCGCTGACCTTCAGGGCGAGACGCCGCGCCTGCGCCACCAGCGCAGCGACGGCGCAGGAAGCCAGGCGGGTCATGAGCGAGTCCGCGCGGCTGGTCAGAACGATGGGGACGCGCGCGCCGAGCACGATGCCCGCTGCGTCGGCAGCGGCCAGGAAAGACAGGCTCTTCGCCAGCATGTTGCCGGCTTCGAGGTCGGGGACGATCAATACGTTCGCCCGGCCTGCGACGGGCGATTCGATGCGCTTGATGCGGGCGGACTCGACGCTGATGGCGCTGTCCAGGGCCAACGGACCGTCGATGACGGCGCCGGTGATCTGGCCGCGGTCGGCCATCTTGCACAGCGCGGCGGCCTCGATCGTGGACGGCACCTTGGGGTTGACGGTCTCCATGGCCGAGAGGATGGCCACGCGCACCTGTGCCACCCCGAGCGCGTGCGCAAGGTCGATGGCGTTCTGCACGATGTCGATCTTGTCCTCGAGCGTGGGGGCGATGTTGACCGCGGCATCGGACACGATCAGCGCCTGTGCGTGCGTAGGGACGTCCATCACGAAACAGTGACTGACGCGACGCTCGGTGCGCAGGCCATCGTCGCGCGCCACGACGGCCCCCATCAGCTCGTCGGTATGCAGGCTGCCCTTCATCAGGCACTGCGCGCGACCCTCCCGTACGAGGCGCACCGCTTCCGCAGCCGAGGCGTGGCTGTGCGGGGAATCGACGAGCTCGATCCCCTCGAGCGACAGCTTGTGCGCGGCTGCGATCGATTCGATTCGCGCGCGCGGGCCGACCAGAAGCGGCACGATCAGGCTAAGCCGTGCAGCCTCCAGCGCCGCATGCAGGGACGCCTCGTCGCAAGGATGGGCGACCGCCGTGGCCACCGGCTCGATCGCTTCCGCGCGCGCCAGCAGCTGTTCGTACTTCTCGTGCTTGCGGTTCACTGTCTCGCATCTCCCGTCGGCATGACCTCGTCAGTCTACTGCGACTGCGATCCCGCACGCCGCGGATCAGCACGGCCACTGCCAGTCGGCGATCTCGGGCCGGTCGGTGCCGTGCTCGCGTGCATAGGCAAGATTGAGGATGATTTCGTTCTTCATGCGCTCCTTCAGGTGCGCGGCCTTCACCTGCAGGCGCGGCACACGGTCGATGACGTCGATCACCAGATTAAAGCGGTCGACCTGGTTGAGGATCGCGAGTTCGAGCGGGGTGTTGATGTTCCCCTTCTCCTTATAGCCGCGCACGTGCAGGTTGTCATGGTTGCGGAAGCGGTAGGCGAGCTTGTGGATGAGCCAGGGGTAGCCGTGGAAATTGAAGAGGATCGGCTTGTCCACGGTGAAGAGGCTGTCGAATTCGCGCTCGGTCGAGCCGTGCGGGTGCTCGCTCAGCGGCTGCATCTTGAACAGGTCCACCACGTTGACGAAGCGCAGCTTGAGATCGGGCTGGTACTCGCGCAGGATGGCGGTGGCCGCCAGCGCCTCCTGGGTGGCGACGTCGCCGCACGAGGCCATGACCACGTCGGGCTCCTCGCCGGCGTCGGTGCTCGCCCAGCCCCAGATGCCGATGCCTTTCGCACAGTGCACCACCGCCTCGTCGATGGTCGTGAACTGCAGGTGCTTCTGCTTGTCGGCGACGATGACGTTGATGCAGTCCTTCGAGCGAAAGCAGCGGTCGGCCACGACCAGCAGCGTGTTTGCATCCGGCGGCAGGTAGACGCGCGTCACGCTCGGGCTCTTGTTCGTGACCAGGTCGATGAAGCCCGGGTCCTGGTGCGAGAAACCGTTGTGGTCCTGCCGCCACACGGTCGACGACAGCAGGATGTTCTGCGAGGAGACCGGCGCGCGCCACGACACGTGGTTCTTGCAGATGTCGAGCCACTTCGCGTATTGGTTGAACATCGAATCGATGACGTGCGCGAATGCCTCGTAGGTGTGGAACAGCCCGTGTCGCCCGGTGAGCAGATAGCCCTCCAGCCAGCCGAGCAGCGTGTGCTCGGACAGCATTTCCATCACACGGCCATCCCGGCTCAGCTCGCCGCCGTCCGCATCCTCCGGCCAGAGTTCGGCCATCCAGGTCTTCTTGCTTGCCGCGAACACGGCCTGCAGGCGGTTCGACGCGGTCTCGTCCGGGCCGAACAGGCGGAAGCAGCCGGGGTTGTCGCGCATCACGTCGCGCAGGAACTCGCCCAGTGGAAGGGTGTTCCCGTGGCGCACGCGCGCTGCCTCCGGCACATTCACCGCGTAGTCACGGAAATCAGGCAGCTTCAGATCGCGGCGCAGCACGCCGCCGTTGGCGTGCGGATTGGCGCTCATGCGTCGCGGTCCGAGCGGCGCGAGTGCGTGCAACTCCGTTTCCAGTCGTCCCTGCACATCGAACAACTCCTGCGGACGGTAGCTGCGCAGCCAGTCCTCCAGCGCCTTCAGGTGCGCGGGGTTATCGCGCACGTCGGCGAAGGGCACCTGGTGCGACCGCCACGTGCCCTCCACCTGATGCCCGTCGATCTCCTTCGGTCCGGTCCATCCCTTGGGGGCACGCAGCACGATCATGGGCCAGCGCGGGCGCTCGAACTCGCTTACCGTGCGCGCGTTGCGCTGGATGGCGCGAATCTCGTCGATGGCCTGGTCCAGCGTCGCCGCCATCGACTGGTGCATCTGTGCGGGGTCCGAACCCTCCACGAAGTACGGCTGGTAGCCGTATCCGACGAACAGTGCCGCCAGTTCTTCGTGCCCGATGCGCGCGAGGATGCTGGGGTTGGCGATCTTGTAGCCGTTGAGACTGAGGATAGGCAGGACGGCGCCGTCGCGCGCCGGATTGAGAAACTTGTTCGAGTGCCACGAGGTGGCGAGTGCCCCGGTCTCCGCTTCCCCGTCGCCCACCACGCACGCCACGATGAGTCCGGGATTGTCGAATGCCGCGCCGAACGCGTGCGACAGGCTGTAGCCCAGTTCGCCGCCCTCATGGATGGACCCCGGCGTTTCCGGCGTGACGTGCGAGCCGATCTGGCCCGGGAAGGAGAACTGCTTGAAGAACTTCTGCAGACCGTCCAGATCCTCGCTCTTGTCCGGATAGATCTCCGAATAGGTGCCCTCCAGGTAGGCAGGTCCGAGCACCCCGGGCGCGCCGTGCCCCGGACCGGCGACGAACATCATGTCCAGGTCGTAGCGCTTGATGACGCGGTTCAGGTGCACCCAGGTGAAGGACAGCGCCGGGCTCGCGCCCCAATGCCCGAGAAGCCGGTGCTTGATGTGGTGAGGTTGCAGCGGCTCCTGCAGGAGCGGGTTGTCCTTCAGGTAGATCATACCGACCGACAGATAGTTGCAGGCGCGCCACCAGGCGTCCATGAGGCGCAGCTCGCCGGCGGAGAGCGGCTGCGGTGCCAGCGGGGAGGACGTTGCAGGCTCATTCATCGTAGTGCGGTCCCGAAGAGTGAACGACGGTTCCAAGTCGACGGCAGGTTGCGCGCCGGGTAGCTGGTTCGAGGGCGCGAACAGGCCAGGGTTCCGTCTCGTTCCGCACTCCAGGGACAAGTCCGATGGTGATTACGATCAGGATGCTGCGGGGACCCTCGGGGCCAGGGCGAGGTGTCCCATCCGGAGAAACTGCGCCAGCCCCGCGTAGGGCCAGGATAGGGAAGGTCGTCAGACGATCGGCGGCTGTAACTGCTCGACCGCGATGACCCGCTGGACGGCAGGCCGGTCGAGCATGCGCTGCAGAAACGGGCCGAGGTGCGCGTGCTCGCGTGCCGGCTTTGCCGCCGGCCCGGTGTAGGCGCGAGTCCAGCGGCACAGCATGAAGGCATAGATGTCGAGCGCGCTGTAGGTGTGGCCCAGCATCCACGGCCCGCGATGGCGTGCCAGTTCGTCATCCATCTGCTTCAAGTGGCCGCCTACCTTCGTCTGCGCGACTTCCTTGACTTCCGAGGTTGCCGGGCTGCCCGGCCGCAGGTAGTTCTCGGGATAGAAATACATCAGCTGCGTCGCCTGGACGGTATTGGTGAACCAGACTAGCCACTTGTAGAAGTGCGCACGGGCCGCCGTGCCGACGGGCGGTGCGAACGCCCTGCCAGCCTCGCTGTCGACCAGATGCAGCACGATCGCTGCGGTCTCGTAGAGGACGAGATCGCCGTCGACCAGGACGGGGATCAGGCCGTTGGGATTGAGCTTCAGGTAGTCGGCGGATTTGTGCGCCCGGCGGGCCCGATCGACGAGCTTGAGTTCGAAGCGCACGCCCATCTCCTCGAGCAGGATGTGTGGCGCGATGGAGGCGTTGGAGGGGTAGTAGTGCAGCTGGATCATGGAGGCAGGTGCGCTGTTCGGTCGAGGGGGAAGTGTAGCGCCTGAATCAGGATGCAGCGCCGCGCCGAGCGCGCCGCGTCCGGCCTCGATCAGGCGGGCGATGGACGACCTCGTTCGAGGATCTCCTGCAGCACCGGCAGCAAGTATCCACGGAACTGTGCCGGGTTCTCGCTCATGGGAAAGTGCCCGACCTCCTTCATGATCGTCACCTGTGCGCCGGGAATGGAGGCGGCGGTACGCAACGTGTCCTCCGGCGAACAGGAAAAGTCGTACTCGCCGGTGAGCAGATAGAGCGGGCAGCGCGCGGTGTCGATGCCGCCCAGGCGGCCGCGCAGGTCGCCATCGACCCGGTAGAAGTACAGGTCGCCTTTGAAGATGCCTGGCCCCCCTTGCATGTACTGCCACAGCGTCTCGTACCGGTGCACCGCCGGACTCTGCGGCGCAATCAGGCCGGACACGAGCGCTGCGCAGACTTCGCCGCCGTGCACGTCGGACCGGTGCAACCAGTCGGTGTCGTACCACGGCGCCTGGAAGTCGGCCGCCTCGAGCCCGATGAGCGCACGGAAGCGCTCGCCGTGCGCGTGCGCGAGTTCGAGCACGATGCGCCCGCCGATGGAGCAGCCCATCGCGACCGGGCGCTCGAGCGCGAGGGCATCGCAGAAGGCGAGGATGGTGGCGACATAGCGCTGCGTGGTGAGGCGGTACTCGTTGTCTTGCCACCCCTCCGGCGGATAGGACTTGCCGTGCCAGGGCATGTCGAAGGCGAGGACCCGGAAGCGGCGCGTCACCTCCTCGTCGCACATCAGGTGACGGAACTGGCGCGAGTCCGCCCCGGCGGTGTGCAGGCACACCAGCGGGATTCCCTGACCGGCTTCCTCGAAGTACACGCGGCACGTCTCGCCCAGGATCGGCATGTGCACGTAGCGCCCGACGATCGGCTCGAGGGCAGCAGGGCTCATGCGCTTGCTCCTGCTCGCGGCAGGGCGAGCACGTCCTTGAAGTACTGAAGGTTCGCCAGGAACGGGTGCAGATCTCCCTCGAAGCGCATCTCGCCGCGCTTGGACAGCGCGAACAGGTCGTGCCAGCCGGGCGGCGGCGGATCCTGCCACAGCAGCGCCCAGGCACGCGCCGTTCCGCGGATCGCGAAGTCCCACGGGCTCATGAGAGGCAAGGGGCTGTGGCAGTCGACGATGCGGCCGCTCTCCACTTGCAGCAGGAACTGGGTGGCGCCGATCTCGACCATGCAGCGTGTCCGCAGGTGGCGTCCGCGCCACGCGAGGTGCGCATCGGACTGCATACCCGACGCAATCGCGGCGGCGAATCGTGCGGCGAGGCTCGACTCGGTCGGCGACGCGTTCATCCTCCTCCTTTCTCGACGGGTGCGAACCCCTCGTCGTCCACCACGCGGCTGATCACCGGATGATAGGCCTCGCCCCAGCCGCGGTCGATGGCGGCTGCGAACAGCGCGTCCACGTGCTGCGCACCCGCGGCGTCCACGCTGGTGTCGCGCGCGAGTTCGAGCGCGTAGGCGAGGTCCTTGCGCGCGTACTCGACCGAGAACGCGCGCCCGGGGAACTCCCCGGGCACGATGGCCTTCATTGCGTGGTTGCGCAGGGCGAAGCTGTCGGCCGAGCCCTTGCTGAGCGTGTCGAACAGCAGCGCCGGATCCAGGCCGGCGCGGCGCGCGATGGCACGCGCTTCGGACAAAGCGGCCACCGTTTCGAACAGCACCATGTTGTTGAGAATCTTGGTGACCTGGCCGTTGCCGACCGCACCGCAGTGCGTGATGTCGGAGGCGAAGCAGGCGATCAGCGGTCGTACGGTTTCGAAGGTGGCCGCGTCGCCTCCGACCATGACCGACAAGGTCCCCGCCTCCGCCGCCTGGCGCGTGCGCGCCACTGGGGCATCGAGATAGTGCACGCCGCGGTGCTCGAATTCGGCGGCGAGCCTGCGCGTGAGCGCGACCGGCGAGGTGCCCAGGTCGACGAAGGTCTGAGCCGGTTGCAGGTTGGCCAGAACGCCGTCGTGGGCGCGCACCAGCGATTCGAGCACCGCGCCCGACGGCAGCGAGACGAACAGGATGGAGCACGCCCGGACGAGTTCGCCGACACTCTTCGCCGATTCCACGCCGTGCGCCGCGAGACGGGCGAGCGGAGCCGGGTCGAGGTCGAAGGCGACGACACGATGGCCACCGCGCACGCGCAGGTTGCGGCACATCGGCTCGCCCATGACGCCGAGTCCAATGAAGCCCAGGGGGGATGTGGTCATTTGGTCTCCTTCATCTCATGTGGGCCACTTCATCTGGAGTCATTGTCACGCCTTGTTCCACAGCGATGTCATTGTCATACGGTGCCAGTGTCCGACGATGTCGGTGCAGGACTCTGTCATCGTCGTGCGGTCGGTATCGGACAGTGCCACTTGAAGACGATGTCATTCCGAGCGAAGCGAGGAATCCTCGCCGTGGACGCTGCAGAGCGAGGATCCCTTGGCTTCGCCTCGGGATGACACCCGTAACCGGCTGCGGCTTTCCCTCGGGATGACACGAATGCCTTGCTCACACCGCGGCCTTCGCCTCCGGTATGACATGCAGCATCACCTCACATTCCCCAGTACACGCTCTTCGCCTGCTGGTATAGCCGCACGCCGCCGATGCCCTTCTCGCGACCCATGCCACTGTCCTTGAAACCTCCGAACGGTGCGGCGATCGACAGTTGCTTGTAGGTGTTGATCCACACTGTGCCCGCCTCGAGCCGACGGGCGACGCGCCATGCGCGCCGGTAATCCGCCGTCCAGATGCCGGCGGCCAATCCGTACGCGGAATCGTTGGCCTGCCGGACCAGATCGTCCTCGTCGTCGAACGGCAGCACGCACAGTACCGGTCCGAAGACTTCCTCGCGGCATAGCGTGGCTGCGTTGTCGAGGCCGTCGATGACCGTCGCCTGATAGTAGGCGCCGGACTGCAGCGCATCGTCGTCGGGGCGAGCCCCGCCCGTCAGCACGCGGCCCCCTTCGACGCGTGCGCGCTCCACCATGCGTTCCACGCGCTCGCGGTGTGCGAACGACGAGAGCGGACCGAACTTCGCGCCGGGCGCATCGGGCAGCGCCGGCCGCAAGGCGCGCGCGCGATCCGCAACGAGGTGAACGACGCGATCGTAGACCGCCCCCTGCACGAACAGGCGCGATCCGGCCACGCAGGACTGTCCCGTTCCTTCGAAGATGCCGTCGGCCACCGCGGCGGCGGCCGCCTCGACGTCGGCGTCGGCGAACACGATGTGAGGCGACTTGCCACCGAGTTCCAGCGCGACGGCCATGAGCTTCTCGGCGGCGATCGCAGCGATGCGCCGCCCGCTCGCCGTGCCTCCGGTGAAGGACACGAATCGCACCTGCGGATGGCGCACGAGCGCATCGCCGGCGACGGCACCGGTCCCGGGCAGGATGTTGAGGAGGCCGGGTGGCAGGCCGGCGTCGAGTGCGGCCTGTCCGAGCAGGAGCGCCGCGGACGGCGTGACCTCCGAGGGCTTGAGGATGACGGCATTGCCGGCAGCCAGCGCCGGCGCCACCTTCTGCGCCTCCATCGTGAGGGGGGAGTTCCACGGCGTGATCGCAGCCACCACGCCGTAGGGCTCGTATACCGTCATCGACAGGTAGGCGCCACGCGCCGGATTGACCTCGGCGCCCAATGTCTCGCACACGCTTGCGTAGTATCGGAAGACGGCGGCGGCGGCGAGCGCCTGGGCACGGCACTCCGACAGCACCTTGCCATTGTCGAGCATCTGCGCCTGCGCGAATGCCTCCGCCCGGCTCTCGACGAGATCGGCGATGGTCGCCAGGAGCCGCGCGCGCCGATGGGGAAGCATCTCGCGCCAGGCCGCCGCCTCGACGGCGCTACGCGCCGCCTCGACGGCCGCGTCGACGTGAGGCGCGCCCGCGGCGCACACTTCGTGATTGATGCGGCCGGTGGCGGGATTGACCGACGAGAGCACTTCGCCGGTGTCCACGATCCACTCGCCGCCGATGAGCAGGGGCCTGGGCTGGAGCGCCATGGATGTCGTTGTATGCGTGAGGCTGGGGAGTATAACGGGCACGTCGTGTCGAGTGCGCGAGGAGTCCTCGCTCCGGTCGGAACGACACCGCAGGACGGCGGCGTCGCGTGCGGCTGAGAGGGCGAGGCCCTGCGCACCGACCCGTGTCATGCGGCGCGCCGGCGAGAGCACTCCCCTTGTGCCGACGCCGACGCGGGCAGCCGGCCGAGCCCAGCCGCCCCGCACGGTATGATTCGCCTTCTTATGGCCGAACGCTCCTTCAGGAAGGAAGTCCAGACACTGCGCCTCGGGGCGGGCCAGATTTTTCACGGCGAAGGCATCCTCGCGGTGACCAAGGCGCTGCTGCAGTCCGGCGTCGGCTACGTCGCCGGTTATCAGGGCGCGCCGATCTCGCACCTGATGGATGTCCTGGCCGACGCGCAGGACATCCTCTCGGAACTGGGCGTGCACTTCGAGGCCTCGGCGAACGAGGCGACCGCGGCCGCGACGCTGGCCGCGTCGGTGAACTATCCGATCCGCGGGGCGGCCACGTGGAAATCGACGGTCGGCACCAACGTCGCGTCGGACGCGCTCGCCAATCTCGCCTCGGGCGGCGTGACGGGCGGCGCCATGATCGTCATCGGCGAGGACTACGGCGAGGGCTCGAGCATCATGCAGGAGCGCACGCACGCCTTCGCCATGAAGTCGCAGATCTGGCTGCTCGACCCGCGGCCCAACCTGCCGAGCATCGTATCGATGGTCGAGCAGGGCTTTGCGCTGTCCGAAGCGAGCAACACGCCGGTGATGCTCGAACTGCGCATCCGCGCCTGCCACGTGCACGGCAGCTTCGTCGCCCAGGACAACGTGCGTCCCGCCTTCACCCTGCAGGATGCCCTGGCTGCGCCGCGCCGCGACACCAGCCGGATCGTGCTGCCGCCTGCTTCTTTCCAGCACGAGAGGGAGAAGATCGAGAAACGATGGCCGGCGGCGGTGCAGTTCATCGCCGACCATGCACTGAACGAGTCCTTCGACGGCGACGAACGCGGCATCGGCATCGTCCTGCAGGGCGGGATGTACAACGGCGTGCTGCGCGCGCTCGAACGGCTCGGTCTGGCGGATGCGTACGGCCACTCCCGCATCCCGCTCTATGTGCTCAACGTCACCTATCCGCTGGTCGATGCCGAGGTCGTGCGCTTCTTCACCGGCAAGCGCGCGGTGCTGCTGGTGGAGGAGGGGCAGCCGGACTACATCGAGCAGAACGTTCACGCCATCCTGCGCAAGGCGGACGTGCAGACGACGGTCGTGGGCAAGGACGTGTTGCCGATGGCCGGGGAGTACACCGGCGAGGCGATGCTCGCGGGCTTGCGCGCCTTCCTGGACCGCCACGCACGGCACCTGCGGCCCGCGAGCTTCGGTCCGCAGCCTGTCGCGCAGCATCCCGCCGTGCACGCGCTGAGCGGCGTCGTGCCCCAGCGCCCTGCCGGCTTCTGCACCGGCTGCCCGGAGCGCCCGATCTTCACCGCAATGAAGCTGGTCGAGAAGGAGATCGGGCCGCTGCACGTGAGCGCGGACATCGGCTGTCACCTCTTCTCCATCCTGCCGCCGTTCAACCTCGGCAACACCACGATGGGTTACGGGCTCGGCGGGGCGGCGGCATCGGCGTTCAACGTCGGATCGCCCAGGAAGGCGGTCGCCATCATGGGCGACGGCGGCTTCTGGCACAACGGTCTGACCAGCGGCATCGGCAACTCCGTGTTCAACCGTAATGACGGCGTCACGCTGATCGTCGACAACGGCTATTCGGCAGCGACCGGCGGGCAGGATGTGCTGTCCTCGCGCGCGGCGAGTCCGTCGCGCAGCACCAACCATCCGATCGAGCGGGCCGTGCGCGGAGTGGGCGTGAAGCAGGTGACGAGCGTCACGCGCACCTACGACGTCGAGCAGATGCGCCGGGCGCTGCGCGCCGCGCTGACCGGCGGGGAACCCGGACACAAGGTGATCGTGGCGCAGTCCGAGTGCATGCTCAACAGGCAGCGGCGCGTGAAGCCGCTGATGCAGCAGGCCATCCAGAGGGGCGAACGGGTGGTGCGTGAACGCTTCGTGGTCGATCCGGATACATGCACCGGTGACCATGCCTGCATCCGCCTGTCCGGTTGCCCGTCCCTGAGCGTCCGTCCCAATCCCGATCCGTTGCGACTCGATCCGGTCACGCACATCGACGACAGCTGCGTGGGGTGCGGTCTGTGCGGCGAGGCGGCGCACGCGGCGGCACTGTGTCCTTCGTTCATGCGTGCAGAAGTCGTGTTCAATCCCGGACGGTTGGAAAAGTTCTGGGCACGCGTACGCGTACGCGTGATCCGGGCGCTGCAGCGCGCCGTGCAGCGGCGCCTGGACCGGTATGCCTTCTGAAGCCGCTTGCGTCCCGGACGCAAGGCGCATATCGATTGCCATTCTCGCCATCGGCGGCCAGGGCGGCGGCGTGCTGGCGGACTGGCTGGTCGACCTCGGCGAGCACGCCGGCTGGCTGGTGCAGACCACCTCGGTGCCGGGCGTGGCCCAGCGCACCGGTGCCACCATCTACTACGCCGAACTGTTCCACGGCCCTGCGGACAGTGGGCAACCGGTCCTCGCGCTCATGCCTTCGCCCGGCGATGTGGACGTGGTCGTCGCCGCCGAGTTGATGGAGGCGGGCCGCGCCATCCAGCGCGGACTGGTGACGCCCGACCGCACCACGCTGATCGCCTCGTCGCATCGCGCCTATGCGATTCTCGAGAGATCGGCGATGGGCAACGGCATGGCCGATTCCGACAAGGTGCATGCGGCCGCACGGGTCACCGCACGCCGCTACGTATGCTTCGACATGGCGCAAATCGCCGAGGACAACGGCAGCGTCATTTCGGCCGCGTTGTTCGGGGCGCTGGCAGGGGCCGGAGTCCTGCCGTTTCCGCGTGAGGCCTTCGAGTCAGCCATCCGGCGCGGTGGCGTCGGCGTGGAGTCGAGCCTGCGCGCATTTGCGGCGGCGTTCGAGCAGGCGCAGAGGCCACGCGAACGATTTCAACGCGAGGAAACCAAGCCGTTCGAGTTCCCGGTCGCCCGCAATCCGTCGGTGACCGCACTGCTGAACGAGATCCGGGAGGCGTTTCCGCCGCCCGCGCACCTCCTGCTCCTGGAGGGCGTGCGCCGGCTGATCGACTACATGGATCTCGCCTATGCGCACGATTACCTGCGGCGCGTGCGATCGGTTGCCGTGCTCGATGCACGGTGCGGCGGCGAGGAACGCGGGTTTCGCGTGACCTGCGAGACGGCCCGCTACCTTGCCCTGTGGATGAGCTACGAGGACACCATCCGCGTCGCGGACCTGAAGACGCGCGGGACGCGCTTCGAGCGCTTTCGTCGCGAGGTGCACGCGTTTCCCGGACAGATCGTGCACGTGACCGAATTCCTCCATCCGCGCGTGCAGGAGATCGCCGACACACTGCCCGCCCGACTGGGCCGCTGGCTGCTCGCGACACCGTGGGCGCGCGCGGCGACGGAGCGCTTGGCGACGAAGCGCACGGTGCGAACCGGCCGCCTGCGCGGCTTTCTGGCGCTGTGGCTGGTCGGCCGTCTCGGCGGTTATCGCCGTCGCACGCTGCGCTATGCCAGGGAGATGCGTCACATCGGTCACTGGCTCTCGCGCATCGAGCACACGACGCTGGACGACTACGAGCTGGCATGCGAGATCGCGGGCTGCGCCCGTGTGCTGAAGGGCTACGGCGAAACCCACGAGCGCGGCTGGCGCTCCTTCCAGTCGCTGATGCAGGCCGCGGAGTTCCTCGCTGGCGCACCCGACGCGGCGCACCGGCTGCGTGGATTGCATCGGGCTGCACTGGAGGACGAGGACGGCTGCGCGCTGAAGGCGGGCCTGAAGGAACTCGGGGCAACGTCGATCCTGCGCGAGGATCCGGGTGCCTGAATGAAGCGCCTGGGACCGCTCGTTCTCGTCGCGATCCTGATTGCCTACGGCTCGCTCTATCCCTTCCGCCTTACCTGGCCGCGCTCGCTCGAACAGGCGCTCGGGGAACTGTTTGCCCAGCCGCAGTGGTGGACCTCGCTCAGCGACGTCGCGGGCAATGTGCTGCTGTTCGTGCCGCTCGGCGCGGCGATCGTCGTGGCAATCGTCGGACGCCCCCATGCCGGCGCCTGGCGCCTGGTCTGGATCGCTTTGTCGCTGGTCCTCGCACTGGCGTTGCAGGTCGCGCAGGTATTCGTGCCGTCGCGCGCCGCCGCGCTGGCCGACGTGCTCTGGAACGGCGTCGGTCTCGCCATCGGACTGCTGGTCGGCAATGCCGCGCATGCGCTGCTGCAGCGTCTGGCCGTGGGCGGGGATCGCCTGGCGATCGCATCGATGCTCGCGCTCGCGTTTTGGGCCGGCTGGCGTCTGTGGCCGTTCGTGCCCACCATCGACTTCCAGCACTTCAAGGATTCGCTCAAGCCGCTGCTGCTGCATCCCGCGTTCAACGTCTGGTCGTTCGCATCGATGGCCGTGTCGGTGGCGATGCTGGCCGCGCTCGTCACGTCCCTGCGTCACCCGAGGATATTCCTCGTCCTGATTGCCGCGGCGGCCGTTGCCGTCCGTCCGTTCCTGGTGCAGCAGGCGGTCACCGTCAGTGTCGTCACGGGAACCGCCGTCGGCCTCGCGCTCGGCCTCGCCGCCCTGCGTATGGGCATGCAGCGCGCGCTGCCGCTGCTCATTCTGCTCGCCATGGTCTGGTTCACCGCCGATTCGCTGCGCCCGTTCGAGTTCTCCGCCGAGCCGGGGCCGCTCAACTGGCTGCCGTTCGCCGCCATGCTGGACGGCTCGATGGACAACAACCTCGCCGCGCTGTGCGGACTGGCGTTCCTGACCGGCACGCTGGCGATCATGGGCCGGCGCATGCACATGCGCAGCGGCGGCTGGATGATCGCCGTGGCAATCTGGCTCGTCCTGCTCGAGATCGCGCAGATGTGGCTGCCTGCACGCACGGCGGATCTCACCGTGGCGCTGTTTCCCGTCGGCTGGTGGCTGGTGGTGCGTTCGCCGTCTGCGCAGCGGTCGAGGCCGCGAGCACGTTAGGTCTGCCGTCCCCAGGTAGAGCGCAGCCATCGCCCGGACGATCGAGGCGCGACGGACGGG
>JAEZCG010000265.1 GCA_023430065.1 Pseudomonadota bacterium | reverse complement strand
CTCCAGGGTGCAGCAGCCGGCGCGCTGCTGGCCGCGGCGGGCGCGCTGCGCGCACAGGACGATCCGGTGCGCATCGGTGTGCCCACTGCACTCGACCAGCCCGAAGGCCGCGACACCGTGGACGCGGTGCAGATGGCGGTCGCCGAGATCAACGGGGCGGGCGGATTGCTCGGGCGGCAGCTGGAAGTCGAGGCTGCGGACGAGACGCTCGATCCGCGCGACGGCGTGGCCGCCATCGAGCGGTTGACCGGCGAGCGGAAGGTGGACGTGCTGGTCGGCGGCTACACCAGCGGGGTGACGCTGGCGCAACTGCATCGTGTGGCGGCGGCCCGCACCGTGTTTCTCAGCTGCGGAGGCGCGTCTCCGGCGATCACGCAACGCGTCCTGGAGGACTACGATCGCTTCAAGTACGTGTTCCGCGTGCACCCGCTGAACGCGGCGCACCAGGCACGCGCCCTGGTGGAATTCATCGCCGGCTTCCTGGTGGCGGAGATGCGCTACACGCGCATCGCGCTCGTCGGTGAGAATGACAGATGGGTGGAGAGCCTGATGCCGGTGCTCGCGCGCAACGCTGCCGCCGTCGGTGCGGAAGTCCGGTTGAGCGAGATCGTCGCGCGTGAAACGACCGATTTCTCGCCGCTGCTGGCGAGGATCCAGGGCAGCGGCGCGCACTTCGTGTTCACGCTGTTTGCGCATGCCGCCTCCGACCGCTTCGTGCAGCAGTGGGCAGATAGCGGGGTGACGGCACTCATCGGGGGGATCGACGCGCGCGCCACGCGTCCCGAGTTCTTCGCCAGCGTGCAGGGCGACGCCGCGGGGCAGATCGTCGCCGGGTTCGCCGTGCGCGCCCCGGTCACGCCACGTACCGTGCCGTTCTGGGACGCGTTCGTCGCCAAGACCGGGCGGCCCGGACCCGCGCCGGCCGCGATGGGGGCGTACGACGCAGTGCATGTGTTCGCGGAGGCAGTGCGGCGCGCGGCCACGCTGGAGTCCGACGCGCTGATTCAGGCACTCAGACAGACCGACCACGCAGGGGTCACGGGCCGCATCCAGTTCGACGAACGGCACGACGTGAAGGCGGGGGCGGGACTCACCAATCTGCTGTTCAGCCAGTGGCAGGAGAGCGGTGAGCGCGTGGTGCTGTGGCCGCAGGAACTGCGCAGCGGCAAGCCGTTCGTCCCGCCGCTGCGCAGGCGCTCCTGAGGCGCAGGCCCAGCGCGTGCCCGCTCTGCTACATTCCGCTTGCGCCGCTCGCGCCCGTGCCCAATCGACAACGACACCAGATGCCCGCACCCGGGTCCCTCACCTTCCGCCTGTTGCGCCTCATGGCCGACGATGAGTTCCATTCCGGCGAGGAACTGGCGAAGCGATTGCGGGTGTCGCGCAGCACGGTGTGGAAGGCGCTGCAGGCAGTGAATGGCTGGGGCGTGACGTTGTTCAAAGTCAACGGCAGGGGCTATCGCCTGGTGACGCAGGTGGACTGGCTCGACGCGCAGACCGTCCTGGCGCACGCGGGCGAAGCCGCCGGGGTGCTGCGCGTGGAGACGGTGGATTCGGTCGACTCGACCAACACTTTGCTGCTGAAGCGCGCACTCGACGGCGAGGCAGGCGGACTGGCGGTCGCTGCCGAGGTGCAGACGCACGGGCGCGGGCGCCGCGGGCGCTCCTGGCATGCCGGACTGGGAGGCGGACTGACCTTCTCGCTGCTGTGGCGCTTCGAGCAGGGCGTTGGCGCGCTCGGCGGCCTGAGCCTGGCCGTCAGCGTCGCCGTGCTGCGCGCACTGCGGGAACTGGGTGCCAACGAGGTCGGCGTCAAGTGGCCGAACGACCTGCTGTGGCGCCACCAGAAGCTCGCAGGCATCCTCATCGAACTCGAGGGCGACTCGATGGGACCGAGCGTGGCGGTCGTCGGCATCGGCCTGAACGTGGCGCTGCCCGAAGGGGTGCGCGACCGCATCGATCAGGCCGTCTGCGACCTCGCCGGCATGGGAATGCGCGTCGAGCGCAACCGCCTGCTCGGACGCATCCTCGCCCACCTCACGCACGTACTCGAGGTATTCGCCGTGCACGGTTTCGCACCCATGCGTCTGGAATGGGAACGGGCGCATGCACTCGCCGGGCGCGAACTGTCGGTCTCGCTGCCGGACGGTGGCGGCGAGACCGGCGTTGCCGCCGGCGTCGGCGACGACGGCGCACTCCTGCTGGAGACGCGCACCGGACTGCGACGGCTCTATGCCGGAGAGGTCAGCGTGCGGCCGCTGCAGCCCGATCTGCGCAGCGCCTGACGGATACTGCTTGCGCATGATCCTCGCCCTCGACGCCGGCAACTCGCGCATCAAGTGGGGACTGTGGGCGGACGGCTTCGTGGCGCAGGGCTCGATTGCGAGCGTTGACGCTGCACAGCTGTTCGACGCGTTGCACGTGCACGCTCGGCCGTCGCGGGCGATCGGATCGAACGTCGCCGGTGCGGCGGTGCGCGCGCGCATCGAGCAGGCGCTGCGGCCCTGGCACCTGGATCCGGAGTGGATCTCGAGCCGAGAGCGGCAATGCGGTGTGCATAGTCGCTACGCCGTACCCGGGCAGCTGGGCAGCGACCGCTGGGCGGCCTTGGTCGGTGCGCACGCGCGCGGACCCGCTAATGCGCTGGTCGTCAACTGCGGCACCGCGGTCACGGTGGATGCACTCACTGCGTCCGGCGAATTCCTCGGCGGACTCATCCTGCCCGGCGTGGACATGATGGCGCGCGCGCTGTCGCAAGGAACCGCGGAACTGCCTTTGGAGCGCGGCGCGTTTTCCGCGTTTCCGGACAACACGGCCGATGCCATTCATAGCGGCGCCGTGCAGGCGATCTGCGGCGCGGTCGAACGCATGCGCGCGGCGCTGCTCGCCCGCGCCGGCGGGCCGGTCGCGGTGCTGGTG
>JAEZCG010000253.1 GCA_023430065.1 Pseudomonadota bacterium | reverse complement strand
CCGGGAAAGTCGATCACTGGGTCCAGCACATGCCTTCGGTGGGATCGCTGCATGGCAGCACCCTCGCGATCTACGAACTCGTGGCCTATCTGGCGTTGATTCTGGGCCTCAATAGCGTCTAGACGGTGGACGATCGAGGGCGATGGGCTTCGAGCGGTAGGATGCGGTGTAGGCGCCTCCCACGAATCCGGATCGCTCTTCGCCCGAGAAATCGAGGCCGGCATCGGGAAGGTCAGCGAGCTGTGCGGGCAAGTGCAGCCGCTGGAGCGGGTTAAGGTCCGCCTGCGGCGACACGTCCAGTTCGGGCGGCTCTGCGTCGGGCGCACGCAGCAGCATCTTGGCCTGCTCCAGCGGGTGGATCAGATTCCCGGAAAAGCGCCCGCCGACCAGCGCCCGGCCGGCGAAAAGCAGATTGCCCAGGACGACGGGCCGATGGCCGGGGGCCACGCCGCGGATGGCGATGCCGGCATCGCGGGCCAGCACCGTGTTGTTGAACATCGCGACATGCCGAGGTCGTGCATTGTGGGGCTGAATGGAAATCGCGGAACCGTGCCGATTGACGAAGACGTTGTTGTAGATGGCGAGATTGCCCTCGGCCTGCAGCAGCGGCTCTTCTGCGTTCTGGTAGAACACGTTTCCGTACACCACATGCAGATCGTCGACTCCGACGCCAGAGGCCGGGAAGTGTCCCAGCAGGACATTCGGACGCGCCGCGGTCCCGGTGGAGGCGCCGTGCTGCTTCGAGAACACGTTATGGCGCACGACGATCATCCTCCGGGCCACCGGCATGCCCGGCACGTCCGGCCGTCGTCCCTGATGCTTGATCTGCAGGTTGTAACCCATCGTGTCGCGCACGACATTGCGCTCGATCACGCCGCCTACCAGTCCGGCCGTTCCATTCGAGCGTCCCAGGTACATGCCGGTGCCCGCACCCGCGATGTTGCACTCGCGAATGGTCCAGTCCCACGCCGGGCTCTGGATCGAGATGCCGACGATGGCCTGATCGGCGTCGTGGCCCGTGATGCGCAGGCGCGACAGAACGATATGGTGCGTGTAGCGCGATTGGCTCTCGGCCTTCACCGCATCGGCATTGCGTCCCAGTCCCTCCAGTTCGAGTGATTCGATCAGGAGGTAGGAAGCATCCCGCAGGCTCACGGTATTCGCACCGTGTCGGGCCAGGAAACGGGCGGGGGGACCAACTCCGGGGCCCAGGACGGCAATCGGCTGCTCAGGTGTTCCGTCCAGGCCGTGCAGGCGCAATCCGTGGCGATAGACGCCGGGCGCCAGAATCAGGCGGTCCCCCGGTTGCAGCCCGTTGATCAGCGCTCGGTAGGTTTCCGGCGTAGCGTGAATCTCTCGCGCCACGGCGGGACCGCGGACCGCCATGATCAGAACAACACAAGCCAGGAGAATGCGTGCAGCGGGCATGGGTGCCAACGGGATGGTCGATGGAACGGATTGTGCACGCGCCGGCTGTCCCGGTTTTGACATCGGCGACACGATGCTGGTGTCGGCCGGTGGCGAGCGCTGCCGCACTGCAAAACGGGCCCGACATATAATCGCAGCCTTGCCCCTTTCCACTTCCGACTCATCGAGATAATCGAGATCCATGCCTGGCCTCTGCGGATTGTTCGACGTAGCGAGTCCCGTGACGATAGATGGCGCCATCACAGCGCGGGCGCTGGGAGAGATTGCGCGGCAAGGGGATTCGACCGTCCAGGCAAATGCCCCCGGCGCTTGGGCGGCGTACGCCGGACCGCGGCGCACTGCGGTCTATCAGGACGAGCATGTCCTCGCGCTGGTCTATGGCACCGTGGAATTCGAAGACGGGGAGCGTAATGCGCAGGCGGTCGCCCGCAGAGTCGCCTTCGGATTCGCGTCAGGATCCCGGGACTTTCTTTCCGGTCTGCGTGGGAGCTTCGTCCTCGCGGTATTCGACGCACGACGCCGGCGTGGCCTGATCGCCCTCGATCGGATGGGTCGCGCCTCGCTGACCTACGGTGTGGAAAAGGGCAGGCTGTTGTTCGCGACCACGGCCATGGCCCTGCATCCCTTGCGTGGACAGCCACTGGACGTGAACTTGCAGGCCATCGCCAACTATGTGTACTTCCACATGGTGCCCGGCCCGGACACGTTCTTCCAGGGATTGCGCAGACTCGAACCCGGCGAGTTCCTCGAGATCGGTGAGCGAGGCATCGAGCAGGGCCGCTACTGGCAGCCGGAGTTCGTGGAGAACGAGCCGGCGGACTTCGCCCAGTCCAAGGCACGTTTCGTGGCCCACCTCGAAGCAGCGGTCAAGCGGGCGCGCGGCGAGGACGAGGTGGGCTGCTTCCTGAGCGGCGGCACCGACAGTTCGACCGTCGCGGGCATGGTGGGCCGCACGTCCAATGCGGCCGCGCGCACGTATTCGATCGGCTTTGCGGCCGACGGCTACGACGAGATGGACTACGCGCGTGTCGCGGTTCGTCACTTCGGAACCCGGCAGGTCGAGTATTACGTCACGGCGGATGATGTGGTGAATGCCATTCCGCTGATCGCGCAGACCTATGAGCAGCCGTTCGGCAATTCTTCCGCGGTGCCGGCCTACTACTGCGCGCGCCTGGCGCACAGCGAGGGGCTGAAGGTCATGCTGGCGGGTGACGGGGGCGATGAACTGTTCGGCGGGAACCAGCGCTATGCCGACCAGTACGTCTTCTCGTTGTACGCCAGGGTTCCGACGGTGCTGCGCAAGGGCCTGCTCGAACCGGTTTCGTCGCTTCCCGGTGCGACGAACGTGCTGCCGCTACGCAAGCTGGGCAGCTATATCGCGCAGGCGTCGGTGCCGATGCCCGGAAGACTGCAGTCCTACAACGCCTTTTCGCGCTTCGGACCCCGCAACATCTTCACGCCGGACCTGCTGGCACAGATCGACCTCGATCTTCCGGGCGCGCTGGAAGAACGGGCCTATCACGGTACGTCGGCCGAGAGCCTCATCAACCGCATGCTCGCCCTGGACTGGAAGTTCACACTTGCCGACAACGACCTGCGCAAGGTCGGCAGCATGTGCGAAGCAGCCGGCATCGAGGTGCGCTATCCCCTGCTCGACGAAGAACTGGTCGATTTCTCGCTGCGCCTGCCCCCGCGCTACAAGCTCAAGGGAACCCAGTTGCGCTGGTTCTTCAAGCGGGCGCTCGAGGACTTCCTCCCGCCGGAGATCATCAGCAAGAAAAAGCAGGGTTTCGGTCTGCCGTTCGGGCTCTGGGCCCGCGAACATCCCGGCCTTCGCACGCTCGCGTACGACTCCATGAGCAGCCTGAAGACACGTGGCGTGATCGCGCCGGCCTTCATCGACCGTATGGTCGAGGCGCATCGCAACGAGCACGCCGCCTACTACGGCACCCAGATCTGGGTGCTCATGATGCTCGAGCAGTGGTTCCAGGCGCACGTCGACCGGCGCAATCAGGCCAATCTGCCCCTTGCGCCGCACATGCCATCGCTGGCCCGCGCAGCGGGCTGAACCTTCTCATCCCCGCCCGGGTAGTCGCCATGCTCCGCCGAGCCGCCAAGGCCGCCATCCTCACGGCCATCAATGCATACGACAAGCGCGAAGGCGCGCCTCAACCACAGGCGCCTGCCGCATGGGACATGACCGTGTCGGCCGGGGGCGAACTGTGCTGGGAGGGTGTCAGCCTGGTGGAACTCGGCCGCCAGTTCGGCACGCCGCTCTACGTCGTCAGCCGCGCCCGGCTGGAACGCGATTACCGTGAGTTCCTCGGCGCGTTCACTGCGCTGTACCCGAACGTGGAGATCGGGTGCTCGTACAAGACGAACCCGCTGCCCGGGGTGATCAAGGTCATGCACGAGATCGGAGCCAGCGCCGAGGTCATCTCGCACTTCGAGCTGTGGCTCGCGCTTCGTCTCGGCATGCCGGGCGAGCGGATCATCGTCAACGGCCCGGCCAAGACGGACCAGGCGCTGGATCTGGCCGTGGGCAATGGCGTGCGGCTGATCAACGTCGATAATTTCGACGAGATCGAGACCATCGACCGGCTGGCGTCCAAGTATGGTCGCAGGCAGGAAGTCGGGGTCCGGGTGGTGACGTCCGTAGGGTGGTCGGCACAGTTCGGATTGCGCATCGGCACCGGCCAGGCGATGGAGGCGTTCCGGCGTATGAAGGCCGCGCCGAACCTGGTACCGTGCGCGCTGCACGCCCATCTGGGCACCGGCATCCACGACGCGAACGTCTACTTCACCGCAGTCGCAGAAATGCTCGAGTTCGCCCGGCGCCTGCGCGAGGAACTGGGCGTCGAGATGCGCTATCTGGACTTCGGCGGCGGCTTCGGTGTGCCGACCGTGCGTCCGCTGTCGCCAACCGACCGAAAACTGATCGACAACGGTTTCCAGGTCAATCCGCCTCGGGAAGGACTGGCGCCGACCACTGCGCAGTACGCGCAGGGCATCATGGAGCGTTTTTCCCGGTACTACGACCTGAACTCGCCCGATTCTCCCCAGATCGTGTTCGAACCCGGACGCGCGATGACCAGTCGGGCGCAGTGCCTGCTGCTCAGCGTGCTGGCGCTCAAGCGTGGCGACCGGCTGAGCGAGTACGCCATCCTGGACGGTGGCAAGAACATCACCATGCCGCTCGGCTACGAGTACCACGAGGCGTTCGTCGCCAACCGGATGAACGAGGCATCGCAGCAACGCTACAGCATGTTCGGGCCGCTCTGTCATCCGGGCGACGTGCTGTTCAAGCATCGCAACTTCCCGACCCTGGCGAAGGGCGACGTGCTGGCGATCATGGACGCCGGTGCCTACTTCGTTCCCAACCAGATGAACTTCTCCAATCCCCGGCCGCCGGCTGTGATGGTCTCTGGCAGCGACGTGCGCGTGATCCGCGAGCGGGAGCGGTTCGAAGACAT
>JAEZCG010000248.1 GCA_023430065.1 Pseudomonadota bacterium | reverse complement strand
GCGTGTCCCTGACGGTCGCGGATGCGGCACCACTGACGCGCGACGTGATGCTGGCCGCGGGCAGCAACGCGCTCGTGGTCGAAGTTCGCATTCCGCGCACCGGCGCGACGACGCTGATCGCGCGCGTGCATGCCGAGGGCGACGAGATCGCGGACAACGATACGCTGCATGTCGGCGCCTGGGTGGAACGGCCCGTTCGCGCACTGCTGGTTGAAGGCGGCAGCACGTCCGCGCCCTACCTGACCGATGCGCTGCGCGCACACGGCATCGACGTGCGCGCCGTCCCGCCTGAACGCCTGGCATCGAGCCTGGACGAAGCGGATACCGTCGTGCTCAGCGACGTCCCGCCGGAAGCCGTACAGGGCCGCACCGCAGAACAGCTCGAACGCTTCGTGCGCGACGCCGGCGGAGGCCTCGTGTTCGCCGCCGGCGACAACACCTACGGCAAGGACGGATTCGCCGGCGGTGCCGTCGAGCGCGTGCTGCCCATCACCTTCGAGGCGCGGCGCAAGCGGCGCGAGCTGGATCTGGTGCTGCTGATCGATCGCTCGTTCAGCATGCGCGGGCGCAAGCTGGAACTGGCTAAGGCGGCTGCCATCGGGACACTCGACCTGCTGCAGCCCGAGCATCGCCTGGGCGTGGTCGCCTTCGATTCCAAGCCGCACGAGGTCGTGCCGCTGGTCGCGGTGGGCAACAAGCGCCGCGCCGAGGACCTGATCCTGAGCATGACCGCCAGCGGACAGACCAACGTCTACAACGCGCTGCGGCAGGCGCGCCGCATGTTGTCCGGTTCCACGTCCCAGACGCGCCACGTGATCCTGCTGTCCGATGGCGTCACCGCTTCGGCCCCGCTGTCGGCCGGCACCTCCAACAGCGAGCGCGCGCAGGAGACGATCCGCCGCGTGCGCGAGGGCGAGACCAACAGCGGGGGTCAGGTCTTGCCTTTTGCCTCCGAGGCGAACGAACAGCCGGGGCTCGAGGGGTTCGCCGCCTTGGCGCGCGAACTCGCGGACGAGGGCGTCACGCTGTCCACGGTCGCGATCGGCGATCGACCGAATCTTCCCCTGCTCTCCACGCTGGCCGACGTGGCTGGAGGCAAGCACTACGTCGCACGCAGCGACAGCGAGATTCCCGGGCTGTTCGTGGCGGAGGCCAAGCGCCTGCTGGGCGAGTCCGTGGTCGAGACCACCTTCCAGGCGCAGCCCCGCATGATGAGTCCATTGACCGCCGGCGTGGACTTCCGCAGCAGCCCCCCGCTGCACGGCTACGTCGTCGCGCGCGCCAAGGGCATCGCCGACGTGCTCCTCACCGCAACGCAGGACAAGCCGCTGCTGGTGTCGACGCAGTACGGGCTAGGTCATACGGTCGCCTTCACGTCCGACGTCAAGGACCGCTGGAGCGCGCAGTGGCTGACCTGGCCCGGCTACGGTCGTTTGTGGGCGCAGATCGTGCGCGGCGTCGCGCGGCCGGCGTTCGAGCCGCTGTCGTGGCGCGTCGAGCGCCGTCAGGACGAGGCGTGGATCGCGCTCGATGCGCGCGATGCGGCCGGCCACCGCACCACCCTCTCACCGCGCGTGCGCGTGCGCTTGCCCGACGGCGCAGAGCACATGCTGGCACTGCGACAGACCGGCGCAGGCGAGTACCGGGCAAGACTGCCCGTCACGGTGGCGCACAACCAGCCATACCGATTCGAAATCGTGGAGGGAGGCGGTATCGATGCAACGGATGCACAGCGCCTGGGGGCTCGCGTCCTGTACTTCGCGCAGAGCGACGAGTACCGTGTCCGTGCGCCGGACACCGCGCTGCTGGCCAGTCTCGTCACGCAGACCGGCGGGCGTCCCGGCGCGACGCCCGAAGAAATGTTCGATCCCCGTCAGGACGGCGGCCGCTTGCCCTATCCGCTTTGGCCTTACCTGCTTGGGATGACGTTGCTGCTGTTCATCGCGGAGATCGCAGTGCGCCGATTGCCATGGCCGCTGGTCCGGCACGCCGTCCTGCGCGAAACGTCTCAGGCAGCCGATCGCCGATGACGTTCAGCAACCCGATGCGCCGGTAAACGCGAACCGACCAGGGCAGCGACGCGGGAGGCGCGGCTGTGAGGAGCAGTCCTGATCAGGCTGCGGATGCTGCCTTCGCGCACTGCGCAGCAGCATCGGACACCGTCGAATACAGCTCGGTATGTTGACGGATGATCTTCTCGCGATCGGCCTCGTCTGCTGCCTGCGTCTCCGCCTGCGCCGCTTTCACAAACGCCTCGTAGTTCTCGCTGCTCAGGACTTCCTTGGCCTGATCCGCCCAGCAATCGCAGTAGCTGTCGCCGTACTCGCGCTTCAACCAACCGATCCCTTGACTGGTTTCGCAAGACGCCATGAGGACGGCACGTCCGTCAATCGACTCAACCGACTCGCCGCGCTCGCAAGCCACCAAACCGATCGACATGACGCCTGCGAGAGCACAGCGAAAAGAGCGATTGATGTAGATTCTCATTGAGTCAGCTCCTCACGTTGAAAGTCAGTGATTTGCTGAACACGCGGATCGGTCAATCGCTACGCGAATCATGCGCAGCGCGTTCGCACGCGAGTGCAGCACAAAGTCATACTGACGGGTCTCAGCCGCAGCCCAAGTTCAGGCCGCACTGTACTCCCTCACGTAGGGCATGCCAACCCGGAATCGTCCAATGCGGCCGAATCGGTTGGTGCTCAGGGCGCAGAGGCTTGCAGGGGATCTATCGACGCGTTAAGCAGGCCCTACCCGCTTCGAGCAGATCACCATCTTCGTGATCTCCGGAATGACGACCTCATCGGAGACATCGACGTAGCCGTGACGCTTCAGCTGCTCGCCCAGGGTCGCGGCGCTGAACGAGATGCCGTCGATCCGGCCCCATAGATATTGCAGGAACCACAGCGCGGCCAGCGCCGGCCCGGATTCATCGTCATCGAGCATGAAGTCGTGGATCAGCAACCGCCCGCCCGGGCGCAGCGCATCCCATGCCTTGGACAGGAGGACCGGGAAGGAGGCCTCCGCCACGGCACTGAGCAGGTAGGAGAACAGG
>JAEZCG010000247.1 GCA_023430065.1 Pseudomonadota bacterium | reverse complement strand
GGTGCGAGAGCGGCTGCTCCTGCACCTGCTCGGGAGACATGTAGGCGGGCGAGCCGACGCCGCTGACCTGCGTGGTCTCCGAGGCGCTGGTGAGCGCGGCGCCGAAGTCCGAGATCTTGATATCGGTATCCTCGCCCAGAAGGATGTTGGCCGGCTTGATGTCGCGATGGATCACGCCGTGGCGATGCGCGAAATCGAGCGCCTTGCAGCACTTGAACACGATCTCGATCACCTTGCCCACCGGCAGCAGGTTGTCGATCTTCGCGAACTGCTCCAGCGTGCCGCCCTGGACGTACTCCATGACGATGTAGCTCGCCTCGTCGTCGGCGACGGCATCGTAGATCGCGGCGATGTGCGGGTGGGCGAGTTTGCCCGCCAGTGAGGCCTCGGTCAGGAACAGTTTGCGGAATCGGCGGCCGTACTCCTGGTCACCCAGCACGTCCTGCTGCACGACCTTGATCGCCACCTGGCGGTTGGAGAACGGATCCAGCGCAAGGTAGACGTGGCTGGTCGCGCCACGGCCGAGCGAGCGGAGCACCTGGTACTTGCCGATCTTCGGGATCATTCTTGATTCTTCTGCCTGGACAACGGATAACGGCAGAGCGGCTCAGGCGCGTAGGGCGAGTGGCGGGGGTGACGGCGGCTGTCCTGATCCCCGGGCCGAGCCGGGCCGCACTGGCATGAAAGGCGGCGCGGTTCCGGCGCAAGCCGGCATCCTGCGCGACCGGAATGGCCCACGCCCCGGCCGGGGCCGGGACGGCCGACGCACCGTCACCGGCGCCGCCGGGAGCCGGTATCGAGCGCCTGCAGTTCCTTCAGCCGCGCCTCGGCGCTGGAAAGCTGGAAGTAGTCGCCATCGCCGCTGCGCAAGCCGAGCTGCAGCTGCTCGATGGCAGCCGGCACGCTTCCGCGCAGCAGATAGGCCTCCGCCTGCGCGCGGTGCTGCTGCAGGCGCTGTCCCAGCGCCAGATGGGCGCGTGCCTCGAGCTGGTAGAGCCGGTAGTCGGGAGGCAGCGCCTGTTCGGCCCTGGTCACCAGCGCCAGCGCATCGGCCGCGCGTCCGGCGTCCATCAGGGCATCGGCGTAGTCGAAGATGAGGCCGCGCCGCCCCGGGTGGGTGCGCAGCGATTCCTCGTACTGGGCGAACGCCTCCTGGCGCTGGCCGGCTGCCAGCAGCGCGCGTGCGACCAGCGCCTGCGCCATCGGGTTGCCCGGCACGTCCTTCTGGAGCCGCCTCGCCTGGTCGAGCGCACGCTCGGTCTCCTTGCCCTCCAGCAAGGCCATGGTCAGGCCGTAGCGGGCAGCGGCCTCGTGCACCGTCTTCTTCTCGGCCAGGATGTGTTCGAAGTGCTGGATCGCGTCGCGCGGGCTGCCGGCCAGCACGTGCAGGCGCGCGCGCACGAACTGGAAGTCCAGGCTGTCGGGTACCTGACGGTAGCCGAGCGCATCCACCCGGCTCTGCACGTCGGCGATGCGCTCGTAAGTGAGCGGGTGGGTGCGCATGTAGGACGGCGCGCCGGTCTCGTACACCCGGTAGGCGCGCTGCATCCGTTCGAGAAAGACCGGCATGGCGGCAGGGTCGTAACCGGCCCGTTCGAGGATCTGCAGGCCGATGCGATCGGCTTCGCGCTCGTTGTCGCGCGTGAAGTTCAACTGCGTCTGGATGTTCGCGTACTGAGCGCCCGCCATGGCGGCACTGGCCAGGTCGGGGCTGGAGCGCGCGGCCAGGATTGCCAGCGCGAGCGCCGCCAGGGATGCGATCCCCGCCTGCTTCTGCTGCTGGAACAGGCGTGCGATGTGGCGCTGCGTGACGTGGGCGATTTCGTGGCCGAGCACGGCGGCCAGCTCGGATTCGCTCTGCGACGTGGTGATCAGCCCGGTGTGCGCGCCGATGAAGCCGCCGGGCAATGCGAACGCGTTGATGGAGTTGTCGTCCACCAGAAAGAACTCGAAGCGTTGCTCGGCATTGGGGCTCTGCGCAACCAGGCGGTAGCCGAGCGCGGAGATGTAGTCGTTGACCTCGGGGTCGTCGAGATACTGCCGGCTCGTGCGGATCTGGCGCATGATCGACTCGCCCAGCTGCCGCTCCTGGTGCAGCGACAGCACGGTCTGTGACGAATCGCCGAGGTCGGGCAGCGTCTGCGCCTGCAGCGGCGTGCCGAAGCAGAGCGAAAGTACGAGTAAAGAGGCCAGGAACTTCATGGTGCTATGATAACTCCGACCTTTTGTGCGGCCGTCCACTGCTTGGAACCGGGCAGCGGCCGCACGTTCCATCCGAGAACGAATTCCATGGGCGAGTTGACGCACTTCGACGCGCGAGGCCAGGCGCACATGGTCGACGTCGGCGAGAAGGCCGAGACGCAGCGCGTCGCCGTGGCCACGGGACGGGTGTCCATGCAGCCCGACACCTTGCGCCGCATCGTCGAGGGACGCGCGGCGAAGGGCGACGTGCTCGGCATCGCCCGCATCGCTGCCATCCAGGGCGCGAAGCGCACCTCCGACCTGATCCCGCTGTGCCATCCGCTGCCGCTCACGCATGTGAGCGTGGAGTTCGTGATCGACGAGACCGCCAGCGCGGTGGATTGCGTCGCGCGCGCGGAGACGCACGGCCGCACGGGCGTGGAGATGGAAGCGCTCACGGCAGTCAGCGTGGCGCTGCTGACCATCTACGACATGTGCAAGGCGGTCGATCGCGGCATGCGTTTCGACGGCGTGCGCCTGCTCGAGAAGAAGGGCGGCAAGTCCGGGCACTGGCGCGCCGCCGGCGCGTGATCCGTCTGCCGGCCCGTTTCGCCATCATGTCCCGTTGCCGGTCGCCGCGCGCGCTCCTCGTGGCCGGCTCCTTCTCGATCGCCGCCGGGATTGCCGGCGCTGCGGACGATGACCCGAGCGCCAGGTCCACGGACGCTGCCGCTACGCCCGCGCGCATCGAGGCCGGCCGTGCCATCGCGCATGACTGGTACCGGGGCAACTGCCTCGCCTGTCATCAGGTACCGGGCGATCCGACGGCCGAGACCCTCGCCGACATCGGCCCGCCGATCGTCGCGATGCGTGAGCGCTTCCCCGACCGCAGCGCTTTGCGCGCACAGCTGTGGGATCCGACCGAGCGCAATCCGCTCTCGTACATGCCCCCATTCGGCAAGCACGGCGTGCTGACCGGCGAGGAGATCGACCTCGTGCTCGACTA
>JAEZCG010000202.1 GCA_023430065.1 Pseudomonadota bacterium | reverse complement strand
CCAACAGGTTCACGGGAAGCGGGTAGGCGATGTCGGGCAGGCCGTAGCGGGCGAGGGCATCCGGCTTGAAACGAAGTTCGGAGAGTGGCTGCATCGGAATCGTTGCCGCACGGGTGCGGCACAGGCTCACCCGGGCGGGCAATACCTGCCCTATCGGCTGCCGGTTCCGCTAACCTGAGACCCGTTGCAGCACGATCGCCTGCTCCGGGCAGGCCTTCACACACAGCCCGCAGGCGTGGCAGGCATCGGCCCGCACGGCGAATGCGCGCTGGTTGCCGTGCGCCCAGGCCTTGAGCTTTCCGAGCAAGGAAAGCTCGGCACGTTCGTCCTTTGTCAGGACACGCACTTCGAACACGTCGTAGGGGCACACCTTCACACACGCCGCCTTCGCCTCACAGCGCCGCGCGTCGATCACGGGCTCCATGGCGCCGGCCGCGTTGCCGCAACCGGCGTCGTCCTGGTTCGCTCGAGACATCCGTTCAGGTTCCCGAGACCCAGCGCTGCAGGGCCAAGGTGAGGAAGAACGCGGCGACTGCGAAGACAGCGGCGCTCATGTGCCCGTGTCCGGCGAGCAGGATCGCGTCGAGCAGCGAGATGCCTGCGATCAGGCTCACGACGGCACGCGGCACATCGCCCTTGGCGCGACGGAACAGCAGCCGCACCGCGATGCCGACCCAGGCGGAGAAGGCAAGCACCAGAGCGAGCGTTGGCGGTGAGTGTGCCGACAGGAAGATTCCGTAGATCGTCCCGACTGCGAGGAAGCCGAGCGGCCACACGCTGTCCAGCCTTCCCAGGTGCTCCTTCTTGGCCGCAAAGGTCAAGCCGATCAGGTGGCAAAGCAGGACGGCCGCGCCGACGTACACCGCGAGCGGTGGCGCGACGCTGAACGCGAAGGCCGCGCCCAGGTACACGAATACGCGGCACAGCCCCATGATCAGCGGACTGAGCGGGTTGTTCTTGTGCCAGCGGTCATAGGCAACGATCGCCAGGACGAGCGCGATGCCGGCTGTCACCGGACGCCAACCGGTGCCTCCGCCCGTGCCGTAACCCACCTGCGCGAGCAGAGCCAGCCCGGCGAACAGCATGCCGAACCCAAATGCGAATACCTGTGCAGCACTGACCTGGCCGGAAGGGATGGGCCGATCGGGGCGTGCCTTGGCATCGAACTCGCGATCGTACGCGTCGTTGAGGAACATGCCACCGACGTAGAACAGTGACATCGATACCAGCAGCAGCGGCAGGCGCGGATCGGTCAACGATCCGCCCGCCAGCAGCGCGCCGACCAGCACGTTGGTCCACACCGTGGGCAGATTGGAGATGCGGCCGAGCTTCAGGGCGATGGCGAGGTTCATGGGGCGGCTCCGGGCGTGTTCGCCAGGTCGAGTTCGCCCAATACCCAATGCATCTCGCGCGCGACCGCGTCCTCCACTGCCTGCGTGCGCAGGGACGGTGGCAGCACGTCCCACGTGTAGGTTTCGACCTCGAGGTGCGCCGACAGGGGGGCACGACGATGCAGTGCCAGCATGTCGCGGATGAAGAACTGGGTCGATGAGAACGGGTGCAGGGTATCCACGAACAACGGCACGTGGAAGTGTACCCGCCACTCGGCATCGCGCGGCCCGTGCTCGAGACTGGCGAAGGCATCGGCGAGATCGTTGAAGCGGCGCAGCCCGGCGGCGCTGCGCTCCACCACCTGGTGCAGATACACCGCATCCTGGAAGGCGTCCAGTGCGTCGAGCGCCTCCGGAGTCAGCGCAGGGATGCGCAGCCCCGAACTGATCTGCATCTTGGAAACTGCGATGCCCGCATCGCGCAGTGCCTGCAGACACTGTCCAGGCTCCTCGAACTCCACCGCGGCGTGGCATAGGTCGAGGCACAGCCCCAGGTGCGCGCGTAGCGCCTCGGCCGCGGCCGGGCGGTCGAGGCCGGCGGCGGTGCCCAGCTGGCGGACCGATGCTTCGGCAAACAGGTGGCCGGTGAAGAAGTCGGCCGATTCCTCCACCGTTTCCAGGAAGCAGCACGGCTCGGGTTCGAGCGCGAGCGCGATGTGCCGTCCGGTCCGGCGCTTGATTTCGATCAGATGTGCCACGTGGCGCACGATGTTGCGCGCCATCCGCTCCGCATCGCCGCTACCGTGCAGCGCCGCCTTGTAGGCGCCGGGCACGGTGCTGATGCTGCCGTCCAGTGCGTCCGGCAGCAGGCGCGCCATCAGGTCCGCGAGCTGGTCGGTGTAGCGTACGCGTTCGTCGTCCCGCCAGTCCGGCAGGTAGACATCCTCCTTCACCCGCGTCCCGTGAAAGGCCCCATACGGGAAGCCGTTGATGGTGAAGACGTACATGCGTTCGCGCGCGAGGAACGCCGCGAACTCGTCGAACGTCGCCGGATCGGCCAGGTCCGCTGCCGCGCGCCCCGACAGACGCAGCCCGATGCCGAACGGCGCCGCAGGCGACACGGCATCGCGAACCCGCGTCACGTAGCGCCGCAGGTTGGCCTGCACGTCTGCCCAGGCCTCGCCTGGATGGATGTTGCTGCAGTAGGTGAAGTGGGTTCCGTCGGCCAGTCTCACTGCCCGGCTTCCCGGCGATGCAGCCACGCGATCGCCCGCAGAATGTTATCGGCATCCATGAGATGCACCTCCTCGCCCTGTCCGATCTCGCGCAGCAGGGTGATGGTCAGTTCCCCGCCGAGGTGTTCCCGGAACTCCTCCAGACCGCGCAGCAACGTCCAGTGTCCTTCTGCATCGCGCGATTCCATCAGCGGATGCCACAGGTAGAAACCGAGCTTCTTCAACAGTGCGTAGACGCGCTCATCACCACCCGGGGGAAGCATGCCAATCTGCACGGAGTAGCGCGTGTCGAGCGCCAGGCCGATGGCCACCGCCTCCCCGTGGCGCAGTTCGTGGGCGGTGAGCGCTTCGAGCTTGTGCGCGGCCCAGTGACCGTAGTCGAGAGGTCGGGCGCTGCCGCTCTCGAACGGATCGCCGCCGTGCGCGATCTGGCGCATGTGGAGCTCCGCGCAGCGGCGGATCATCCGCGCCATGGCTTGCGTGTGCCCATCGTGCAAGGCCTGCGCGTTCGCTTCCAGCCACTCGAAGAAGATCCGATCCCGAATCAGGGCGACCTTGACCGCCTCGGCCATCCCCGCGATCTTGTCGCGCGGATGCAGGGTGCGCAGATAGCGCAGATCGTTGAGCACCGCGAACGGCGGCGCGAAGGTGCCGAGCAGGTTCTTCATGCCGAAGGCGTTGACGCCGTTCTTGACCCCGACGCCCGAATCGTTCTGCGCCAGCACGGTGGTGGGCACGCGGATGTGCCGGATGCCGCGGTGCGTGGTTGCCGCGACGTAGCCGACGGCGTCCAGGAAGGCGCCCCCGCCGATGCCGACCACGTAGGCGTGACGGTCGACCGCCAGTTCCACCAGGCGCTGCTGCAGCCGGGTGATGACGGCCATGTCGTTCTTGATCTGCTCGCCTGCGGCAACCAGTTCTGGCAAGCCGACCAGTTCCATTGACTCGGCGTGCGCCTTGGCGTAGGAGGCCACTTCGTGCACGAGTGTCGGCCAGGCCGCCGCCACGCTCGCATCGATGAACACCACGAAGCGATGCCGCTTCGAGGCTTCCTTGCGCAAGAGCACCTGCGCGAAGATGGGGTTGTCGGTTGCGAACAGGTTCTCGGTGAAGTGCACCGGATAGTCGTACTCGACCGCGAATCGCTGGTGGTAGACGGCGCCGTGTTCTGATTCGTCGTTCTGGGTTGCGATGTGCAGCTTCACGTGGGCCTCCTCCCGCGTTGCCGATTCTTCTCTACTTGATGACGATCTCGTCTGTTCGCTCTGGGATCTGCGGCAGGTCGTCCACCCGCGGCTGCTGGCCGCGCAGGACGGAATTGCCCTCGAACAGCACGCGCTGGTCGATGGGCTGGGGAGAGAGCCAGTGCTCTTCCTTCATCTGGCCGCTCTGGCCGAAGGCGCGCAAAGCGTTCTGGTAGCAGATCGCCTCGACGTCGGACCGGGGGATGCCCCGCTCGAGCATCAGTCGCGCGGTCTTCGGCACCGCAAGCGGGTCGGATACGCCCCAATCCGCGCTCGAATCGATGAAGATGCGCTCCGAGCCGAACTTCTTGGCCACCTCGACCATGCGCTCGTTGCCCATCTTCGTCTGCGGGTAGAGCGTGAACGCGGCCCAGAAGCCGCGGTCGAGCACCTCGCGCACGGTCTCCTCGTTGTTGTGATCGACGATCACGTGATGCGGAGCCATGCCCATCTCCACTGCAACCTCCATGCTGCGGATGGTGCCGCTCTTCTTGTCGCGATGCGGCGTGTGGATCTGCACGAGCATCTCGAGTTCCTTCGCGAGCTTGAGCTGCGCCCGGTAGGCACGATCCTCGGCCGGCGTCTGGTCGTCGTAGCCGATCTCCCCGACCGCGACCACCCCTTCCTTCAGCAGGTAGCGCGGCAGGATGTCGAGCACCGCCTCGGCCAGGGCCTCGTTGTTGGCCTCCTTGCTGTTCAGGCCGATGGTGCAGTAGTGGCGGATGCCGAACTGTGCGGCGCGGAAGCGTTCCCAGCCCACCAGGTTGGACAGATAGTCGATGTAGCTGCCGACGTTGGTGCGCGGCTGACCCAGCCAGAAGGCCGGTTCGACGACCGCGACGATCCCGGCGGCCGCCATGCGCTCGTAGTCGTCGGTGGTCCGGGCGCTCATGTGGATATGAGGATCGATGAAGCGCATGGTCGTCTCCTTGGGTGTCCTAGATCGCCTGGGCGAGCGAGCGCCAGGTCAGTCTGCCCTCGCCGATCGACTGGGCCAGGACAGGATGGCTGTGCTTCAGCAGGTCGGCTGCGTCCGGGCGCTTGGCGTCGGCCAGTGCCAGCGCCGCTGCCGCGCGCTCGTGGTCGGTCCCGGTGGCCAGCACGCGCTTCAAATCTTCCAGCATGCCGGCGTCGGCATACGGCCCGACGCAGCGCCACAGTTCCGGGCTGACGGTGCGCGAAGCAGCCCAGCGCTCGTGGGCATAATCGGTGAGCATGCGCGCGAGCGCAGGATTGGCGCGCCGGTCCAGACCGACGATGGGGTCGAGCTTTACGCCGACGAACAGCGCCTTGAGCACCATCTGGTTCCACGCGCCTTCGGGCAGCTGCTCCGAAGGGTAGGGATTGCGATGGGCCACGGCCTGGAACACGGCCTTCATGTTGCTGCGCACGCCCTCGGCGGCACGCTCGACATGACGCTGCGGATCCGGATACAGCGGCAGGCCCCGGTAGAACGCCACCAGCTCGCCGATGTCGGCGGTCGCGCACAACTGGTCCAGCCGATGGGCGAAGCGCGCCCCGTCGGCCCCGCTCGAGAGCAGGAGGTAGAGGCGGGCGGCCTGGTCGAGACTCCAGTCTGTGGGATCCCAGCCGCCGCGAGCGTGGTCCGCGCCGCGACGTTCCTCGGCAGTCGCGTCGAGATCCTGTTTGCCGATCTTGCGCGCCACCAGACTCACTGCCATGTAGAGTCCGGCGTCCCCCGCATCCGCCGCGACCTTGCCGGCCTGCTCACGCAGCCAGGAGAAGGCCGGTTCGGGAAGCCGCCTGCGCAGCCAGGATTCGAGCACCTGCAGCGGTGTCATGCGACCGCCCTGTCCATCGTCGTGTGCGCGCCGAAGACGTGCGCAAGCAGGAGTTCCTTCACGTCGCACGCATCCACCCTGTCGCCGCGCAGCAGTTCCGGCCGGGAGGTGATGAAGAGCGGTCCGTCCTCGTCGCGGTCGGTCGGTCGGCCGTGCGATCCCTTGACCAAGGTGGCATCGAGCGAGATCACGTCCATCAGGTAGCGCATGCCCAGCTTCTTCTGCAGCAGGCGCAGGGCGATGCGGCCTTTGGCCATCGGCAGCGCCGGGTCGATGAGCAGTTCCACGGGGTCGTATCCCGGTTTGCGGTGGATGTCCACGGTTCGGGCGTAATCGGGCGCACGTGCGTCATCGAGGAAATGATAGTAGGTGAACCAGGCGTCGGCTCGGGAAATCGCCACGAGTTCTCCCGACCGCGGGTGATCGAGTCCCAGTTCGCGCTTGCCTGCCTCGTCCAGCACGCGTTCGACCCCGGGCAGTGCACGCAGCAGTGCCGCGACACGCTCGACCAGTTCCGGACGCGCGACGTAGACGTGCGCGATCTGATGGTCTGCGACCGCGAAGGCGTCGGAGGCCCCCGCATCCAGCTGCTCGCGGCCCAGTTCCTCGCGCACGCGCAGCAGGCCGGCCTCGCGCAGCGCGCGGTTGATGTGCACGGGCTGCGACACGGCGGTGATGCCGTACTCGGACAGCACGATCACCTCGGTGCCCGACTTGCGCGCGGCGGCGATCAGCTCGCCGCAGACGTCGTCCACCCGCCGCACGTCGTCGGCGATCGCCGGATGGTGAGGCCCCAGCCGCTGGAGGTTGTAGTCCAGATGCGGCAGATAGACCAGGGTCAGGGTGGGGCGGTACTTCTCGAGCACGTGCAGCGCACTGCGCGCGATCCACTGGGACGATACGATGTCCGCGGCGGGTCCCCAGAAGCGGAACAGCGGGAACTGCCCGAGCGCGCCCTGCAACTCCGCGCGCAATGCCGGCGGATGCGTATAGATGTCGGGCAGCTTGCGTCCGTCGGCCGGATACATGGGCCGCGGCGTGACCGACCAGTCGGCCGAGGCGTACATGTTGTACCACCAGAACATCTTGGCGCAGGTGAACGCGGCATTGCGTCGCTTCGCCGTCTCCCACAGCTTCTCGCCCTGCACGAGCCGGTTGGACTGGCGCCACAGCCAGATCTCGCTGAGATCGCGGAAATACCAGCCGTTCGCGACGATGCCGTGGTCCCGCGGCAGCCGGCCGGTGACGAAGGTGGACTGCACGGTCGTCGTGACGGCGGGAGTGACCGTCGAGAGCGGCCGCATCGCACCCTGTGCGGCGAGCGCACGCAGGTTGGGCGCATGCGGCAGCAGGGCCGGCGCCATGCCCACGACATTGAGCACGAGCGCACGCTTCACGGCGTCAATCCCCGAAGGTGTGCCGTGGCAGTGCCGAGTCCTGCCCAGTGGCCGGTAACACCACTGTCAGTAGGGCTGCACCGACGAACACACTCACTTGGGACAACTTGAATCTCACTTACTTTCCTTCGCCTCCAACAAAACCGGGACACGACACCAATCGCGTCCCGGACATTCTAGCCCGGGGAGCGCATTCGCTCCCCGGGCTGCAGCGGATGCTCGGACGGGGTCAGGGAACGATCTTGTAGGTCCTGTCCTGTTCACCATTAGGCCCGCGGATGCGCGTGCGCATGACGTAGACGTTGCCCTGGTGGTCCTGGCCGAAGCCCATGATGAAGTCGTTGAAGCCGGGGATGTTGGTCACTTTGACCGTTTCCTTGGTCCACTTGCGCCATACCGAGATCTGCTACATCTCATTAGCTATAACGACTGTCAAGGGAGATCACCTCGGGCCTGGAGGTCCGATGCGTTTTCACTCCGAAGCGAGCGACCCGTGATGCCGGGTAAGATGCGCTGAATCATTCGTAGTCGGGCCGATCGTCGGTCCGGCGCGATCGACCCAGAACCTGTACACGCGCGTGTCGAGCGCGTACGAAGGAGAATCCATGCAACGAATGACCGGCGGCAGGGCGGTCGCGGCGGCCCTCAAGGCGGAGGGCATCGATCACGTCTTCGGCATCGTCGGCACGCACGACTGCCCGCTGTTCGACGGCGTGTTCGACGATCCCGCATTCAACGTCGTGACCGTGCGGCACGAGCAGGGTGCCTCGCTCATGGCGGCGGGCTACGCGCGCGCCTCGGGAAAGATCGCGGCCTGCTTCGTGGTGCCCGGCCCGGGTTTGACCAATGCGCTGACCGGAATGGGCATGGCGCACTCCGAGTCGGCGCCGATGCTCGTGTTCGCCGGCCAGAACGCGCTCGCGCAACTCGAGCGCGAGGGCGGGCACTTCCACGAACTGGCCAACTCGGTGAACGTGGCCGCATCGGTGTGCGGCTACGCCACACGCGCCACCAGCGTCACCGACGTGCCGAAGATCGTGCGCGAAGCGATGCGAACCATGCGCTGCGGGCGGCCTCGACCCGCCTACATCGAGATGCCGCTGGACATCCAGCTCGGCGAGGCCGAGATCGAGGTCGCGCCGGCGGAGCGATATGCGCGTCCGGCACCGCAC
>JAEZCG010000198.1 GCA_023430065.1 Pseudomonadota bacterium | reverse complement strand
AGGTCGAACAGCGCCTGGTCGAAGGTCTGCATGCCCAGCTCGCGCGACTTCTTCATGATCTCCTTGATCTCGTGCACCTCGCCCTTGAAGATGAGGTCGGAGATGAGCGGAGAGTTGAGCATGATCTCGATCGCCGCCGCACGGCCCGGGCCGTCGCGCCTGGGGATCAACCGCTGCGAGATCATTCCCTTGAGATTGAGCGACAGATCCATCAGCAGCTGGGCGCGCCGCTCTTCGGGGAAGAAGTTGATGATGCGGTCGAGCGCCTGGTTCGAGCTGTTGGCGTGCAGGGTCGCGAGCGCCAGATGGCCGGTCTCGGCGAAGGCGATGGCGTAGTCCATCGTCTCGCGGTCGCGGATCTCGCCGATCAGGATGACGTCGGGCGCCTGGCGCAGGGTGTTCTTCAATGCGGCGTGCCACGACTCGGTGTCCACGCCGACCTCGCGCTGCGTGACCAGGCAGTTCTTGTGGTCGTGCACGTATTCGACCGGATCCTCGATCGTGATGATGTGCCCGTAGCTGTTCTCGTTGCGGTAGCCGAGCATGGCCGCCAGCGTGGTCGACTTGCCCGATCCGGTTGCGCCCACCACGATGACCAGGCCGCGCTTGGTCATCACCACGTCCTTGAGTATGTCCGGAAGCCCGAGGTCTTCGATGCGCGGAATGGTGGTGGTGATGGTACGCAGCACCAAGCCCACGCGCCCCTGCTGGACGAATGCGTTCACCCGGAAGCGCCCGATACCCTGAGGACTGATGGCGAAGTTGCACTCCTTGCTCGCCTCGAACTCCTGAGCCTGCTTGTCGTTCATGACCGCGCGCGCGATTTCCATCGTGTGCGTCGGTGTCAGGCTCTGATTCGACACCGGCGTCATCTTGCCGTCCACTTTGAAGGCAGGCGGAAAGCCAGCCGTGATGAACAGGTCGGATGCCCGCTTGCTGACCATCACGCGCAGCAGCTCGTGGACGAATTTGATGGACTGATCCCTTTCCATGTGTCCTCCCGAAGTCTCAGCCCTGGAACATGTCCTTGTTGGCCGCCTTGACGCGTGCCTCGGCCACCGAGACGACGTTGCGGCGGACCAGTTCCTGCAGGTTCTGGTCCAGCGTCTGCATGCCATATTGCTGGCCGGTCTGGATGGACGAATACATCTGCGCGACCTTGTTCTCGCGGATCAGGTTGCGGATCGCAGGCGTGCCGATCATGATCTCGTGCGCCGCCACCCGGCTCGCACCATCCTTGGTCTTGAGCAGGGTCTGCGAGATGACTGCGCGCAGAGATTCCGACAGCATTGCGCGGACCATCTCCTTCTCGGCTGCAGGAAACACGTCGATGATCCGGTCGATGGTCTTGGCGGCCGAACTGGTGTGCAGGGTGCCGAACACCAGGTGACCGGTTTCCGCGGCGGTGAGCGCCAGGCGGATGGTTTCCAGGTCGCGCATCTCACCGACCAGGATCACGTCCGGATCCTCCCGCAGCGCCGAGCGCAGCGCGTTCGCGAACGACAGCGTATGCGGCCCGACTTCACGCTGGTTGATCAGGCATTTCTTGCTCTCGTGCACGAACTCGATGGGATCCTCGACCGTCAGGATGTGGCCGTACTCGTTCTCGTTGATGTAGTTGATCATGCCCGCC
Source organism: Pseudomonadota bacterium (assembly GCA_023430065.1). Classification (GTDB taxonomy): domain Bacteria; phylum Pseudomonadota; class Gammaproteobacteria; order Burkholderiales; family SHXO01; genus SHXO01. The sequence goes on along the minus strand of JAEZCG010000198.1, from coordinate 12,025 downwards.
AGCGTGGTCGACTTGCCGGACCCGGTCGGACCGGTGACGAGCACGATGCCGCGCGGCTGCTCGGAGATCTCCTTGAAGATCGCCGGCGCCTTCAGGTCCTCCAGCGACAGCACCTTGGAGGGAATCGTGCGCATCACCGCGCCGGCGCCGCGGTTCTGCACGAAGGCGTTGACCCGGAAGCGCGCGAGGTTCGGAATCGCGAAGGAGAAGTCGCACTCCAGGTTCTCCTCGTAGGTCTTGCGCTGCCCGTCGTTCATGATGTCGTACACCATCGCGTGCACGTCCTTGTGCTCCATCGGGGGCAGGTTGATCCGCCGTACGTCGCCGTGCACGCGGATCATGGGCGGAAGACCGGCGGACAGATGCAGGTCCGAGGCCTTGTTCTTGACCACGAAGGCCAGGAGTTCGGAGATGTCCATATATACTCGGGGCGTGACGGGGAAGCGAAACGGGAAACCGCTCGACCGCTTGTTCAGCCCTACGATGGGCACACGGGCGGGTTCTTCCAAATTCGGGAATGTCCAAGGCAAATCCTATGCCCGAGGCCCGGGTGGGCCTGCCATGGAGCGATAGAACATGGCCGACCTAGCCGGGCGGCTCCAGGCGGTACGGGAACGCATCCGCGTGGCTGCGCATGCCGCGGGCCGCGACCCCGACGGCATCACGTTGCTGGCCGTAAGCAAGAGCTTTCCGGCCGAATCCGTCCTCGAGGCGATGCGTGCCGGCCAGCGTGCCTTCGGCGAGAACTACCTGCAGGAGGCGCTGGCCAAGATGGCTTCGCTCGATGCGTTGCGCGCGCGGCGCGGCGGGCTGCCCGCGCCGGAATGGCACTTCACCGGACCGCTGCAGAGCAACAAGACGCGTGCCATCGCCGGCAACTTCGATTGGGTCCACGGGATCGACCGGCTGCGCATCGCACAGCGCTTGAGCGAGGCGCGCGATCCCCAGCGCGCTCCGTTGCAGGTGTGTGTGCAGGTCAACGTGGGCGGCGAAGCATCCAAGGGTGGCGTGGCGCCCGAGGAGGCCGAGGCCCTGGCACACGAGGTGGCCCGCCTGCCGGGAATGCGTCTGCGTGGACTGATGACCATTCCGCGCCCCACCGACGACCCGGCGGAACAGCGCGCCCAGTTCCGTGTGCTGCGTCAACTGCGGGAGCGACTGTGCGCACAAGGCCTGGCGCTCGACACGCTGTCGATGGGCATGTCGGACGATCTCGAAGCCGCGGTGGCCGAAGGCGCCACCCTGGTGCGGATCGGACGCGCGATCTTCGGGGAGCGGCTCACATCGGGATGATCGGAGGTACCGGCCTCTGTTGCGACCCGCATAGCGTCCCCCTATACTGCCCCCCGCTTCTGATTGCCGTCGGCGCGCGGACATTCGACGTCCAGTGTGCCGGCACGGGAGGCGCCACAACCCATTGCCCGGAGGCCGAACGTGAAAAAATCATTGCTCGCTGTGGTGTTCGCGCTGCTGTGTGCGCCCGCGCTGGCGCTCGCGCAGACCATGCTGAACGCGTACGAGACCGTAGAGGTCCAGGCCGACGCGCGCAAGGTGTGGGACATCGTCAAGAACTGGGACAACCTCCACGGCTGGCATCCGGTGTTCGCGAACACCGAGCTGACCGGCGGCACCAACAACACGGTGGGCGCGACGCGCCGCCTCACCGTCAAGGACGGTCCCCAGTTCGACGAGGAACTGCTGGCCGCGGATGACCAGGGAATGCGCGTCACCTATCGCATCATCGGTGAGAACCCTCTGCCCATCACCGACTACCAGTCCACGCTCCGCGTCGTGGAGCTGGCGCCGAACAGCTCGCTCGTCGTGTGGCGCGGGGCGTTCGCCTCCAAGCCCGGCCAGAAGGACGACGAGAACATGAAGTTCATCAGCACCGTCTATCGGGCCGGGCTGGAAAACGTCAAGAAGATGGCCGAAGGCAGGTAGGCACGGCCGGGCTGGCGCTTTCGGGCGCCGAGCGACTATGATGAAGGCCCACCCCGTCCGGGGTGGGCCTTTTCATTCGAGAACCAGGGGTCCATGAAGGTCTTGTTCGTGGGCGGCGGCAACATGGCCAACGCCCTGATCGGCGGTCTCACGCAGCGCGGCTGGTCGGGTGCGGATTGCACGGTGGTCGAGATCGACGAGGCCGCGAGGCGCCGTCTGTCCGATGCGTGCGGCGTGCGCACACTGGAGCGGCTGCCGTCCACGCTGGACGGCCAGGACGTCGTGCTGGTGGCGGTCAAGCCGCAGCAGCTGCGGCCGGTCGCCCAGGCGCTGGCGCCCCTGCTCGGTGCACGGCCCGTGATCTCCATCGCCGCCGGCATCCGGACACCCGACCTGTCGCGTTGGCTTGGCGGGCACACGCGGATCGTGCGTGTCATGCCGAACACGCCGGCACTGGTTCTGGCCGGCGTGAGCGCGCTCTACGCGATGCCGGGCGCGTCGGAGGCGGATCGCCGGCTGGCCGAGTCCATCCTGTCGGCGGTCGGGACGACCCTGTGGGTGGAGCGCGAGGAGTTGCTCGACAGTGTCACCGCCGTCTCGGGAAGCGGCCCGGCTTACGTGTTCTATTTCATCGAGGCCCTCACGCAGGCGGCGGAGGAATTGGGCCTGACGCCGGCCCAGGCCCGCCTGCTGGCCACCGAGACCTTTCATGGCAGTGCGATCCTCGCGCGGCAGAGTGCGGAGGAGGCGAGCGTCCTGCGTGCGCGGGTGACCTCGAAGAACGGCACTACCGAGCGCGCGCTGCGCGCGCTCGACGCCGGCGAGGTGCGCCGGCGCATCGTCGAGGCCGTGAAGCAGGCTGCGGTGCGCTCCAGGGAACTGGGCGACGAGTACGGCCGCGACTAGACAGACCATGCTGAACCAACTCTTGATCTTCCTGCTCAACACCTTCGTGGGCCTGTTCATCCTGGCCCTGCTGCTGCGCTTCCTGCTGCAGGCCATGCGCGGCCCGACGCGCAATCCGATGTACCACTTCCTGGCCGCGATCACCGACTGGATCGTGGTGCCCGCCCGCCGCGTGATCCCCGGCTTGTGGCGCACGGATCTGTCGACGCTGGTTCTGGCATGGGCGCTCCAGGTCGTGCTCCTGGCGGCAACCTTTGCCCTGCGCGGCGCGGGTGTGGGCATCGGCGCACTGTTGCTGACGGGCGCCCTCGAGATCGTCAAGCTGCTGCTCTACATCCTGCTGTTCGCCACCATCGCTCAGGCCGTGCTCACCTGGGTGGCACCGCAGAGCCCGGCGATGCCGCTGCTCAACAGCGTTACCCGGCCCTTTCTGAGTCCAATCCAGCGCCGCATCCCGACGGTCGGCAACGTCGACCTGTCGCCCATCTTCCTGCTGGTGATCATCCAGATCCTGATCTTCCTGCTCGATTACGTCGCGGCCATCCTGTTCCGGCTGTGACGCACGCGTGACCTGGTTCCGCTTCGACGCCCGCAGGAACGCTCTTTGCATCGAGGTGCACCTGCAGCCGAACGCGCGTTCGACCGAGGTCGTGGGCCTGCACGGCAGCGCCCTGAAGATCCGGGTGGCCGCGCCTCCGCTCGATCAGCGGGCGAACGAGGCGCTGATCGAGTTTCTGGCCGAACGACTCGGTGTCGCGCAGTCGCGCGTACGCATCGCGCGCGGTGCGAAGAGCCGCAGCAAGACCGTGGAGGTGGGCGAACCGGACGACGAGACGATGCGGAGAGCGCAGGCGCTGCTCGTGGGGTAGTGCACTGGGTCCGCTTCCGGCCGCGCCCCGACGTCGGCACGCTTCCAGCCCCGCCATGCACAGCCAGCTCGAAAGCCAACTCGCCAGCTATCACCGCTGGCGCGAAGACATCCGTGCAAGCATCGAGGCGTATCAGACCTGGCTCGATCGCAGCGGCCACGTCGACATCCAGCGCACGCTGCGCATCTACGACCTGCTCGAGAACCTGCGCAAGGACCGCCTGGTGGTGGCCTTCCTTGCCGAGTTCTCGCGCGGAAAGACCGAACTCATCAACGCGCTGTTCTTCTCCGACTTCAAGGCTCGCCTGCTGCCCTCCGATGTGGGCCGCACCACGATGTGCCCCACCGAGATCTTCTGCGAGCCGGGTGAAGAGCCCTACCTGCGCCTGTTGCCGATCGAGACGCGCAAACGCGAGGAGAGCGTGTCCTCGCTCAGGCAGCATCCGGTCGAGTGGGTGAAGATCAAGCTCGACCCGAGCTCGCGCGAGCAGATGACCGAGGCAATGGGCCATCTCGCGCAGACCAAGGTGGTCTGCGCCGAGGAGGCGCGTGCACTCGGCCTGCTCGAGGACCACAAGGCTGCGGAGGAGCAGGCCGTCATACCGGCCTGGCGTCATGCGCTCATCAACTATCCGCACCCCTGGCTGCGTAACGGCCTGGTGATCCTCGACACACCCGGCCTGAACGCGCTGGGCAGCGAGCCCGAGCTCACGCTCAAGACCATCCCCAGCGCGCACGCCGTCGTGTTCCTGCTGGCGATGGACACCGGCGTCACGCGTTCCGATCTGGACATGTGGCGCGAGCACGTGCAGCCCCATCAGACCTGCCGCATCGCCGTTCTCAACAAGATCGATCTGATGTGGGACGAGCTGAAGACGCCGGCCCAGGTCGAGGAGGCGGTCGCGAGGCAGGTGGCGCAGACCGGCGAGGCGCTTGGCCTGCACCCGCGCCACGTGGTGGCGCTGTCTGCGCAGAAGGCGCTGGTGGGTCGGGTGCGCGGCGATGCGCAGTTGACAGCGCGCAGCAACATCGCCCAGCTCGAGGCCCTGCTCGGCGAGGAGGTGATGCCGGCCAAACGCGAGATCATGCGCGGCGCCGTGGTGCGCGAGATGGCCGACATGGTCAACGAGAGCCTGCACGAAGTGATGGGCCAGCTGGCCGACGTGCAGGCGGAACTCAAGGACGTCTCGACGCTGGCGGGCAAGAACCGCGACATCGCGACGGCGATGCTCGCGCGCCTGGAACGAGACCGCGCCGCCTATCTCGAACAGATGGAGCGCTTTCAGGTTTCCTACGGAAGCGTGCTCAAGCAGAGCGAGACGCTGATGGCGAGCCTCGAGCGCGCGCGCCTGGACGAGATCTTCGCGGCGAGCCGCAAGGAGATAGAGCAGAGCTGGACCACCGCCGGACTGCACCGGAGCATGAACAATCTGTTCGATGCCTTCTCGCGCCAGGCCGACAAGGTGCTCGGCTTCGCCTCGCGCACCCGTACCTTCGTGGACGAGGTGTACGGCGAGTTCCAGGCGCGTTTCGGCGTCCCCGGACTGCAGTCGCCGATGCTCAACCTCGAACGCCACGTCCTCGCCATGCGCACGCTCAAGCAGACCACCGAGCGCTTCTGCCGCGATCCGCGCAACGTGATGACGGAGAAGCACTTCCTGGTGCGGCGCTTCTACTCCGGACTGGTGAACCAGGCACGGCAGGTATTCGAGCAGGTGCGCGCCGACTTCCACGTTTGGTCGCGCAACGCGCTGGTGCCGATCTCCAATCACATGACGCGCCACCAGGGGCTGCTGGAACGGCGCGTGGACAACTTCCGCCGCCTCTCGGCGGACCTGTCCTCGGTGCAGGAACGCGTCCATCAACTGGAAGCGCAGAAACTCACGCTGTCCAGGCATGCCGATGAGCTGCTGCGCCTCAAGGCCAAGGTCGCCGGCGTGCCGCCCGAAGCACTCCTCGAACCGGCACAGACGCCGGCCGCGGCCGCTCAGGGCCTGCGCGTGCCGGCCTGAGTGCGCGAAGCAGGCGTCGCTATGCCTGGTCCTGCCGCAGCTGTTCCCGCAGCACGGTCTTGAGCACCTTACCGTAGTTGTTCTTCGGCAGGCTCTCCACGAACACGTAGCGCTTGGGGCGCTTGAAGCGCGCGATGTGGTCCAGGCACAGCGCGTCGAGCTCGCGTGAACACGGCGCCGCCTCTGGCCGTGCCACCACGAAGGCCACCACCTCCTCGCCCCACTCCGGATGCGGCGCGCCCACCACCGAGACCTCGAGCACCGCTTCGTGCCGCAGCAGCACCTCCTCGACTTCGCGCGGATAGATATTGCTGCCGCCGCTGATGATGAGGTCCTTGCTGCGATCCTTGAGCGTCAGGAAGCCGTCTTCGTCCAGCGTGCCGACGTCTCCCGTGTGCAGCCAGCCGTGGCGCAGCGCCGCGCGCGTGGCCGCCTCGTCCCGCCAGTAGCCGCGCATCATGGTCTCTCCGCGCACCAGCACTTCGCCCGTCTCGCCCGGCGGCAGCGCGCGATCGTGCTCGTCGGCCACACGCACCTCCACCACGCTGTGCGGGATGCCCACCGAGGCGAGGCGAGCGTCGTAGCGCGGATGCGCAGTCTGCGTGTGCCAGTAGCCGGACAGGGCCGTGATCGTCATGGGGCACTCGCCCTGGCCGTAGATCTGCGCCAGCCGCGGACCGAGCACCTGCAGCGCCTGCTTGCAGTCGGCGACGTACATCGGCCCGCCGCCGTAGACGATCGTGCGCAGGTTGCGCAGGTCCTGGTCGGTCGCACCGGGCATCTCGACCAGGCGCTTGACCATGGTCGGCGCGGCGAAGAAGCTCATGCCCCGCCATGCGCGGATCAGCTCGAAGATTTCCGGCGGATCGAAGTGTCCGCTCGCGGGAATCACCTGCACCGCGCCGGCTGCGACGTTGGGCAGCATGTAGGCGCCCGATCCGTGCGACATCGGCGCTGCATGCAGGATGGCATCGCCCGGAGAGATGCGATCCACGTCCACGAAGTAGCTGGTCGTCATCGCCAGCAGGTTGCGGTGCGTGAGCATCGCCCCCTTCGGCCGCCCGGTCGTGCCGCTGGTGTAGAACAGCCAGGCGAGATCGTCCGGATCGCGCTCCACTGGCTCGCTGCCGGCATCGCCCAGCAAGGCTTCGTAGGCGGGATCGTCCACGCACACGAGCGCTTGCAGGTCGGGCAGCTCGTCGCGCAGACCGGCGATGGCGTCGAACAGGTCCGCCGTGACGAAGCACACGCGCGCACCCGAATGCGCCAAGACGTACTCGAACTCGCGCGCGTGCAGCTTGGCATTGATCGGCACTGCGACGAAACCGCCGTGCCAGGCGGCGAAGGCGAGCTCGACGTACTGCGGGCAGTTGCGCATCACCAGTGCGACGCGGTCCTCGGCTTCGAGCGAGAAGTGACGACGGAGTCCGTCGGCGAGGCGCTGGACGCGATCGGCAAGTTGTGCGTAGGTGTGAATCGTGCGCGTGCCGACAGCGACCGCGGGCAGTTCGGGGTAGACGCGCGCGCTGCGCAGGAGGAGGTGCGAGAGGTTCATGCGGCGATCAGCGGGAGAGCGGTGGGGCAACGTGTGACGGAGGGCGTAGCGTAAGGCAGTTCCTGTTCGTCGTCCCAGAGAAAGGCGGAATGCAGGCGCGTCACGGCAATCGGAAGCGGGTGGGGGATCCTGGCACCGGGACGCTACATCAGCACGATGTCGTACTGCTCCTGCGTGTACAGCGTCTCGACTTGCAGCGAGATCGGCTTGCCGATGAAGTCGCCCAGCATTGCCAGCGACTGCGATTCCTCGTCCAGGAACATGTCCACGACCTTTTGCGATGCGAGGATGCGGAACTCCTTTGCGTCGTACTGGCGCGCCTCGCGCAGGGTCTCGCGCAGGACCTCGTAGCACACGGTCTGCGGGGTCTTCACCGCGCCGCGGCCCTGGCAGGTGGAGCACGGCTCGCACAGGATGTGTGCCAGGCTCTCCCGCGTGCGCTTGCGCGTCATCTCCACCAGTCCGAGCGACGTGAAGCCGTTCACCGTCACGCGCGTGCGATCGAGCGACAGCGCCTTGCGGAACTCGCTCAGGACCGACTCGCGATGCGTGACGTTCTCCATGTCGATGAAGTCGACGATGATGATGCCGCCCAGATTGCGCAGGCGCAGCTGGCGCGCGATGACGTGCGCGGCTTCCAGATTGGTCTTGAAGATGGTATCGTCGAAGCTGCGGCCGCCGACGAAGCCGCCGGTGTTCACGTCCACCGTCGTCAGCGCCTCGGTCTGGTCGATGATCAGGTAGCCGCCGGACTTCAGCGGCACACGGCGGGCCAGCGCCCGCTCGATCTCGTCCTCGATGCCGTACAGGTCGAACAGCGGACGCTCGCCACTGTAGTGGTGGATGCGGTCGATGAACCCCAGGCGGTAGTCCTGCGCGAAGGTGTGCAGGCGTTGCGCCGTCTCGCGCGAGTCCACCAGGATGCGCTCGGTCTCGTCGTTGGCCATGTCGCGCAGCACCCGCAGACTCAGGTTCAGGTCCTGGTATAGCAGGGTCGGCGCGGTGAGGCTCTTCGCACGCTCCTGGATGCCGGCCCAGGTGCGGCGCAGGTAATCGATGTCGGAGGCCAGGTCGCGGTCGGTCGCGGTCTCGGCCATCGTGCGGATGATGAAACCGCCAGTCTCGCCTTCGGGCAGCAGGTGCTGCAGCCGCTCGCGCAGCTGCTGGCGCTCGGCCTCGTCCTCGATGCGCTGGGAGATGCCGATGTGGCAGTCCTGCGGCAGATAGACCAGCAGGCGTCCGGCCACACTGATCTGGGTGGACAGGCGTGCGCCTTTGGTGCCGATCGGATCCTTGATCACCTGCACCAGCAGGCGCTGGCCGTCGTGCAGCAGGCGCTCGATCGGCTTGGGCTCGGCGCCGTTCTGGCGGTGCTCCCAGATGTCCGCGATGTGCAGGAAGGCGGCGCGGTCCAGGCCGATCTGAATGAATGCCGACTGCATGCCGGGCAGCACCCGGCTCACCGTGCCGACACAGATGTTGCCCACCAGGCCGCGGCCGCTGGCGCGCTCGACGTGCAGCTCCTGCGCCGCGCCCTGCTGCAGGATGGCCACCCGCGTCTCCTGCGGCGTGACGTTGATGAGGATCTCCTCGTTCACGCGAAGCGACGCAGCAGCTGGTCGGTCTCGTACAGGGGCAGTCCCACCACGCCGGTGTAGCTGCCCGACAGCGATTTCACGTACGCGCCCGCGCGGCCCTGGATGCCGTAGGCGCCGGCCTTGTCCATGGGGTCGCCGCTAGCGACGTACTGCTGGATCTCGTCCTCGTCGAGCTCGCCGAACACGACCGTGGTGCTCGACAGCGCGGTCTCGATGTGGCGATCGAGCACGATGGCGATCGCGGTGTGCACGCGGTGCGTGCGGCCGGACAGGCGCTTGAGCATCGATACCGCGTCGTCGCGATCCACCGGCTTGGCGAGGATCTCGCCGTTCAGGTCCACCGTCGTGTCGGCGGCGAGCACCGGGTGACGCATCAGCCGGCGCTGGCACACGCGCTGCCAGGCGATCTCGCCCTTTTCCTGCGCGAGGCGCTGCACGTAGGCCGCCGGATCCTCGCCGGCATGCACGCTCTCGTCGACGTCGGACGGGCGGCCCACCGTTTCGCGCAGCAGCAGCAGCTCGAAACCCACGCCGATCTGCTTGAGCAGTTCGCGCCGGCGCAGGCTGCGTGAGGCGAGGTACACGTGGCGTGGGGTGTGCATGCCGTCAGACCCGGTGATAGGGGTGATTCGACAGCATCGACAATGCGCGGTAGAGCTGCTCGGCGAGCACCACGCGTACGAGCTGATGCGGCAGCGTCATGCTGGAGAGCGACAGCAGCATGTCGGCCGACTCCTTCAATCCGGGTTCGAGCCCGTCCGCGCCGCCGATCAGGAATGCCACCTCCCGTCCTCCCTGCAACCACTTGTTCACGCGCTGCGACCACTGTTCTGTCGTCATGGCCGTGCCGCGTTCGTCGAGTGCCACTACGAGCGCGCCGGCGGGAATCGCCGCGCGCAGCAGCGCTGCTTCCTCGCGCATGACACGCGCCGCCTCGGCGGCGCCGCGGTCGCCCGCACCGCGCCGGGCCGGTTTGATCTGGCGCAGCAGCAGCGGTGTTTCTGCCGGCATGCGCCGGGCGTATTCGTCGAATCCGGCGGCGACCCAGTCCGGCATGCGGTGACCGATCGCCAGGAGGTGAAACTTCACCGGGCCCGTGCCCGGCGCGCCCAACTGTCCCGGTTCAAGGGCGTGGACGGGCGGCGAGCCCGCCGCTGCGCAGGGCCGAGACGCGCCGCGCGGGCTGTCCGCCCCAGAGTTCTTCCAGACTGTAGTAGTCGCGTACAGCAGGCTGCATGATGTGGACGACGACTGCGCCCAGGTCCACCAGCACCCACTCGCCGGTCTGCTCGCCTTCCAGCCCGACCACGTCGCCACCCGCCTCCTTGATCCTGTCATGGACATTGCGGGCCAGGGCCTTGGTCTGACGCCCCGAGTCGGCACTGGCGACGATCATGTAATCGAACAATGCCGTGAGTTTCCTGACGTCCAGCACCACGATGTCACGCGCCTTGATCTCTTCCAGCGCCGCGACCGCAGTGTCCTTCATCGCCTCAACCTGCATCGACATCCTTATAAAGGTGGTTCGAGCCAATATAATCGAGAACCTCGTCGGGAAGCAAATAGCGAGCGCTATGCCCGCCCGCGAGGAGGGTACGGATGCCGGTTGCGGATATGTCCAGTGCCGGCACGTCCACGGGGACCACCGTCCCCGCCCGCCCGACGGCGACCCGCGCCGGATCGTCGCTCAGTCGGTCCTTCACCTGCACCGCCAGCGCGAGCGGCAGTTTCTCCAGGTCGAAGGGGAAACCGGGGCGGTGCGCCACCGCGATGTGCGCCAGCTCGAACAGCTGCTCCCAGCGCGACCACGTGGTCAGCAGGTTGAACGCGTCCACGCCCATCAGCAGCACCAGCGGCCGCTCCGCACCCAGTTCGGCGCGCAACTCGTGTAACGTGTCGACCGTGTAGCTGTTGCCGGTGCGGCGGCATTCGCGATCGTCGGTGACGAAACGTGGGTTGCCTGCCGTGGCCAGGCGTGTCATGGCGAGCCGATCCTGCGCGGTTACCCGAGGGGAGACGCGGTGCGGCGGAACGGCAGCGGGAATGAAGCGTACCTGCGCCAGGTGCAGGCGGTCGGCGAGCGTCTCGCCCAGGCGCAGATGCGCGTAGTGGATCGGGTCGAACGTCCCGCCCAGGATGCCGATCGGACCGGCCGAGCGGGACGCGTTCACGAGGTCAGAGCAGCAGCCGGCGGATGTCGCTCAGCGCGCTCGACAGATACGTGATGAAGCGCGCGCCTTCCGCTCCGTCGATCACGCGATGATCGTAGGACAGCGACAACGGCAGAATCAGGCGCGGCACGAACGCGCCGTCGCGCCACATCGGCTTCATCACCGCGCGCGAGGCCCCCAGGATCGCCACTTCGGGCGCGTTGATGATCGGCGTGAAGTGCGTACCGCCGATGCCGCCCAAGCTCGAGATGGAGAACGTGCCGCCCTGCATGTCGGTCGGTGACATCTTGCCGTCGCGCGCGCGCGCGCTGACCTCGCCCAGCTCGCGTGCGATCTGCAGCGCGCCCTTCTTGTCCGCGTCGCGGATCACCGGCACCACCAGTCCGTTGGGCGTGTCGACCGCCACCCCGATGTGGTAGTACTGCTTGAGCACCAGGCCGTCGCCTTCCGGGGTGAGGCTGGCGTTGAACTGAGGATACTGCTTGAGTGCCGCGACGCTGGCCTTGATCAGGAAGGCCAGCAGCGTCAGGCGCACGCCCTGTTTCTGCGCCGACTCCGTCATGTCCTTGCGGAAGGCTTCCAGCTCGGTGATGTCGACCTCGTCCTGCTGAGTGATGTGCGGGATCGCCACCCAGTTGCGGTGCAGGTTGGCACCCGAGAGCTTCTTGATGCGCGATAGCGGCTTCGTCTCGACCGGTCCGAACTTGGCGAAGTCGATCACCGGCATCGGCGGCAGACCCATCCCGATGGCGCCGCCGGGTGCTGCGGGACGCGCCAGGGCCTCCTTCACGAAGGCCTGCACGTCCTCCTTGAGCACGCGCTCCTTCGGACCCGAACCCTTCACCTTGCCCAGGTCGACACCCAGCTCGCGTGCAAAACGCCGCACGGCCGGGCTGGCATGGGCGCGCGCGAAAGCCGCCTCGTCGACCGGCGCGGTCGGCGGTGCGGCTGCCGGTGCCGGAGCGGGTGCGGAT
>JAEZCG010000137.1 GCA_023430065.1 Pseudomonadota bacterium | reverse complement strand
GAACAATCCCGAGAACATCTACGCCGTGTTCATCGTGTTATTCCTGGCGAATCTCCTGATGCTGCCGCTCGGGATGCTCGCCATCAAGCTCTACAAGCAGATCCTGCGCGTGACGCGCAATGACCTGATGCCGATCATCCTGCTCTTCTGCAGGGTCGGGGCGTTCGCGATCAACAACACCGCGTTCGACATCGGGGTCATGCTGGTGGCCGGGGTGGCGGCTTTCCTGATGGAACGCAACGGCTTTCCGATCGCGCCGCTGATCCTGGGCGTGGTGCTCGGCCCGATGTTCGAGGAAAATCTTGCAACCTCGCTGATCAAGGCCGAGGGGAGCTGGATGGCCTTCTTCGAGCGGCCCATCGCCGCCGCCCTGGGCGTGGCGACGCTGGCTGTTTGGCTGTCACCTGTGGCGATTAGAATCCATCGAAGCCGGCGAGTGCGCGCCTAACGCACCGGAGCTGGAACCGAACGCGCGCCTCCGTGTCACAGCGCTCATCCCGGCGCAGAACCGGTCCCGAGCACGGGAATTCCCAGGCAAACAACTCCTCCACCCCTTGCACTCAAGAAAGGAGCCTGCAATGCCATCCCTCAAGGTCAACGGCAAGCAAGTAAATCTGGACGTCGAGCCCGACATGCCCCTGCTGTGGGCATTGCGCGACGAACTCGGACTGACCGGCACAAAGTACGGTTGCGGCGTTGCCGCTTGCGGGTCCTGTACGGTGCATCTGGACGGGCAGCCCGTCCGCGCCTGCGTCGTGCCGATGTCGGCCGTGGAGGGCAAGAGCGTGACCACCATCGAGGGGCTGTCGCCGGACGGGAGCCACCCGGTCCAGAAGGCATGGGTGCAGCTTCAGGTGCCGCAGTGCGGCTATTGCCAGAGCGGCATGATCATGGCGGCCGCGGCGCTGCTCGAGCAGACGCGCACGCCCACCGATGCGGACATCGAGGCCGGGATTACCAATCTGTGCCGCTGCGGCACCTATCAGCGCGTGCGCGCGGCGATCCATGCCGCCGCCAAGCAGGCTTGAAGGAGGACGATGCGATGAACGCGCGATTCAGCGACGAGCGCCGCAGTTTCCTGGTCAAATCGGCCGCCCTCACCGGCGGCCTCATGCTGGGCGTGCGCCTGCCGGCGCAGGCCTCCGCCACCCCCGCAGCGGGCGCGCCCGAGGTCACGCACTGGGTGGTGATCCAGCCCGACGACACCGTCGTCGTGCGCATCGCCCGTTCCGAACTGGGCCAGGGTACCTTCACCGGGCTGGCACAGCTCGTGGCCGAGGAACTGGAGGCCGACTGGAACCAGGTCCGGGCCGAGTACGCGGACGTGAACGAGCACATCCGCCGCAACCGGATCTTCGGCTCGATGTCGACCGGCGGCAGCCGCGGCATCCGCGATTCCCAGAAGTACATGCGCGAGGCCGGCGCGGCGGCGCGTCAGATGCTCGTCGCGGCGGCGGCCGAGCAGTGGGGCGTGCCAGCGGCGGAGTGCAGCGTCGCGAAGGGGGTGATCTCGCATCCCAGCGGCAAGTCGACGACGTTCGGCAAGGTCGCGGTCGCCGCCTCCAAGCTGGAAGCGCCGAAAGAGCCCAAGCTCAAGGATCCGAAGGACTGGAAGATCATCGGCACCTCGCCGGCGCGTTTCGACATTCCCGACAAGACCACCGGCAAGCAGGTCTATGCGGCGGACGTCCGCCTGCCGGGAATGCTGCACGCCTCGGTGGCGCAGGTGCCGGTGTTCGGCGGCAAGCTCGTGCGTTACGACGAGTCGAAGATCCAGGGCATGCGCGGCGTCAAGAAGGTCGTCGCCGGGCCCGACTGGGTCGCGGTGGTGGCGGACAACTGGTGGCGTGCCAATCAGGCGCTGAAGGCCATGCCGATCGAGTGGGACAGCGGCGAGAACGGCAAGGTGTCGAGTGATTCGATCATGCAGTTCCTGCGTAGCGGCATCGACGACGAGCAGGCGCCGGTGGCGCGCCAGGACGGCGACTTCGAGGCGATCGCGGCCAAGGCGGCCAAGGTGATCGAGGCCGAGTACTACAACCCGTTCATGAACCACGCCACCATGGAGCCGCAGACCGCGACCGCCGTGGTCACCGACGACAAAGTCGAGGTGTGGTGCGGCACGCAGAACGGCGAGGCGACGATGGCCGCCGCCTCCGAGGCGGCCGGCATCCCACTGGAGCAGGTGTACGTGCACAAGATGCACGCGGGCGGCGGCTTCGGCCGGCGCGGGCCGCACCAGGAGTACACGCGGCAGGCAGTCGCCATCGCCCAGCAGATGCGCGGCACGCCCGTGCGCGTGCAGTGGTCGCGCGAGGAGGACATGCAGCAGGGACGCTACCGCCCGGTGAGCCTGGTCAAGCTGCGCGGCGCGCTCGATGCCCAAGGCAACTGGATCGGCTGGCACGTGCGCCAGGCCGATCAGTCCATCCTGAGCACCGTGCGCATCCCGAGCCTGCAGATCAAGAACGGCGTCGATCCGATCAACACGCGCTGCTTCTCCGACAATCCCTACCAGGTGACCAACTTCACCAATCAGTACGCGATGCGCAACACCCACGTGCCGCCGGGATTCTGGCGAGCGGTGGCGCACACCAACAATCCGATCGCGCGCGAGTGCTTCATCGACGAACTGGCTGCGGCCGCAGGCAAGGATCCGTATGAGTTTCGCCGCCCCCTCCTGGAGGGCAAGAAGGATCTCGGGGTGCTCGATGCCGTGGCCAAGGCCGCCGGCTGGGGGACGCCGCTGCCCAAAGGGGTGCATCGCGGCATCGCGGTCGTGGATTCCTACGGCAGTTTCACCGCCGCGGTGGTGGAACTCGCGATGAAGGACGCGACGACCATCGACGTCAAGCGGGTGGTGCTGGGCATCGACTGCGGCCATGTCTGCCACAAGGATGCCGTCATCGCGCAGATCGAAGGCGGTGTGATCTGGGGGCTGAGCGCGCTCATGCACGAGGAGATCACCATCGAGAACGGACGGGTGGTGCAGTCCAACTTCACCGACTATCCGCTGCTGCGGCTGTCGGAGACGCCGCCGAAGATCGAAGCGGTGCTGGCGCCCTCGGGCGGGTTCTGGGGCGGGGTGGGCGAGCCGCCCATCGGCAGCCTGCTGCCGGCGCTCGTCAACGCCCTGGCCGCGGCAACCGGCAAGCGCATCCGCTCGCTGCCGCTGAAGAACCACGGGTTCAGCTACGCCTGAGCGGTGTGTGGACCGCTCCCCGCGACCGAACAGCGCGGGGAGCGCACGGCGCCCTTCACCTCTGCGCGCGACGAAAGCCGGCTTTCAAGCGGGCTTCGTCGAGCGGTCGAGGCATGCGACATCGCTTCGCCTCCATTGGCGCAAAGCCGGAATGCAGCGGCATGACGATGGAACCATTCCCGCCCTCCCTTGATGCGCGCCGACGTACGCTCGGCCTGCTTGCCGGTGCGGTCGCCATGCTCGTCGTCCGGCCCGCCGACGCCACGCCCGAGGAACTCGCCCGGATCCTGCGCGAATCGTTCGGCGATCGCCCGATGACGAGCGGCCGGGTGAAATTGGACCTGCCCAAGCTTGCCGAAAACGGCGCGGTCGTGCCGGTGACGGTGAGCGTGGACAGCCCGATGAGCGAAGCGGATCACGTGCGCAGCATCCGGCTGTTCGCCGAGAAGAATCCGCAGCCGCGTATTCTCGACGTGGCGCTCGGCCCGCACAACGGCCGCGCCCGCGTCGCATCGCGCATCCGCATCGCCGATTCGCAGCAGATCCTCGCCGTGGCCGAGATGAGCGACGGCACGCTGTGGAAAGCGGCCGTGCACGTGGAGATCACCGTGGCGGGGTGCGGACTGTGAGCCGGCTGGGCAACGCGCGGGTACGCGTCCCCGAGAAGGCGCGCGCCGGCGAGGTCATCGAGATCCGCGCGATGGTGGAACATCCGATGGAGTCGGGCTTCCGGCTCAACAACGTCGGCAAGCCGATCCCGCGCGAGATCGTCGAGAGCTTCGTGTGCGAGTACGACGGGCGCGAGGTGTTCCGTGCGACCTTTCATCCGGCGGTCTCGACCAATCCCTATCTCGTCTTCCACGTCGTCGCCACGCGCAGCGGCGAGGTGAAATTCACCTGGCGCGACGATCGGGGCGGAATCGCCACCCAGGCCGCCCGCATCGAGGTGTCGGACTGACGCCGACCGCAGAAGACCCGACGCCGGGCGCCGCGGCTCCCCGGTAGAATTCCGCTCATGAGCGATCCCATGACCACCGAGGAGAATGTCCTGGGCGGCCCCCTGCAGGCGTGCAGCTACGATCCCCTGACGGGGTACTTCCGCGACGGCTGCTGCGCGACGTACGGCGAAACGGACGTCGCCCACCTGGTGTGCGTGAAGGTCACCGCCGAGTTCCTGTCGTTCTCGATGTCGCGCGGCAACGATCTCAGCACCGCGCGTCCAGAGATGCGTTTCAAGGGGTTGAAACCCGGCGACCGCTGGTGCCTGCACGTGCTGCGCTGGGTGGAGGCATGGGAGGCGGGCAAGGCGCCGGCCGTCGTCCTCGAAGCGACGCACGCGAACGTACTGCAGTTCGCGCCGCTCTCCGCGCTCAAGCGATACGCGCTGGACGCGAAGCCGTAGCGGC
>JAEZCG010000082.1 GCA_023430065.1 Pseudomonadota bacterium | reverse complement strand
TCCCTCCCGCCACAGCGCGCGCTGCACGAATGCCAGTGCACGCCGGGCTGAGTCCAGCCAGTCCTGGCGCTCGAACATGCGCGCCGCGTAAACCATACCCTGGATGGCGAGCGCATTCCACGAAGTCAGAATCTTCTCGTCGCGGCCTGGGCGCACGCGCCTTTCCCGCAACGCGAACAGCTTGGCGCGCGCCGAGGCGAGCGTGCGACGCGCGGCAGTCTCGTCGAGACCCAGTTCCTGCGCGGCCTGTGTCTCGTCGCGGCAGCGGCGCAGGTGCCAGTGCCGCCCCTCGAAGTTGGGTGCATCGTCGAGCCCGTAGACGCGCGCAAACAGTGCGTACTCGCCGGCGTCGAGAGCGCTGCGCACCTGCGCCCGCGACCAGACGTAGAACTTCCCTTCCTCGTGCTCGGAGTCGGCATCGAGGCTGGAGTAGTAGCCGCCTTCGGGCGACTGCATCTCCCGCACGAGCCAGCCGGCGGTGGCCTCGCACACCTGCGCAAACGATGCGTCGCCCGTCGCCTGCCAGCCTTGCGCGTAGAGCCGCAGCAGCGGCCCGTTGTCGTAGAGCATCTTCTCGAAGTGAGGAATGGTCCACGTCGCGTCCACGCTGTAGCGCGCGAATCCGCCGCCGAGATGGTCGTAGAGGCCCCCACGTGCCATCTCGCGCAGCGTCAGCAGGGCGAGCGACATCAACTGCCTGTCGTCAGCCGTCCGGC
Source organism: Pseudomonadota bacterium (assembly GCA_023430065.1). Taxonomy (GTDB): domain Bacteria; phylum Pseudomonadota; class Gammaproteobacteria; order Burkholderiales; family SHXO01; genus SHXO01. The sequence continues at coordinate 43,569 of JAEZCG010000082.1, read as the reverse complement.
CGCGACGCAGGCAGAACTCGAGAACCGCAGGATGGGGAAACTTGGGTGCGCCGCCCAGCCCCCCGTGTACAGGATCGAACAGGCCTCTCAATTCCAGGGCCGCGGCCTCGATCGGCGTTTCGTCCGGTTCGCCCGATGCACCGGGGAGTGCGTTGCTGCGTTCGAGGGCCGCTTGCAGCGCGTCGTTCTGTGCGTCGATGGCCGGCCCCTGCTCGCGATAGAGGCGCTCGACCTGTGTGCACAGGTCGGCGAATCCCGGGAGGTTGTAGCGAGGCGACTTCGGAAAGTACGTGCCGCCGAAGAACGGACGCTGGTCAGGGGTCAGGAACATGGTCAGCGGCCATCCGCCGCCGCGACCGGTCAGGGCCTGATGCGCGCGCTGGTAGATCTGGTCGAGATCCGGGCGCTCCTCGCGGTCGACCTTGATGTTCACGAACAGGCGGTTCATCACTGCCGCGACAGCGGGGTCCTCGAATGATTCGTGCGCCATGACGTGACACCAGTGGCAGGCCGAGTAGCCGATCGACAGCAGGATCGGCTTGTCCTCCTCGCGCGCACGGCGCAGCGCCTCTGCGCCCCACGGATACCAGTCCACCGGGTTGTCGGCGTGCTGCTGGAGATAAGGGCTGGTTTCGTTGGCGAGGCGATTTGGCATGGACGGGCGAGGCAGAGGAAGGACGAACGCAAAACGCGAAGGACGCAAAGAGCGCAAAGCAGAACGGCACGATAGCCGGGGGCTCCCCTTTGCGTCCTTTGCGCTCTTTGCGGTAAGCGCTATTGCCTACAGACCCAACGAGGACCACATCTCGTCCACGCGCCGTTTCACGGCAACGTCCATCTCGATCGGCCGACCCCACTGCCGCGTCGTCTCGCCCGGCCACTTGTTGGTCGCGTCGATTCCCATCTTCGAACCCAGCCCGGATACGGGGCTGGCGAAGTCGAGGTAGTCGATCGGCGTGTTCTCGATCAGCAGCGAGTCGCGTGCCGGATCCACCCGCGTGGTCATCGCCCAGATCACTGCCTTCCAGTCGCGGTTGTCGACGTCCTCGTCGGTGACGACGATGAACTTCGTGTACATGAACTGCCGCAGGAAGGACCAGACGCCGAACATCACGCGCTTGGCGTGCCCCGGATACTGCTTGCGCATGCTGACCACCGCCAGCCGGTAGCTGCAGCCCTCGGGGGGCAGATAGAAGTCGACGATTTCCGGGAACTGCTTGGCGAGCAGCGGCACGAACACCTCGTTGAGCGCGACGCCGAGGATGGCCGGTTCGTCGGGAGGCCTGCCCGTATAGGTGCTGTGGTAGATCGGATCGCGGCGCATCGCGATGCGCTCGATGGTGAACACGGGGAAGCGTTCCTGCTCGTTGTAGTAGCCGGTGTGATCGCCGAACGGACCTTCCAGCGCGCTCTCCTCCGGCGCTATGTATCCCTCGAGCACGATCTCGGCACCGGCCGGCACCTGCAGGTCGCTGCCGATGCACTTGACCAGTTCCGTGCGCGCGCCGCGCAGCAGGCCGGCGAACTGGTACTCGGACAGCGAGTCGGGAACCGGTGTCACCGCGCCGAGGATGGTGGCGGGATCCGCACCCAGCGCCACGGCCACGGGAAACGGCTGGCCCGGATGCGCGAGGCAATGGTCGCGGAAGTCGAGCGCACCGCCGCGGTGAGCGAGCCAGCGCATGATCACCTTGTTGCGCGCAATCACCTGCTGTCGGTAGATCCCCAGGTTCTGGCGGTTCTTGCGCGGCCCGCGCGTGACGGTGAGCCCCCAGGTGATGAGCGGCGCGGCATCGCCCGGCCAGCAGGTCTGGATCGGCAGGCGGGCGAGATCGACGTCCGCCCCTTCCCACACGATCTCCTGGCAGGGCGCGGCGCTGCGTTCCTTCGGCGCCATGTCGAGCACTTTCCTGATCACCGGAAGCGTGTCCCAGGCGTCCTTCAGACCCTTCGGCGGATCCGGTTCCTTCAGATAGGCGAGCAGCTTGCCGACCTCGCGCAACGCCTCGATCGATTCCTCGCCCATCCCCAGTGCCACGCGTCGCGGCGTGCCGAACAGGTTGGCGAGCACGGGAATGGCGTGGCCCGTCGGCTTCTCGAACAGCAGCGCCGGCCCGCCGGCCTTGAGCACGCGATCGCAAATCTCCGTCATCTCCAGTCGGGGCGAGACCTCGACGGGGATGCGCCTGAGTTCTCCGAGCGATTCCAGTTGCGCGAGGAAGTCGCGCAGATCGGCGTAGCGCATGTCAGATGAGCGGATTGGCGCCGCCGTCCATCGGGATCAAGGCGCCGGTCACGTAGCTCGCGCGGTCCGACGCCAGGAACAGCGCCAGCGCGGCGACATCCTCGGGTGCTGCGTAGCGCCGCAGTGGCACCTTTGCCTCGCCCTGGGCCAGCACCTCCTGTTCGCTCGCGCCACGCATCTTCGCCTCCAGCTTGAGCGCCTCCTGCACGCGGGTCGTCATCGTCGCGGCCGGATTGATGGCATTCACGCGCACGCCTCTCGGGCCATAGACGTTCGCCAGGCCGACCGTCGCGAGCATCAGCGCAGAGTTGGCCGCGCCCCCGGGCAGGTGGTAGGGCGTGGCCACCTTGCCGCCCATGCCGATGATGTTCACGATCGCACCGCGCCCCCGTGCAGCCATGCGCGGCAGCACCGCGTCCATCGTGTGCACGTAGGTGAAGTACTTGGCGTCCATCGCATCGTGCCAGGCCGCGGCGTTGAGATCCTCAGGCAGATAACGCTTCGCGGCCCCGGCGGAATTGACCAGCACGTCGATGCTCCCCCACTGCGCGTCGACGTTGGCGACCATCGCCTGTGCCGAGGCGGCATCCTTCAGATCGGCGGCCAGTGCCATCAGCTGCGTCGTCGATACGGGGTTGAGCTGCTGCACGGCTTCGTCCAGGTTGGCACGGCTGCGCGATACGAGCGCGACACGCGCGCCCTCGGCCAGGAAGGCGCTGGCGCAGGCGAGCCCGATGCCCTTGCTGCCGCCGGTGATGAGGACGGTTCTGCCGCTGAGTTCGAGGTCCATGGGTCGGCGATCCTGGTGTGCGTGAGTGTCACCGGACTATAGGCAGGGACGCTCAGCCGGGCAACTGCAGCGCGAGTGCGAGTCCCGCGAACACCGCGGCGCCCACCCGATTGTTGCCGAGGAAGGCGTCGAAGCAGCCTTCCGGGTCCCGCTCGCGGATCAGGACGTACTGGTGGAGCACGAAGAACGCTGCGACGAGAAGTCCCGCGTAGAACGGCCAGGCAAGCCCGCGCGTCGTACCGATCCAGGCCAGGACGGCGAGGAACAGCGCGTGGCACCCCATCACGGCAGCCACATCGAACCGGCCGAGCAGGATGGCCGAGGTGCGGATGCCGATCCTGCGGTCGTCCTCGCGGTCGACCATTGCATACTCGGTGTCGTAGGCGATGGTCCATGCAACGTTGGCCATCAGCAGGAGCCACGCTTCGAGAGGCACCGTGCCGAGCACCGCCGCGTACCCCATCGGAATGCCAAAGCCGAAGGCGATCCCAAGATAGGCCTGCGGCAGCGCGAGGAAGCGCTTGGTGAAGGGATAGCTGATGGCCAGGAACAGTCCTAGGAACGACAGTGCGATGGTCAGCGCGTTGAGCGTGAGCACCAGCCCGAAGGCGACGAGCGCGAGCAGGGCGGCAAGCATCAGCGCCTCGTGCGCTCCGATCCGGCGGGATGCGAGCGGACGCTGACGGGTGCGTTCGACGTGCGGATCGAAGTCGCGGTCGGCGAAGTCGTTCACCGCGCACCCGGCCGAGCGCATCAGCAGCGTGCCGGCCATGAAGACCGCCAGCACGTGTGCGCCCGGCGCGCCGTCCGCCGCGAGCCACAGCGCCCACAGCGTCGGCCACAGCAGCAACAGCGTGCCGATCGGTTTGTCCAGGCGGATCAGGTGCGCATAGGCGTGCAGCCTGTCGGCGAAGCTCGAAGCACTCATCGCGGGCCGGTGCGACGTGTGCCGCTACGCGTTGCGGCTGTCGATGGCAGTGAGAATGCCCTGAATGATCTGCACCGGCGTCGGCGGACAGCCCGGGACGGCGACATCCACGGGAATGACCTTCGACACCCGGCCGCAGCTGGCGTAGCTCTCGCCGAAGATGCCGCCGGTGCAGCCGCAGTCGCCCACCGCCACCACCAGCCGCGGTTCGGGCGTGGCCTCGAACGTGCGCCGCAAAGCGGTCTCCATGTTGCGTGAGACCGGTCCGGTGACCAGCAGCATGTCCGCATGTCGGGGACTGGCCACGAAGCGGATGCCCAACCCCTCGAGGTTGTAGAGGGGATTGTTGGTGGCATGGATCTCGAGCTCGCACCCGTTGCACGAGCCGGCATCCACGTGGCGAATGGTGAGCGCACCGGCAAAGCTCCGCAGCACGGCCTGGTGCAGGCGCGCACTCAGGACGCGATAGCGCTCGTCAGGGGCCGGCGGCGTCTCGGATACGAGTCCGGTTCGCGCGATCTGCTTGAGGATGCGGTACATGCCTACAAATCCTGCCCGCTGTAGCTCAAATTGAACGACTTGTTGATGAGCGGGAAGTCGGGAACGATGTTGCCCATGATCGCATGCTCGAGCACCGGCCAGTTGCGCCAGGAGGGATCATGCGGATGCACCCGCCGCAGCCCGCCGTTGCCGCCCGCTTCCAGCACGACGAGCACGTCGCCCCGCCACCCCTCGACATAACCGATGCCCGCGGCTCCCTCGTCCGGAGCCGGAAACAGCGTGACGATGTTGCCCTCAGGCATCAGATCGAGGATCTTGCCGCACAGCGCCAGCGACTCTACCACCTCGTCGAAGCGCAGCGCGACGCGCGCGGCCACGTCGCCCGCCTCGTGCACCACGATGTTCGGCTGCAGTGCATCGTAGGGTGCGCACGGGAAGAGTATCCGCGCATCGAGCGGCATCCCGCTGGCGCGCGCCGCCATGCCGGTCATGCCGAGCCGCTCGCCCAGCTCGCGCGCCACCCGTCCCGTGCCCACCAGCCGATCCTGCAAGCCGGGATGCTCCTCGATGATCGACCGCAGACGTGCGAGCTCGGCGCGCAGGCGCAGGATGTCGTCACGCATGCGCATCCTGCCGTCCTCTCCCAGATCCACTGCGGCGCCGCCCGGGACGATCCGGTCCATCAGGTAGCGGTGCCCGAACACGTACTCGTTGCTGCGCAGCCAGTCCTCCTTGAGTCGCGAGAACTGCGCCAGCGCAAAGCCGAGCCCGGCGTCGTTGCCGATGTAGCCGAGGTCACCGAGATGGTTGGCGATGCGCTCGCGTTCGAGCCACAGGGCGCGCAGCCAGAGCGCACGCTCGGGAGGCGTCAGTCCGGCGGCGGCCTCCGCCGCCATCGCATAGGCCCACGCATAGGCCACGGTGGAATCCCCGCTGATGCGCCCGGCCAGCTTGAAGCCGTCGTGCACGCCGAGCGATTCGAAGCGCTTCTCGATGCCCTTGTGCACGTAGCCCAGGCGCTCCTCGAGGCGCAGCACGCGCTCGCCGACGATGGAGAAGCGGAAATGTCCGGGCTCGATGGTGCCGGCATGCACCGGTCCCACCGGAATCTCGTGCACACCCTCGCCCTCCACGTGCACGAAGGCGTAATCGTCGGAGACCGGATCGAAGCGTCGTTCCGCGTCGAAGCCACGGCGCAGGGGGAACTCGTTGACGGGCCACGCGCCGTGACGCAGCCAGCGCCGCTTGTCCACGTCGTCGCCTCGTGCGCGCACGCCGACCAGATCGAATCCGGCGCGCTGCATGCGGTTGGCCGCCGGGAAGAGGTCGCTCAGGTCGGGATATTCAGGCTCCGGCCCCTTCACCGGAAGGGTGAGCCACAGCAACCGACCGGCGAATGCGAGGAGCGCGTGCACGCTCGGAGAGCGGCCGGTATCCGCAGCCCAGAGCGCGATCAGCCTGCCGCCGTGCTCCCAGACCTGGTGCGCACTGAGGCGCCACGTTGCGGCGTCGACGTGGGCGCGCCAGGCGGTGACCGCACCGGGCACCGGCTCGAATTCGGGGACGAGAATGTCGAATTTCATCGCCACATCACCCGAGCATGGCCGCCGCCTGGCGATACCACGCGGCCAGCCAGGGCGGGATGTACAAGCCGAGGACGAGTACCAGGCCAAGATGCACGAACACGGGAAGCAGCGCCGGCGGGTGCGGCAGGCGCTGGGCGTTGGTTTCGCCGAACACCATCGCCTGCAGGCGCGTGAACACGGATGCGAACGCCACCCCCAGCCCGATCAGGAGTACCGGCGTCGCCCACGGGTGATCCCGCATGGCGGTGGTGAGGATGACGAATTCGCTCGCGAACACGCCGAAGGGGGGGATTCCGAGAATGGCAATCCCTCCCAGCATCAGGCCCCAGCCCACTGCCGGACTGACGTGCACCAGCCCGCGAATCTCGTCCATCACCTGCGTACCCGTCTTCTGCGCGGCGTGTCCCACCGCGAAGAAGATCGCCGACTTGGTGAGCGAATGCGCAGTCATGTGCAGCAAGCCGCCGAACGCGGCGACCGGGCCGCCCATGCCGAAGGCGAAGGTGGCGATGCCCATGTGCTCGATCGATGAATACGCGAACAGGCGCTTCACGTCCTTTTGGCGATAAAGGAAGAAGGCGGCCACCAGCACCGAGATCAGACCGAAGCCCATCATCAGGCGGCCCGGCAGGTCGTTGCCGAGCGCGGCGTCCGCCAACACCTTGTTGCGCACCACGGCGTACAGCGCGACGTTGAGCAGCAGGCCGGACAGGACCGCGGAAATCGGCGTCGGGCCCTCCGCATGCGCATCCGGCAGCCAGTTGTGCAACGGCACCAGACCGACCTTCGTTCCATAGCCGACGAGCAGGAACACGAAGGCGATGCCGAGCACGGTGGGTTCGAGCTGATCCCTCACCTCGTGAAGGTGCGTCCACAGCAGCGCCGAGCCGCCCGCCCCCAGCACGCGTTCTGCGGCGAGGTAGAGCAGGATCGTGCCGAACAGGGCCTGCGCGATGCCGACTCCGCACAGGATGAAGTACTTCCACGCGGCCTCGACGCTCGCCGGCGTGCGGTACAGGCTCACCAGCAGCACCGTGGCCAGCGTCGCGGCCTCCATCGCCACCCACAGGATGCCGACGTTGTTGGTCAGCAGTGCCACGAACATGGTGAACATGAACATCTGGTACATGGCGTGGTACAGACGCAGGCGCCTGCTGGTGAGCTTGCCGCGCTCCTGCTCGACACGCATGTAGACCCGGCTGAACAGCGAGGTGGTGAAGCCGACGAATGCGGTCAACGCCACCAGGAAGACGTTGAATGCATCGACGAAGAACATCTCCCCGAGCAGCACCAGCGGTCCCTCGGCCATCACCCGGCCCGTCAGCGCGATGGTGGCGAGAAGGGTGAGGAGGCTGATCGCCGAGTTCGCCTCCGCCGCCCAGGAGCGATCTCCGCTCAGGCCGAGGAGCGCGGCGCCTGCAAGCGGCAGGCACAGGATGAGCAGCAGCTCGGTCATTCCCGGTCCTTGAGATTCTCCAGATTGCGGGTGTCGAGGCTGTCGAAGGTCTCCCGGATCTGGAAGAAGAAGACACCGAAGATGAAGGTCCCGACCAGAACGTCGAGCGCAATGCCCAGTTCCACCACCATCGGCATCCCGTACGTCGCGCTGGTGGCCGCGAAGAACAGCCCGTTCTCCATCGCCAGAAAGCCGACCACCTGCGCCACCGCCTTGCGCCGCGTGATCATCATGAGGAAGGCGATCAGCACGCTCGCCATGGCGATGCCGAGCGTGCCGCGGGTGATGGTGCCGGCCAGTTCGGAAATCGGCAGGGCGACGTTGAAGGACAGGATCACCAGCACCACGGCGACCAGCATGATGAGCGGCAGGTTGCCGACCGATTCGGCGTCGCGCCGCAGGTCGAGCCGATTCACCAGCCGGATCAGGATCATCGGCAGCACGAAGACCTTCAGCACGAGGTTGAGGACGACCGAATACCACAGGTGTCCCTGCGGCAGGGTGGCCGCCACCACGGCGATGTTGAGGGTGAGCACCGCGCCCTGCAGGGCGAACAGCTGGATGAGGCGTAGCAGGCGCCGCTGCGCGAGCATGCTAAAGGCGATCAGCAGCATCAACGCCGCGAGCAGATTGATGGCCTGGCCGACGAAGGGTGCGTTCACGTTTCCACCAGGAAGTGGACGAGCATCCCGAGCACGGCCAGCATGAAGGCCATGCCCAGGAACTCCGGCACCTTGAAGATGCGCATTTTCGCGGCGAGCGTTTCCAGCAGGGCGAGGCCGGCGCCGGCCAGTGCCAGCTTGGCGACCAGCGCGGCCAGTGCCAGTGGCAGTCCGGTCCACTCCTGCGGCTGGGCGATGCCCCAGGGCAGGAACAAGGCGATGCCGATGCCGATGTAGACCGTGAGCTTGAGCGCGTGCGCCCAGTCCATCAACGCGAGGTGCCGTCCCGAGTATTCCAGGATCATCGCCTCGTGCACCATGGTCAGCTCGAGATGCGTGGAAGGGTTGTCCACCGGAATGCGCGCATTCTCCGCGAGCAGCACCATCACGAACGCGATCGCGGCGAATGCCATGCTGGGATACAGGTGCAGGGCGCCGTTGGAGAACTGGTCCACGATGGTGGTGAGCGCGGTCGACTGGCTGATCAGGGCGGGGGTGAAGAAGACCATCAGGAGGGCCGGCTCGGCGAGGGCTGCGATGAACATTTCGCGGCGCGACCCGAGCGAACCGAAGGCGGTACCGACGTCCATCGCCGCCAGGGCCATGAATACCCGTGCGAGCGCCAGCAGACCCACCAGCGCGATCACATCGGCGGCCTGGGCAAAGGGCAGGTCGGTGGCCACGAGCGGGACGATGGTGGCGGCCAGGACCATGCAGGCGAACACCACGTAAGGGGCGAGGCGGAACAGCCAGGAGGCGTTGGTCGCCAGTACGAGCTCCTTGCGCAGCAACTTGAGCAGGACCCGGTAAGGCTGCACGAGCGCAGGCGCGCGGCGATTCTGCAGCCAGGCCCGGCACTGGTTCAGCCAGCCGAGCACCAGGGGGGCGATGGCAACGGCCACGATGCCCTGGACCACCTGGAGGAGGACGTGGGAGAGGCTCACAGGATCAGCGCCAGCAGCAGAAGCAGGGTCACGAAGCTGTACACGAGGTAGACCGCGATGCGGCCATGCTGCACGGCGCCCACGATCGATGCGAGTCGGCCGACTCCGCGCGCCACCGGCAGGTACAGGCGTTCCCATACCGGATCCTCGATGCGCGAGTAGTAGTGCGGTTGCGCGTCGAAGGGACTCGGCGTGTGGCGCTCCAGCTGCAGGAATGCCTGGAAGATCTGCTTCACCGGCTGTCCGTAGCCTTCCGCGGTGTCCTGCATGCGCGCGTCCAGTCCGCCGAAGCCGCAGTCCCACGCCGGTGCACGGCGGCGCGTGGCGCGGAATCGCCGGCGCAGCAGCGCGACGCTGGCGAGGATGACTGCGACGATCACCAGCAGGAACACCAGCGGACTATAGCTCGCATGCTCGGGCGCGACGGCCGTCACGAAGGTCCAGCTCGACTTTGCCAGGCTGGCGCGCAGCCCCGACCCGACCAGGCTGTGCAGCAACGGGTCGAGTGCGCCCAGGAACAGCACGGGCGCCAACCCGATCACGACGCACCACAGGGCCAGCCAGCCCATGGCCACGCGCCCCGACGTGCCGACGTCGTGCGCCTCGTGCAAGCGTTCCTCCCGCGGCAGGCCGAGAAAGACGATGCCGAAGAACTTCACCATCACGTAGCCGGACAGCGCGACCACCAGTGCGAGCAGCGCAGTGCCGATGGGGATGAACATGTTCAGGTAGGAGTTGGGCAGCCGGGGACTGAGCAGGAACGACTGGAACAGGAGCCACTCCGAGACGAACCCGTTGAGCGGCGGCAATCCCGCGATCGCCAGCGTGCCGACCAGCGCCAGGGCGGCCACCCAGGGCATGCGCCGCACCAGGCCCCCGAGCTTGCCCAGGCTGCGCTGCTGGGTTGCATGCATCACCGCCCCGGTGGCCAGAAACAGCAGGGTCTTGAACAGCGCATGGTTCAGGCAGTGCAGCAGCGTGGCCGCCAGCGCCAAGGCGGCGAGCAGTTGCATGTCGTACGCGTGGAACACCAGCGCCAGACCGGATCCGGTCAGGATGATGCCGACATTCTCGATCGAAGAGTAGGCGAGCAGCCGCTTCATGTCGGTCTGCACCGCGGCGAACACCGCACCGTAGAACGCCGTGGCCAGGCCGACGACGAGGGCCACCACGCCCCACCACCACACCTGCATCTGCAGCAGGTCGAAGCTCACGCGCAGGAACCCGTAGACGGCGGTCTTGAGCATGACACCGCTCATCAGCGCCGACACCGGCGACGGTGCAGCCGGATGCGCCTCGGGCAGCCAGACGTGCAGCGGCAGGAACCCCGCCTTGGCGCCGAAGCCGAAAAGCGCGAGCAGAAAGATGGTGGCGCTCCAGCCCGTTCCCAGATCGGACGCACGCATCGCCTCGAAGGTGTACTCCCATTGCCCCATCTGGAGCAGGCCGAAGGCGAGGAGGATGGCGATGGCACCGAGGTGCGCGACCAGGAGATAGATGAATCCGGCGCGCCGGATCTCCGCGATCCGGTGATCGGTGATCACCAGAAAGTACGAGGCAAGCGCCATCGACTCCCACGCCACCATGAACAGGTAGGCATCGTCGGCGACCAGCACCATCGCCATCGCAGCGAGGAAGACGTGGTACTGCAGGCACACGAGCCTGATCTCGCCGCCGCCCCCGCGCTGGAAGTACTCCGCGGAAAACGCCGAGACCGCAGCCCCCGCAGCACCGAGCAGCAGCAGGAAAAACGACGACAGCGGATCCACGCGCACGTGGAACGGCAGGTCCGGCAGACCCAACGCGAGCACAGCCGACTGCGGCCAGGCCCCCAGTCCGGCCAGCCCGACCGCCGTCAGGACCAGCCCGCCCAGCGTGCTGAGCGAGAAGAACGCGCGTGCGTGCGCCGCGCGCTCCAGCGGCAACGCCAGGCCGATGGCGCCGAGCGCGATCCAGAACGCGACGACGGCGAGAGTCAGATCGAGAAGAGGCACGTGAGGTCTTTGCGAGCGGCCCGCCCGCGCGGGCCCGCGCACCCGTGCCGTGCCGAAGCGATCCGGTCCGCAACGCGGCCGTGTCTCCGGTTCTCAGGGTGCAGCCAGATGATAGCGCACGCAGCGCGCCCCGGTACGTCGCCCGCGACCTCGCTCACGACGCGCACGTCGTCATACGCGCAGATAGTCCTGGCGGCCGCCCATCCAGCGCTGCAGGTGCCGTTGCGCCGCCTGCGGGTGGTCGCGAAGCAGCCGCGGCGCGGCATCGCGTGCGGCCTCGACGAGGTCCGCATCGGCTTCGAGATCGGCGAAGCGCAGCATCGGCACGCCGCTCTGGCGTGCGCCGAGCAGTTCTCCGGGCCCACGAATGCGCAGGTCGTGACGCGCAATCTCGAAGCCGTCGCTGTGCTCGTACATGATGCGCAGCCGCTCGCGCGCGTTGTCCGACAGCGGGTTCTGGAACAGCAGGATGCAAGCGCTCGCGGCGGTGCCACGTCCGACGCGCCCGCGCAGCTGGTGCATCTGCGACAGGCCCATGCGCTCGGCATGCTCGATCACCATCAGCGACGCATTGGGGACATCCACCCCGACCTCGATCACCGTGGTCGCGACCAGCAACTGCAGTGCGCCGCAGGCGAACTGTGCCATCACCGCGGACTTGTCGGCCGAGGACATGCGTCCGTGCACGAGGCCCACCGCGAGGTCGGGAAACGCCGCGCGCAAGGTCTCGTACGTGTCCATCGCCGTCTGCAGTTGCAGCGCCTCGGATTCCTCGATCAGCGGGCATACCCAGTACGCCTGCCGGCCCTCCATGCACGCATCGCGCACGCGCGCCAGGACCTCGTCGCGTCGCGCGTCGGACACCAGCTTGGTCACCACCGGCGTTCGCCCGGGTGGAAGCTCGTCGATCACCGACACGTCCAGATCGGCAAAGAAGGTCATCGCCAGCGTCCGTGGGATGGGCGTGGCGCTCATCATCAGCTGGTGCGGCTGCAGCATCCCTTCGTCGTCCGTGCCCTTTTGCCGCAGCGCGAGCCGCTGATGCACGCCGAAGCGGTGCTGCTCGTCCACGATCGCGAGCGCCAGGCGCCGGAACGCGACCTGGTCCTGGAACAGCGCATGGGTGCCGACCGCGACCTGGGCCTCCCCCGATTCGATTCGCGCGACCTGGGCGCGCTTGTCCTTGCGCGACTGGCTGCCGCTCAGCCATGCCACGGATACCCCCAGCGGGGCCAGCCACGCGGCGAACTTCGCGTGATGCTGCTCCGCCAGAATCTCGGTCGGCGCCATGACCGCGACCTGGGCCTCGCTCTCGACTGCCTGCAGCGCAGCCAGTGCCGCCACGACCGTCTTGCCGCTGCCGACGTCCCCCTGCAGCAGGCGCTGCATCGGGTGTGCGCGTGAGAGGTCGGCACGAATCTCGTCCAGGCAGCGACGCTGGGCCTGCGTCAACGAGAAGTTCAGCCGCGCGACGAACGCGCCGGTGAGCGCCCCCGGCGGCCGCAGCGCGAGCGCACGCGTGGACTGCCGCCGCCGGTGATGCAGGCGCATGGACAGCTGTTGCGCCAGCAGTTCGTCGAACTTGATGCGCCGCCACGCCGGGTGGCGGCGCAGCTGCAGTGCCTCGGCCGGGACGTCGGGCGGGGGCTGGTGCAGCAGACGCAGGCTGCTTCCGAACTCCGGCAGGCTCAGCGCACGCAGCAGCGCCGGCGGCAACGGGTCGTCGAGATCGGCTTCGGCGAGCGCGTCCGTCACGGCCTTGCGCAGTACGTGCTGGGCCAGGCCGGCAGTCGTGGGATAGACAGGTGTGAGCGACTGCGGCAGCGGGGTATCCGCACGTACCACCCGGTAGCGCGGGTGGATCATCTCGGCACCGAAGAAACCGGGCCGCACCTCTCCCACCGCGCGCAGGCGCACGCCCGGCGACAACTGCTTGAGCTGGCTCGGGTAGAAGTGGAAAAAGCGCAGCGTCAGCGGCTCGCCGCCGCTTCGCGTCCGGCATAGCAGCAGGCGACGGGGGCGGAACACCACCTCGCTGGCCTCCACCACGGCCTCCACCTGGACCGTTTCGCCGGCACGCGCGTCGCGCAACGCGGTGATGCGCGTCTCGTCCTCGTAGCGCAGCGGCAGGTGCAGAACGAGGTCGAAGGCGCTGTGCAGTCCGAGCTTGTCCAGGTGCTTGCGCACCGACGCCGGCAAGCGTTCGAAGCGTTCGCCCAACCCTGGGCCCGCAGAAGCGACGTTCAGAGTCCGACCGTGAGGACGGCTTCGATCTCGACCAGCGCATCGCGCGGCAGGGCAGCGGCCGCGACCGCGGAACGCGCGGGGTAGGGTGGTCGCACGTATCCCGCCATGATTTCGTTTACGCGCGCAAAGTTCGACATGTCGGTCAGGAACACGGTGAACTTCACCGCGTCGTCGAGCGAGGCGCCGGCTGCGGCCGCGACCGCTCGCAGATTCAGGAACACCTGATGGATCTGCGAATCGATACCCTCGACCATCTGCATGGTGCGCGGATCCAGGCCGATCTGCCCCGACAGGTAGATGGTGTCGCCGGCCTTGACCGCCTGCGAATAAATGCCGATCGGCTGCGGGGCGTCGCTGGTCTTTACCGCTTGCTTGGGCATGGCCCTGCCTCGTCCGTGTCCTCGAAAGGTGAGGCAATGGTAGTCCCGATCCATCCCTGCGACAACGTGATGCGGCGCACTGCCTCGGCCGGTCGCCCCTGGGCTGCATGCTATGATGCGGCGCCGCAGTGAAGAAGGTTCACTCTGTGGAAGACAACAACGGGGCCAGGGGGCATGTTTCCGCCCCGCACACCCCTGCACACGACGACGGCCAAGACCGGCGTGGCCTGATCGGACTGGCGGTCGGCGCCATCGGCGTCGTGTTCGGCGACATCGGCACCAGCCCGCTGTACGCGTTCAAGGAATCCTTCGGCGGCGCCCACGCGCTGCCCGTGCACCACGACAACGTCGTCGGCGTGCTCTCGCTGATGTCCTGGGCACTGTTCACCATCGTCACGCTCAAGTACATCATGCTGATGATGCGCGCCGACAATCGCGGCGAAGGCGGGATCATGGCGCTGATGGCCCTGGTGCGGCGCTCGCTCGACGGCGATCCGAAATTGCGCATGGTGTTGCTCGCGCTGGGAATGTTCGGTGCGGCACTGTTCTACGGCGACGGCATGATCACCCCCGCCATCTCGGTGCTGTCCGCAGTGGAAGGCCTGGAAGTGGCGACGCCGGTCCTGCGGCCCTATGTCATCCCCATCACCCTGGTCATCATCACCGCGCTGTTTCTGCTGCAGCAGACGGGGACCGGGCGCGTCGGCGCCTTCTTCGGTCCGATCACCGTCGTGTGGTTCTCGGTGCTCGCGGTGCTGGGGCTGATCAGCATCTGGCAGTACCCCAGCATTCTCGAAGCGCTCAATCCGGTGTGGGGCGTGCGCTTCTTCGTGAGCAACGGGACGCTCGGCTTCTTCGTGCTCGGCGCGGTCGTGCTCGCCGTGACCGGCGCCGAGGCGCTCTACGCGGACATGGGACACTTCGGCAAGCGCCCGATCCGGCTTGCCTGGCTGTGTTTCGTGTTCCCGGCATTGCTGCTCAACTACTTCGGGCAGGGCGCCCTGCTCATGCGCGAGCCCGACGCGATCAAGCACCCCTTCTTCTATCTCGCGCCGGAATGGGCGCTACTGCCCCTGGTCCTGCTCGCCACCATGGCCACCGTGATCGCCTCCCAGGCGGTGATCACCGGCGCGTATTCGGTGACGCGCCAGGCGATTCAGCTCGGCTATTGTCCGCGCCTGATGATCGAACACACTTCGGAACGCGAGATCGGTCAGGTCTACCTGCCGTGGATCAACTGGGGCCTGTATTTCGCCGTCATCGGTCTGGTGCTCGGCTTCGGTTCCTCGAGCAACCTGGCCGGCGCATACGGCATCGCGGTCACGGCGACGATGGCGATCGACTCGATCCTCATCTTCTTCGTCATGCGCAAGCTGTGGCACTGGTCGCTGTTCGTGTCTCTTCCCATCTCGGCGCTGTTCCTGGCGATCGACCTGTCCTTCCTCGGTGCGAACCTGCTCAAGATCGTCGATGGCGGGTGGTTCCCGGTCATCGTCGGCATCGTCGTATTCGTAGTAATGTCGACCTGGAAGCGCGGCCGCGAGATCCTGTTCGAACGGTTGCGCCCCGGGGCGATTGCCCTGCAGCCCTTCATCAAGAGCCTGATGCTGTCGCCCCCCGTGCGCGTGCCGGGCACGGCGGTCTTCCTCACCGCCTCGCAGGAAGGCGTACCGCACGCCTTGCTCCACAACCTCAACCACAACAAGGTGCTGCACGAACGGGTGGTCATGCTCACCGTGCGCGCCGAGGACATCCCGCACGTGGCCGACGCGCAACGCATCGAGATCCAGGATCTGGGCGACGACTTCTACGGGATGCTGGTGCGCTACGGGTTCAAGGACGAACCCGACCTGCCGGCCGCGCTCGAATTGGCACGCGCAAAGGGCATGGAGTTCAATATGCTGGAGACGTCGTTCTTCCTCTCGCGCCAGACGCTGGTGCCGATCGAGTCGCGCGGAATGGGCATGGCGCTATGGCGCGAGAAGATCTTCGCCGCGATGTCGCGTAACGCGTCCAGCGCAACGGCGTTCTTCAAGATCCCCACCAATCGCGTGGTCGAACTGGGCACGCGCATCGAACTATAGCGGCGCGAGGCGAGCCCGATGTCGATTCCCGGCCTGGAAAAGATGCTTGCACAGGGAAAGGACAGTCCGATGCTGCGTTTCGGGCTCGGCAGCGCGTACATGAAAGCCGGAGACCACGGCACGGCGGCTGCACACCTTCGACGGGCGGTACAGCTCGATCGCGACTACTCCGCTGCATGGAAACTGCTGGGCCAGGCGCTGGCCGAGCTCGGACAGATCGACGCGGCGCTCGAGGCCTACGACACGGGCATCGCCACGGCAGAAGCGCGCGGCGACAAGCAGGCGGCAAAGGAGATGACGGTGTTCGCGCGACGCCTGCGCAAGGGGCGGGAAGGGTAAGGGGCGTCATGTGCATTCCTGATCCTGCACGTGTGGCTGATGCTGACCTGTTTGCCGGCATCCGCCGCTGAGACCGATCCCAGCGGGCTGGACCTTCTCGGGCGGGAGGCGGGAGATGCGGCGGACGGTGCAGCGCCGGCGCCCGGTCAGTAATCGTCGTCGTCGCCGGTGCGCCCGCGGCGCTCCTCGAGTTCCTCGAGATCGTCGTCGTAGCCTTCGTACTCCTCGGTCGCCCACTCGCGCTCTTCGATGACGTCGTTGGCGATCTCGTGTACGCGAGACTCGACATCGGACACGGCCTCCCGCAACGCCTTGTCGTTAGGGAAGTCGCCTTCCGCGAACTCGACGTCGACCGACGCGTGCTCGCCGTCCTCGATGGCCAGCGTGGCCTTGGGCCATTCCTTGTGCAGGGCTTCCAGCAGGATGTCCTTAAACTGCTCGTAGTCCTCGTCGGTCACAAGGCCAAGCATGTCCCGGTCAGAGAAGTATGTGATAGTCAGTTGCCTGGCCATGAACATCTCCCAAATTTCTGCACAGGCCGCATCGGCGCTGCGTTCGCGGCGGCGCACCCGCGATCGAATTGCACTGGCGGCGAAGGATAGCATGTGGCTAGCAACGGGCGCATGACGCCTCACTCGCTTCGGGAAGGGCGGCAACCGGTGTGCCGCCGGCGCTTCCTCGGGCACGCAGCGATGCCGTTGCGGTGGGCGGGCAGCCTGGCATCGTCGCTCATTGCAGCGGTGCTGAGCCGGCTCGGCCGCTACCGTGCGCTGGATGCCAGTGAGCGCGCGGACGCCGAGTTCGTCTTCGGCGAGAGCATCGACCTGAGCAAGGTACGCATCGCGCTGCCCGGCCGGGTGCACCGCCTGCTGTTCGCGCTGCAGCGCCTGCTCCAGGGGGGGCGCCGGCCGCGCCCCTTCGCCACCGGATGGCTGGTGCACGTCCCGCCGGGACGTGCACTGAAGCGTGAGGTGCTGATTCACGAATTGACACATGTCTGGCAGGCACAGGTATACGGCCCCTGCTATCTGTGGCAGGCGTTGCACGCGCAGTTGTTCGGAGAAGGGTACGACTACGCCGGCTCTGCCCGCGGAACCGGTCGCCATGCCTGCGGCGTCGACGGCGACGGCGCGCAGGAGACGCTGCGCAGCAGGTCGTTCTTCTCCTTCAACCGCGAGCAGCAGGCACAGATCGTCATGCACTACTTCGTGCGTCGTGTCCTGCGCGGGGAATCGGAAGAAGCGTGCGCGCCGTGGGCTGCCCACGCACGCGCCATGCGTGAGACAGAGACTACGCGAGCGCCACGCGGGCGCGTTTGAAGCTCAGCACTGCGGCGACCACGACGACGCCGGCGACGATGCCGACCAGCGCATCCAGCGACATCGATACCACCACCCTGGCGAAACCGCCCAGGCCGGAGGCGGCCGCGACCTGCGCCGCCACCTCGGCGATGGCGTGGTGAAGGAATGCGGCGCCGTGCGTGAGTATCCCGCCACCGACCAGGAACATGGCCACCGTGCCGGCAACGGACAGCGTCTTCATGAGGTAGGGCGCCAAGGCGAGGATGCCGCTACCGGCGGCACGCAACCCGCGCGCCGCGACACTTGCGCCCTCGATGCGCAGCAACTTCTGCCCTGCGTCGTCGAGCTTGACGATGCCGGCAACCAGGCCGTAGACGCCGAAGGTCATCAGCAGAGCGATGCCGACCAGCACCGCCACCTGCGTCCGGAACGGCGCCTGCGCAACGGTGCCCAGCGTGATGGCGATGATCTCCGCCGACAGGATGAAGTCGGTACGGATCGCACCCTTGATCTTGTCCTGCTCGAGGGCGACCAGGCTGACTTCCTCGTCGGTCAGTGCCTGCACGCGCTGCGCATGCGCCTGCTCGACGTCCGCCTTCGAGTGCAGGAACCGGTGCAGGAGTTTCTCCACACCTTCGTAGCACAGGAATGCCCCGCCGAGCATGAGCAGCGGCGTGACCAGCCAGGGCGCAAAGGCCGCGATGAGCAGGGCCGCCGGCACGAGGATCGCCTTGTTCAACAGCGAACCCTTGGCCACCGCCCAGACCACCGGCAGCTCGCGCTCGGCGCGCACGCCGGCCACCTGCTGCGCATTGAGCGCGAGATCGTCCCCGAGAACGCCGGAAGTCTTCTTCGCCGCAACCTTGGTCAGCACCGACACGTCGTCGAGAACGCTGGCGATGTCGTCGAGGAGGGCGAGAAGGCTACCGCCGGCCATGGGGCATCCTTTCCGAGACGATGGGCGCCGATCGTGCGTTGCCGGCGTCCGGTCCCCGTCCGCAGATCATTTCCGCCTCGGGCACCGGTACGACATCGGCGGCGAGCGGGAGATCACGACTGACCGGACGCGCGGGTCTCGAAGCGGATCGCCGACCCTGGTTCGCGGTCCCGCCGCTGAAAGGCGATCATCCAGCCCGGGTACTCGGGCGGCAGTGCGCTCGCGCGATCCAGCTCGGCCAACTCGTCCTGCGACAGCCGCAGGTCGGATGACGCGATGTTGTCCTGCAGCTGCTCGATGCTCTTCGCGCCGACGATCACGCTGGCGATGCCGGGCTGCTGCAGCGTCCACGCCAGCGCGATGCGTGCAACGGACACGCCGTGTGCCTGCGCGAGGGGACGCATCGCGTCGACGCAGCGGAACGCGCGGTCGCGGTCGACCGGCGGAAAATCGAAGGTGGTCCGGCGTGCACCCTCTGGCCCCTGACTGTCTGCGCTGAACTTGCCCGACAGCAGGCCGCCGGCCAGGGGGCTCCACACCAGGATGCCGAGTTGCTGGTCTTGCGCGAGCGGCACGAGCTCGCGCTCGAGGTCGCGGCCGGCGATGGAGTAGTACGCCTGGATCGACTCGAAGCGGCTCCAGCCGCGCCGCTCGGAGATGCCGAGCGCCTTCATGATCTGCCAGGCCGCATGGTTCGACACACCGATATGGCGCACCCGGCCGGAACGCACCATGTCTTCGAGGGCGCGCAGCGTCTCCTCCATCGGGGTGAGGAAGTCGACCGCGTGCACCTGATAGAGATCGATGTGGTCCAGGCCGAGGCGCTGCAGGCTCGCATCCAGCGCATTGACGATGTTCACGCGCGACAGGCCCACCCGGTTCGGGCCCTCACCCATGCGGATGCGCACTTTCGTCGCCACCACCAGTTCCTCGCGGGGCAGGCCCAGCTCGCGTAGCGCGCGCCCGAGCAGCCGCTCCGACTCGCCCTCGGAATACACATCGGCCGTGTCGACGAAATTGACGCCTGCATCGAATGCGGTGCGCAGCTGCGCCTTGGCATCCTCCGGGCCCAGCTTGCCCACGATCTGGAAGCGCCCCTTGCCACCCCAGGTCATCGTGCCCAGGCAGATCTCGGATACGAACAGGCCGGTGCGGCCGAGCAGGCGGTAGTTCATGTCGGTCTCCGTGAGTTGCGGCCGAATGTCTTCTCGTCGGTGCGGCAGGATCGGAGGATGCGCGCGCAGGCGGCAATGGTCTCACGCGGCGATGACGGCCGCTGCCGAGCGTGCAGAACCTGGTGAGGACAGGTTGGTGGAGTGGAGGAGGATCGAACTCCCGACCTTCGCATTGCGAACGCGACGCTCTCCCAGCTGAGCTACCACCCCACGCGTTCCCGGTGCACAGGACGGCACCGGAAGAAGGCGCGAATTGTACAACAGAAGCTCGCGCGGGAAGCGTGCGCTCAGGCGGTCGCCTCGGGCCGCCTGCGCCGGTAGGCCCATGCAAGCATCCAGATGCCGCCCAGGATCATCGGCAGGCTCAGCCACTGGCCCATGGTGAAGCCCATGGCCAGGACCCCGAGGTAGCTGTCCGGTTCGCGCGTGTACTCGACGAGGAAACGGAACGTGCCGTAGCCGATCAGGAACACGGCAGAGACGGCACCGAGCGGACGCGGACGACTCGAGAACAACCAGAGGATCAGGAACAGCGCCACGCCTTCCAGGGCGAACTCATAGAGCTGCGACGGATGTCGCGGCTGGGCGTCGACGTGCGGGAAGATCATCGCCCAGGGCAGGTCGGTGGGCCGCCCCCACAACTCGGCATTGATGAAATTGCCCAGCCGCCCTGCGCCCAGGCCGAGCGGCACGAGCGGCGCGATGAAGTCCGTCACCGAGAACCAGTGGCGCTGGTTGCGCCAGGCGTACCAGGCCATGGCCAGAATGACGCCGACGAAGCCGCCATGGAACGACATCCCGCCTTCCCAGACGTACAGGATGCGCACCGGATCGTGCAGGTATTCGCCGAGCTTGTAGAACAGCACATAGCCCAGGCGCCCGCCCACCACGACGCCGAGCACGCCGAAGAACAGGATGTCATCCAGATCCTTCGCACCATAGCCGAGCTCCGGCCGCTGTCTGGCGCGTACGCGTCCGAGCACCAGCCAGGCGACGAACCCGATCAGGTACATCAGACCGTACCAGCGCACGGCCACCGGGCCGAGCTGGATGGCAACGGGATCGAACTCCGGGTGGACGAACATGCGCACGCGCCTGGAAGGATCGGCGGATTATACGTGAGGCCCTTTCACGGCCGGCCGCAAGCCGGACGTTTCCGAATTGTCAGTTCTTTGGCACAGAACTTGCGCCGAGGCGCGGCCGAAGGAGGACCGACCGATGCTGCAATGGCTGCGCACCCGCGAGAACGATCACCCTCTCGAGAAAAAGGACGAGGCACACCGGCTGCTGGAGCGCCTGGGTGACAAGGGGCCATTCGCCGCCCTGGAAGAGATGGCTGCCTACCTGGATGAGGTCAAGACCGCCGAATCCCTGAAGCCGGCGCGTGCCCTCGAGATCGTCGAACTGCTCGACCGTGCGGCACGGCCGATCGTGCGTAAACTGACCCTCGAGTACCTGTCCTCGCACCGCCGCCTGACGCGCTTCCAGCAACATCGCGTGTGGTTCACCTGTCACAGCCTGCTCGGACAACTCGCCGAGGGGTACCAGACCTGCCTGGCGCGTTACCAGGCCGGCTCCCCCGGCGCCTCGGCCCTGAGGTCCGCCCTGCCGCGAATGGCCGGGCGCGCGCTGCGCGCCTACGGCGGCAAGATCAAGTGGACCCTGCTTCACTACGGCGACATCGACCCCGACGTCTGGCTGCAGATGGTGCGCCTGTATGCGATGGGCGAGGCGCTCGGCTACAACGACGGCATCGTGACCATGTACCGCGGCGAACGCATCGAATCCTCGCCGCTGCGCGAGTTCCTGCGTCCGCTCATGCTGTTCATGTCCGCGCCCCAGTCCCTTCCCCCGCTGCAGATCGAGATCGTGGATCGCCTCACGGCAGTCTGGGCCGATGCGTTCGTGCTCAGCCGGGAGGCGCGCAGCGGCCTGCACTACGCCATCGAGTTCAACAAGAGCGAGCCGCCGGTACGGGTGGCCTACCGGAGTCAGCACGCTCCGCACACCCTGTTCTTCGGGCCCGGCGACGCGATCGCACGCGCCAGCCGCTGCGCCGTGCAGTTGCAGCGCAGCGGCGTGGTGCCGGCGGAGCTCAACCTCGGATTCGCCGTTTCGGCGCAGGCCTTGCTGGGTACGCTCGAGCATGTCCAGCGCTACTGGTGGCCGATGCAGCCCAAGCGCGCCCAGCCGCGCGTGAGCGCCACCGAACAGATGCGGGTGGTGCACGACTACGATGAAGTCAGCGCGAACGCCGGCGCACTGTTCCTGGACTCGCCGTTCGTGAGCAACGACGAATCATGGGCACTCGCCGACGAGAGCGACGGCGGGTGCGGACTGGTGGTACCGAAGGGCCGGGGCGAGTGGCTGCGCGTGGGCAGCCTGGTCGCCATACGCACCGAGAACGGCACCGTCTGGCGGGCGGGCATCGTGCGCCGGATCGTGGGACGCCGGCACGGCGAACGCTATGTCGGCGTGCAGTACGTCGGCCAGGGCGGATGCGCCGTGACCCTGTTTCCGCTGCCCGGCGAGGGCAGGCGCACGCTGACGCCCGAAGGAGAGTTGTGCGTGCTGCTCGCCGGTGCGGCGAGGAACCCGGACGAGGCGGCGCTGCTGCTGCGCCCGGGGGTCTTCAACCTGAAGACCGGGATCGACATGCGCGCGTACGACCGGCGCTGGCTGCTGGAACCGGTGCGCGTGCTGGAGGCGGGCGAGGACTACGAGATCTGCATCTACCGCATGCGCGGGGGCGGTTAGCGCGGATCAGGGAACGACCGCTGCAGGCATGCGCGAAACGATGAGCCTCGTCTTGCGCTCCAGGTAGCGCGTGTTGCGATGGCGGTCGTAGTAGCGGGGATTGGGCACCATGGCGGCCAGGCGCGCCGCTTCCCACCTTTCGAGCGCACGGGCGCTCTTGCGGAAGTAGTGGCGGGAGGCCGCCTCCGCACCGAACACGCCGTCACCCCACTCGATGACGTTCAGATAGATCTCGAAGATCCTGCGCTTGCTCATCACGCGTTCGATCATGATCGTGATCACGGCTTCCTGCAGCTTGCGCGCGACGCTGCGCCGACCCGACAGCAACAAATTCTTGGCCAGCTGCTGGCTGATGGTCGATCCGCCGGCGACGAATCGCCCTTTCTTCAGGTTCTTCGCGTAGGCGCGCTCGATCGCCTCCCAGTCGAAGCCTTCGTGCTCGAGGAAGTTTGCGTCCTCGGCCGCGATCAGCGCGCGCTTCAGGTGGGGAGAGATCTTCTCGTACGGCACCCATTCGTGCTCCAGGCTAGCGCGCGGATCGCTCCGGCGCAGGACCTGGAGACGCTCGTCCATGAAGGCACTCGAGGACGGGTTCACGAAGTTCCACCACACGACGTGCGCGCACAGCCAAGCTTGGTAAACGAGGAGGAGTGCGAGCAGCACCAGAACCGCCCGCATGCCCAGCTTGAGCAGGTGCTTCACGAACCGCGCAGAGATTCGATGACCGCGGCGGTGAGAGGCCGCACACCGCGCCAGACGAAGAACGACTCGGCCGCCTGCTCGACCAGCATGCCGAGCCCGTCGGCGAGACGCGCCGCGCCCAACGCGCGCGCCGCCTGGAGGAACGGCGTCGGATCCCTTCCGTACATCATGTCATAGGCGAGCGCGTCCGGTGCGAACAGGCCACGCGGAAGCGCGAGCTCGGCACCGGCCAGGCTCGCCGAGGTGGCATTGACGACCACGTCGAATGCCTCGCCGGCGAGTGCATCGAAACTGCACGCGGCAAGATCCGCGGCCGCGGCGGAACCGCCGAAGCGCTCGACCAGCCCTTGCGCCTTCTCCAGCGTCCGGTTGCCGATCACCAGGCGCGCCGGGCCGGCGGCGAGCAGCGGACCCAGCACCCCCTGCGCGGCCCCGCCCGCGCCCAGCAGCAGCACTCGCCTGCCGCGCAACGCCACGCCGAGATTGTCCTCGATGTCGCGCAGCAATCCGACGCCGTCGCTGTTGTCTCCGTACGCCCGCTCGCCATCGAAGCGCAGCACGTTCACCGCCTGGGCTTCGCGCGCGCGTGCGCTGTGCTCGTGCGCGAAGCGATAAGCCTCCAGCTTGAACGGCACCGTGACGTTGCAACCCCTGCCGCCCGCGCGGCGGAACGCCCGTACGGTGTCGGCAAATCCGTCCAGAGGCACCAGCAGCCGCTCGTAGGCGATGTCTTCGCCGGTCTGGCGTGCGAACATCGCGTGGATCTGCGGCGACTTGCTGTGGGCGACGGGGTTGCCCAGCACGGCATAGCGGTCGGTCATCGCGGCTACTGCACGACCAGGTCGCTGCGCGTGAACGACCAGGTCCGGGTGATGTGCAGCACGTCCGTCTGCGCGCGGACCCGGGGCGGGAAAGCCTTGTACGGCATCGAGAGGTGCACGATGTAGCGTACCGCCTCGTCGAGCATGCGCGAGCCCGAGGACCGGTCGATCTCGACCTTCTCCACACTGCCGTCGGCCTTGATCGCAACGGTCACCAGAACCGTGCCGAATTCCTGGCGCGCCTTCGCCTGTTCCGGGAAGTTCGCCGTACCAACCCGCTCGATCTTCTGGCGCCACTCGTCCACGTACTCCGCGTAGACCGCGCCGGTGGTGCGCGAGCCCACGAAGGTGCGCTTGGGCAGTTCCTGGTAGGCCTGCCACTGCCTGGCGATTTCCGCTTCCAGCCGGGCGATGCGCTGCGCCTCGGTGGATACGTCGGTCATCTTCTCCAGGTCGGCCTTGACGATCTGTTCCACGGGGAGCGTCGTCCGCGCCGTGTCCGGCCCCTTGTCGCCGAGCTTCGCCATCAGCCGCTGCGCTTCCTGCTCGAGCTGCTGCACGCGGCGCGCAGCGAGTTGGACCCGCGCATCGGCAGTACTGTCCGGGATGACCGGCAGATTGGTGGTGGCGCGCAGCGGGCGCGGCGTATTGCCGCCCCCATCCAGATCGGCCTGCGCCACGGCGTCGGCCTTCACCGGCTTGGTGGCGGAGCGGCTGTTGACCAGCACGACCTCCAGCACGGGCGAGACGTGCCGGATGGGATCGATGGCCGGGAACTTGAAGTGCACGGTGAGCAGGATCGCGTGCACCACGACCGAAACGATCAGCGCGGTGCGCAGGCGCTGGCCGGCGTCGTCGCGCAGCAGGGGGAAGAGCGTGTCGTCGGCGGCAGCCACGGCGCGCGCGGTGCCGAACGGGAGTGCGGAGGCCGGCAACGGGAGTCGGGCGGCAATCGTTCCGGGCATTCTATTCAACAGGCGCACGAAAGTCATGGTGCCGGCAGCGACTGCATCGCCCGGTACTGTGCCCGAAAGTCGATGGCGAGCAGGTCGATGCCGGAGATGTCCACCTCGACGATGCTTCCCGGCGGAGCAAAGGGCAAGCCCTGGATCCTGCCGATCAGCGGGATGTCGCCGATCTTGGCCACGTTCTCGCGGATCACCTCGGCGTAGGTGGTGGTCACGTTTTCCTGCTCGAGCCAGCGCAGACACCAGTAGCGCTCCATCATCCGCTGGAACTCGTTGTACGCCTCGTAGGCCTGGTCGAAATCGCGCATCGCCGTCAGCAGTCGCTCGCTCTTGGGACCATAGGCCGGAGTGTCCCCGCGCAGCCAACTGACCAGTTGCTGTTGGTTCAACAGATCCACATATCGGCGCAACGGCGAACTAATCCAGGTGTAGTAGGCCACACCCAGGCCCTGGTGCGGGGCGGGTACGGTGGACATGCGCACCTTGCCGTTGCCCTGCGCCCGGTAGATCGCCGCGACCCCGGCCTCCGCCATCACCCGGCCCCACTCCGAGTTGACGTAGATCATCAGCTCGGAGACGACCTTGTCCATCGGCGCACCACGCTTGCGCTGGACGATGCGCACGTGCTCGCCCTCGACGTAGAAGCTGTAGTCCATGTGCACGGTGCGCGGCTGCTCCGGGCGCCCTCGCCCCCCCTCGAGCACCGTGGCCAGGTCGTACAGGATCTTCAGCTCCCGACCGAACGGAAAATCCTGCCGCGCGGCGGCAACCGAATCCTCGTTGAACTGCGCCTCGAGCGCATCGTGCCGCAGGTTGGCCTCGATCGTCACCCGCTCGACCACGCTGCGCGTGCGCAGGATGCGCAGGTCGGCCGCAACGTCCATGTACATCGACACTGCCGGCACGGCGCCCCCATGCGCCAGGGTGAACTGCGCGACGGCCGAGGCGGGCAGCATGGTGATCTTGCCGCCGGGCATGTACACGGTCGACAGCCGCGAGCCTGCCTCACCGTCCAGCTCTGAGCCGGGTGGAATGCCCAGAGCGGGGGCCGCGATGTGGATGCCGACCTCCCAACCGCCGTGGGGTAAGGGGCGCACCGAGAAGGCATCGTCGATCTCCGTCGTGGTGACGTCGTCGATGCTGAAGGCACGTGCCGGCGACAGCGGAAGATCGTCCGGAAAAGGCATCACGGGAAGCTCGCGCGCCGCGGCGCCCTCGGGAAAATAGTCGAACAGGAATCGGTTGAGGTGATAATCGCGCGAGGAGGTGATGGCGCCGCATCGCGACAGCAGTTCCGCGGTGGACATCCCCGCTTCCGCGGCAGCCTGCTCCAGCGCCTTCACCTCGATCGTATTGCGGTCGGGCTTGTACAGCAGTTGCGGCAGGATCGGCTGGAATTCCACCGGCAACCGAAACGCGGACAACTCCTCGAGGTAGCGCGCCTGCTGAAGAGCCTGCTGACGCTTGCGCTCGACGCTCGCCAAAGCGGCCTTGAGCGATTCCTCCGGAGCCGGCCGGTAGCGGCCCTTTCCCTTGCGGTAGAAGTACATGGGCGCGCCGTGCAGGCGGTACAGGATCGCCGCCTGCTCCATCGCCGTGGGCGCGTGGCCGAAGTAGTCGCGGGCCAGCGACTCGAATCCGAACTCGTCCTGTCCGGAGCATTCCCACAGGAAATCGACGTCGATGTCCTGCGCCGCGCGCTGCGCCTCCTCCGCGAAGGACGCGATCGGTCCATCGAAGCGGAACAGGACATTAGACGCCTTGACCTTGCTGCGCTTGCCGTGCACCGCCTCGACCTGCAGCGACGCGTTGTTGTCCGCCAGGACGGTGCCGACCTTGAAGCCGCCGTCCTCCTCGTAGAAGACATTCATGTGCGAAGGGGCCGGCGCGTCGGATGCACGAGTTTGGACAACATGGGGTGGCGCCGGAGAAAAGCCGGCCATTATACCGACGCGTCGTCGGCCGACGATCTGCGCCCGCGGCTACGCCAGCCGCGCGAAGCGCAGCACGCGGTCGAGGTAGCGCTCGAACTGCGCAAAGCCGTGATCGCTGCCTTGCACCACCACGTGCTCGGCGCCTGCATAGCGGGCCAGCGCCTCCCGGTAGTCGAGCACCTCGTCCCCGGTCGTGACCATGAGCAGGTAGCGCTCCATTCGCGTCGGGCGCTCCACCCACAGGCTGCGCAGTTCGTCCAGGTGCAGTTGCGTCAGCTCGTACGCTTCGTCCGTGTACAGGTTGCGCTGTTCGCCGAGGTAGGCCGCAAGCCCCACGTGCGGCGTGATCGCCGGATTGACCAGGACCGCCCGCACACCGTGGCGCTCGGCCAGCCAGGTCGAGTAGTAGCCGCCGAGCGAACTGCCCACCAGCGTGATCTCTTCCGGCGGCGTGCCCTGCAACTCGCGTTCGAGCAGGGCGATGGCGGCGGATGGCCGGTCCGGCAGCGCCGGACAGCGGAACCGATCGGGCAGCCCCATCGCCGCGAGGCGCGCGCCGAGCTGGCGTGCCTTGGTGGAGGCGGGCGAGCTGTTGAAGCCGTGGACGTAGATGATCATGGGTTTCTCCGGATGGCCTCCACATCTTATCTCCGGGCGCGGCGCGCCGGCCGCGTCGACCCGTTGGATGCCGCACCGCGCGGCTTGAACCGCGCGGCAGGCGCGCGCATCATCGCGCTGCCATGCCGCACGCATTCCACTGCACGATCGCAGACGAGAAGACATGACCGCACGCCTGCAGGCGCTCGCCGCCGGCCTCGTCGCGCTCTTTCTCGTCCTGTGGTTCGGTGGGCTCGATCACCGCAAGCTGGCGGAGCCGGACGAGGGCCGTTACGCCGAGGTCGCGCGCGAGATGCTCGAGACCGGCGATCTGGTCACACCGCGCCTGAACGGCTTCAAGCACTTCACCAAGCCGCCGCTGCAATACTGGATGACCGCGCTTGCGTTTCGGCTGTTCGGGGTGAACGAATGGACCGCGCGGCTGTGGCCGGCGCTCGCCGGCATGCTCACGCTGCTCGCGGTGCTGTTCACCATGCGCAAGCTGCACGGTGCCGCGGCCGCCTGGGGCAGCGTCGCCGTGCTGGCCGGCAGCCTCTACTTCGTGTTCTTCGCACAGGTCGGCACCCTGGACATGGGGCTGACGTTGTTCGTGACGGTGACGATGTGTGCGCTCATGCTCGGCTTGCACGCCTCGCCCGGATCGGACGCGCAGCGCAACTGGACGCGGCTCGCCTGGGTTGCCATGGGCCTGGCCGTCCTCACCAAGGGGCTGATCGGCGTGGTCTTCCCCATCGGGATCGTGACCGTGTACGCGCTCGGCGCGCGCCAGTCCGGCCTGTGGCGTCGCCTGCATCCGGTCGAGGGCAGCATCCTGCTGTGCCTCGTGGCGGCACCCTGGTTCGTGGCCGTGTCGTGGCACCACCCCGATTTTCCCGCATTCTTCTTCCTCGAGGAGCACGTTGCCCGATTCGCGGGCGCCGGACACCGGCGCACCAAGCCGTTCTGGTTCTTCGTTCCGTTGGTGCTGATCGGACTGCTGCCCTGGACCTGGTCCGCCGTCGAAGGCACGCTCGCCGGCTGGCGCACGCGCCCGGCCGCCGGTGCGTTCCATCCCCCGCGCTTCCTCACCATCTGGGCCTTGGCGATCGTGCTGTTCTTCTCCGCCTCACGATCGAAGATGCCCGCCTACGTCCTGCCCGCGATCCCGCCGCTCGCGATGCTCGCCGGGTGGCGACTCGCCACGCTGGACGCGCGCGCCCTGCGGCGGCGCGTGCTGCCGCTCCTTGGCGCAATGGGAATCGCCGCCGTCATCGCCGCCGCGGTGCTGCCGCGGACGGATCGCGCCGCACCCTACCGGCACCTCTATGAGGACTATGCCCTGTGGCTGTTTGCGGCCGGTGCGCTGCTGCTGGCCGCCGCGATTCTGATCGGCATGCTGCGGCTCGCCGGGATGCGGCTGCTCGCGTCCGTGTCGCTCGCCACGCTGACCGGCCTCCAGCTGTGCATCCTCGGGCTCGAGTCACTGTCGCCGCTGCGATCGAGCCACGCGATCGCCCGGGAAATCGCCCGACGCTCGACACCCGACACCGAGATCTTCATGGTGGGCGCCTCGTATCTGACGCTTCCGTTCTACCTCCAGCGCACCGTCGTGCTGGCGCAGGAGACCGGTCAGATGTCGTTCGGGGTGCGCCAGGAGCCGCAACGGGCGCTGCTCGAACCCGGCGCCTTTGCGGCGGCCTGGGCTGCGGCACCGGCAGCGATCGCGCTCATGCATCGGCGCAATTACGAGGACGCGCGTGCGCAGGGCGTGACCATGCGGGTACTGTGCCGTGACGCCGAGCGCGTGTTGACCATCAAGCCCTCCGCCCACGCGTCCTACCCTCCGGAGCGCGATGCGCCGGACTGCGGGCGCCTGGGTGCGCCGGACTGAGCGAGGCGCGCGCTCAGGCGAGCGCGTCGAGCAGCTTGGCGTGGATGCCGCCGAAGCCGCCATTGCTCATGACGAGCACGTGGTCCCCGGCGCGCACACTTGCGACGATGGCGCGTACGAGCACATCGAGATCGGCCGCGCAGGTGAGCCTCTCACCGAGCGAGGCAAGCGCGCGTTCTGCCGGCCAGTCGATGCCGCCGGTGAAGCAGAACACGTGCTGCGCATCGGCGAGGCTGGGCGCGAGGGTATCCTTCATCACCCCCATCCGCATCGTGTTCGAACGCGGCTCGAGCACGGCCAGGATGCGCGCATCGCCGACCTTGCTGCGCAATCCGGCGAGCGTGGTGGCAATGGCAGTGGGATGATGGGCGAAGTCGTCGTACACCGTCACCCCACGCACCTGCCCGCGCACCTCCAGACGTCGTTTCACGTTGCGGAAGCGGCCCAGCGCCTCGATCGACGCATCCACCGGGACGCCGGCATGCCGCGCCGCCGCGATGCTGGCCAGGGCGTTGCTCACGTTGTGATGCCCGAGCAGGTCCCAGTGCACCGTGCCCAGCGCCGCGCCGGCCAGGCGCACCTCGAACGCGTTCGCCCCACGCGGCTCGGCATGCCAGCCCGCCTCGACGTCGAAGTATTCGACCGGCGTCCAGCAGCGCGACTTGCCGCTCGCCGGCGCAAGCACGCGGGCCAGCGCCTCGTCACGACCGTTGCAGACGATCAAGCCGCTGCCGGGGACGGTGCGCACCAGATTGTGGAACTGTGACTCGATCGCCTTCAGGTCGTCGAAGATGTCGGCGTGATCGAATTCGAGGTTGTTGAGGATCGCGGTGCGCGGGCGGTAGTGCACGAACTTGGAGCGCTTGTCGAAGAACGCGGTGTCGTATTCGTCCGCCTCGATGGCGAAGAACGGGCTGTCGGTCAGACGCGCGGAAACGTCGAAGTTCATCGGAACGCCGCCGATCAAGAAGCCCGGATTCAAGCCGGCCTCCTCGAGCACCCACGCGAGCATCGAGGTGGTCGTGGTCTTGCCATGCGTCCCGGCGACTGCGAGCACCCACTTGTCGCGCAGCACGTTCTCGTACAACCACTGGGGACCGGAGACGTAGGGAAGCGCGCGGTCCAGGATCTCCTCCATCAGCGCGTTGCCGCGTGAGACCACGTTGCCCACGACGAACAGATCGGGGGCGAGCGCAATCTGCGCCGGATCCCAGCCCTCTATCAGCTCGATGCCCTGTGCTCGCAGCTGCGTGCTCATGGGAGGGTAGACGTTGGCGTCGCAGCCGGTGACCTTGTGTCCCGCCTGTCGGGCGATGACGGCGATGCCGCCCATGAAGGTGCCGCAGATGCCGAGGATGTGGATGTGCATGAAGGACACAACGACTGCGAGTCGGGATGGGGCTGCCGCAGTTAACGGCGCGAACGGGCGAAAGTGTATCGCGGCCGGCGCGCGAAACCGAACCGCGCTGCGTTGCCCGCCCTCAGGTGCCGAGCGCGAAGCGGCGAACGGCGGCGTGAGCGACGGCGGCGCCCCACTCCTGCACGAAGTGCCCCGCCTCCCCGATCTCCAGCACGTGCTCGCAGCCGCGAATGTCCGCCTGCAGGGCACGCATCACCGACGGCATGAACACCGGATCCTGCATGCCGATCGCCATCAGACTCTCGCCATCCCAGCGCGAGCGCCAGAACGCCCGTGCCGCGCGCGACACGGCGGCCCCCGGCGCGTCGGGTCGGTCCGGCACCAGCTGGGGGAAGCGGCGAACGCCGGCCTTGTACCGGGCGTCGGGGTACGGCGCGTCGTATGCCGCGCACTCGGCCGGCGACAGATGCGCACAGGCGCGGCCGAGCAGTCTCCCGGCGGACAGGTCCGGATTGCGCGCCGCCCATTCGCGCCAGGCGACGAAGCCTGCGGGGAGCAGCTGGTCGCCGGTTCCCAGGATCGTGTTCATCACGACGAGACGCGTGATTCGTCCGGGCAGCTCCAAAGGCAGGGTGAGGCCCAGCAGACCGCCCCAGTCCTGGCACACGAGCGCGATGCTGCGCAGATCCAGCGCCTCGACGAACGCGAGCAACGATCGGCGATGGAAGTCGAAGGTGTAGCGCGCGTCGTCGACGGGCTTGTCCGATCGGCCGAAACCGAACAGGTCGGGCGCGACGACCCGGCATCCGGCGTGCGTGAACACGGGGATCATGCGTCGGTACAGGTAGCTCCAGGTCGGCTGCCCGTGAAGGCACAGGAAGGTGACCTGCGCCTGGCGCGGACCTTCGTCGACGTAGTGCATGCGCATGCCGTCGAATTCTTCCAGCCCGTCGAGATAATGCGGTGACCAGGTGAAGCCGGGCAGGTCGACGTACCGATCGTCCGGGGTTCTGAGGAAATCAGGCGAAGGCACTGGGCGATGTTACAGGAGGCGCGACAGCTCGCCGCGCGAGAATCCGGGCGCCGACTCGACCTCGCGGCCCAGGACGATGACCTTGAACAGCTCGCCCATCTCCGCCGGGCTCAGCAGTTTGTGCACGGCGCCCGCCGCCCGCAGGTACGCTGCGCTCCCCGGCCCCTGGCGGGCTAGCAGATCGGTGATGCCCAGGTCGATCAGGTAGGCTGCCTGCGTGGTATAGCCAACCAGGCGCAAGCCGGCGGCCACCGCCGCTTCGGCCACGGCAGTGAAGTCGACGTGAGCGGTGATGTCCTGCAATCCCGGCAGGAAGAACGGATCGTCGTGCGCCCGGTGACGGTAGTGGCACATGAGCGTGCCGCGGTGGCGCTGCGGATGATAGTACTCGGCGCGCCCGAAGCCGTAGTCGATGAACAGCAGGGCGCCACGCGCCAACCGCTGGGCGAGCGCACCGACGAGGGCCTCGGCGCGCAGATTGACCTCGCTCAGGTACGGAGCACGCACCGGAAGCGATTCCGCGCGTGCCCGCAAGCGGCCGGGTGCCAGCGGACGATCCTCGAATACGAGAATGTCCCGACCGGCGGCAACACCCCGCTCGCACAGCCCGTCATGCTGCCACGCCACCAGATGGACCGGCAGTGCATCGAGCACCTCGTTTCCCAGCACGACGCCGTCGATGCAGTCGGGCAGTCGGTCGATCCACTGCACCCGCGCTGCCAGATGTCCAGGCAGCCGCGCGATGCACTGCGCCTGTCGCGCGCGCAGTTGCGGGCTGACCTCGAGGATTGCGTAGCGCGCGGGCAGCCGCCCCGACTCGTCGAGCGCGGCGAGGAGTGCACACGACAGCTGACCGGACCCGGCCCCCAGTTCGACCAGATCGCCCCGGCTGCGCGCGAGCATCGGCGCGATCCCGCGCGCAAGCGTCTGCCCGAACAGCGGAGAAAGTTCCGGCGCGGTGACGAAATCTCCGGCCTCACCGAGCTTGGTCGCCCCTGCCGCGTAATAGCCCAGGCCGGGCGCATACAGTGCGAGATCCATGTAGCGCGCGAAGTCGATCCAGCCTCCGCCGCGCGCGATCTCCGACCGGATATGCGCAGTCAGCGCCCGGCTGTGCGCGGCGGCCTCGGCCGAGGGACGGGGCAGTGGGTCGGCGCTCATCTAGAATGGGAGTTTAGCCTCGTTCCCCCTTACCGCTCCATGTCCAACAAGGTTGCCCTGGTGACGGGCGGCGCACGCCGCGTCGGCGCCGCGATCTCGCGTCGCCTGCACGAACGCGGCATGAGCCTGATGGTGCACTACCGCCAATCCGCCGGGGAGGCGCAGGCTCTGCAGGCCGAGTTGAATGCGGCGAGGCCGGACTCGGTCGCCCTGGTGCAGGCCGACCTGCTCAACATGGCGGCGTTGCCGGCGCTGGTGGCGCAAACGCTGGAGCGCTTCGGTCGCCTGGACGTGCTGGTGAACAACGCCTCGAGTTTCTTTCCCACACCGATCGGCCGGATCAGCGAGCGCGAGTGGGAGGACCTCATCGGCACCAACCTGAAGACGCCCCTGTTCCTGTCGCAGGCTGCCGCGCTGCCCCTGCGTCGCAGCCAGGGCTGCATCGTGAACATCGTCGACATTCATGCGGACCGCCCGATGCACAACTACGTGGTGTACAGCGTCGCCAAGGGCGGCTTGCTGGCGCTGACACGCTCGCTGGCATCGGAACTGGGGCCCGAGGTACGCGTCAATGGCGTCTCGCCAGGGATCATCATGTGGCCCGAGGACGCGCAGTGGTCGGACGAGGTCGGCCGCCAGCGGCTCATCCAGACCACGCTGCTCAAGCGCATCGGCGACCCGGACGACATTGCCACCACGGTGCGTTTCCTGGTGTTCGATGCGCCCTACGTCACCGGCCAGATCATCGCCGTGGACGGCGGCCGCAGCCTCCACCTCTGAGATTGCACGATGGACCCACAACGCGGAACCTACGAAGCCAACAAGCTGCAGAAGCGGCTGCGCCGGATGGTCGGACAGGCCATTGCGGACTACGACATGATCCGCCCGGGGGAGCGGGTCATGGTGTGCGTGTCAGGCGGCAAGGACAGCTATGCGTTGCTCGACATCCTGCTCGGCCTGAAGGCCCATGCGCCGGTCGACTTCGAACTGATCGCCTTCAACCTCGACCAGCGCCATCCTGGCTATCCGGCACACGTGCTGCCCGCCTGGCTGGAATCGGTGGGGGTGCCCTTCCGGATCGAGACGCAGGACACCTACAGCGTGGTCAAGCGCGTCGTACCCGAGGGAAAGACGATGTGCGGCCTGTGCTCGCGCATGCGCCGCGGCGTCATCTACCGGGTGGCCCGCGAGATGGGCGCGACGCGTATCGCGCTCGGACACCACCGCGACGACATCCTGGAGACGTTCTTCCTCAACCTGTTCTACGCCGCGCGCATCAAGGCGATGCCGCCCAAGCTGGTGAGCGATGACGGCGAACATGTGGTCATCCGTCCGCTCGCCTACGTTCCGGAGCACGAGCTGGAGCGCTATGCCCAGGTGCGGCAGTTTCCCATCATTCCCTGCGACCTGTGCGGCTCCCAGGACAACCTGCAGCGCCAGCAGATGAAGGCGATGCTGCGCGAGTGGGAGAAACGCTTCCCTGGCCGGACCGAGAGCATGTTCAGGGCGCTGCAGCACGTCGTGCCGTCGCACCTGGCCGACCGGCGCCTGTTCGACTTCGCGGGCCTTGCACCGGGCAGTGTGCCCGATGCCGGGGGCGACCTTGCGCTGGACCGGGAATCGCTGCCGCCGTTTCCGTTCGCCCAAATTGGGCCTGAGTAGGCCCAACGATCAGGTTGTGAGTTCGGCCTTGTCAAAATCAGTTTGACGAGTTGAGATCCAGTCGCCATACTGGCGCTCGTCCTCAGCAACCGGATTCGCCCGCCATGAACTGCGCCGAGCGCCTCGTCGCCATCTTCGGCAGTCAGGCCGAAGTCGCCCGCCGCTTTCGCATCGACCGCGCCCTGGTCAGCAACTGGGTGAAGTCCGGCTACGTCCCGTCGCGCTGGGCGGTGGAAGTCGAGCATGCGACGGAGGGAATGATCCTCGCGACCGAAGTCCTGAACGAAGCGAACGCTCGCAAGCCGATCCGGCTCAAGTCGCGCGGCGAGGAAGACAGCCTTTTCGGACCATCTCTGGCAGGGAGTGACACCATGAACCCATTCGCCCCGGCGAAACGCATCCAGTCGTTCCATCCCCCGCAGCGCACGCTCATGGGCCCCGGTCCGTCGGAGATCAATCCGCGCGTGATGGCGGCGATGAGCCTGCCGGCGATCGGCTACCTCGACCCGATCTTCGTCGAGATGATGGAGGAGCTGAAAGGCCTGCTGCGCTACACCTATCAGACGAAGAATCCGCTCACCTTCCCGGTTTCCGGTCCGGGCTCGGTCGGCATGGAGTACTGCTTCGTCAACATGGTCGCGCCCGGCGACAAGGTGGTCGTGTGCCGCAACGGCGTGTTCGGGGGGCGCATGATCGAGAACGTGGAGCGCTGCGGCGGGGTCCCCGTGGTGGTGGACGATGCATGGGGCGAGCCGGTCGATCCGCAGAAGCTGGAAGACGCGCTGAAGGCCAATCCCGACGCACGCGTGGTCGCCTTCGTGCACGCCGAGACCTCAACCGGTGTGCAATCCGACGCCAAGACGCTGGTGGAGATCGCGCACCGGCACGACGCGCTGACCATCGTCGACGCGGTCACTTCACTGGCCGGCACACCGGTGCTGGTCGACGAGTGGAACATCGACGCGATCTACTCCGGCAGCCAGAAATGCCTGTCGTGTACGCCCGGTCTCTCGCCCGTCTCGTTCAGCGAGCGCGTGGTGGACTACGTGAAGAGCCGCAAGGACAAGATCCACAGCTGGTTCATGGACATGAACCTGCTGCTCGGTTACTGGGGGGCGACCACGCGCACCTACCACCACACTGCCCCCACCAACAGCCTGTACGCACTGCACGAGGCGCTGCTCATCCTCAAGGAGGAAGGCATCGAGAACGCGTGGGCACGGCAT
This sequence comes from Pseudomonadota bacterium, assembly GCA_023430065.1. GTDB lineage: Bacteria > Pseudomonadota > Gammaproteobacteria > Burkholderiales > SHXO01 > SHXO01. The sequence goes on along the minus strand of JAEZCG010000082.1, from coordinate 7,888 downwards.
CAGCGCCACCACCTCGCGCTCAAGGCCGGCCTGGAAGCGATGGGACTGAAATATCTGGTGAAGGAGGGCGCGCGCCTGCCGCAGATGAATGCGGTGCACATTCCCGATGCGATCAAGGACCGCGAGGCGGACGTGCGCAAGACGCTGCTGACCGAATTCAACCTCGAGATCGGCTCCGGCCTGGGCCCGCTCGCCGGCAAGATCTGGCGCATCGGGATCATGGGCTACAGCTGCAAGCCGGAGAACGTCATGGTGTGCCTGTCTGCACTCGGCTCGGTGCTCTCCGACATGGGCCTGCCGATCCACGTCGGCGAGGCGGAGGCGGCTGCGCACGGTGCCTATGCGCAGTTGCACGCCAATGCCGCCCAGCAGAAGAAGCGGGTGCCCGCCGCGGCCTGAGTCCGCCTCCTCCGCCGTACGACGACGAGCCGCGCAAGGCGGCTCGTCCGCATGGCACTTTCCGCTCAGCCCTGCTTCCAGTAGCGCTCCCAGTAGCCCGGGCGGGTGGCGATGCCGTCCGAGTACGCCTGCAGCAGGGCGCTGCATTCGGCCGGGCTGCCGAAGAACTGCGGAAACTGCGATCGATAGAGCGTGCAGGCGTGCACCTTGCGCCCCAGCGTCGCGGACACGTCCTCCATCAGCGGTTCGAGCGTGAGCCGTCCGCCGCTACGCCCTGCACCGCTGCGCAGCAGGCGGTAGAACCAGACATCCAGCACGGGCTGCGCCAGGGGGCGCAGCCAGGGCCGCAGCCTGGCCTGCATCACGGCGCTGCGCGCATAGGCGCGCGCGGCGCGATGCGCATGGCGCAGGGTGGAGCCTGCAGATGCGGAGTATCGGGAATCGAGTTCGGCGAGGCGGTGGGCCTGCAGGTGCGGAAGCAGGACGTAGGGCGCGTCCTCGTAGAACCGCAGACGCGCCGGCTCCACGACCACGCGCGCCGCCAGGTGCGTCAGCAGGTGATCGACGTGCCATCCGACGCCGAGTGGTGCGTACAGTGCATCGAAGGTGATCCCTTGCAGCACCGCCGCGATGACGGATCGGATACGCTCCAGTTCGCGCAGATAGCGCGCCGGGGCAGCCATGAACAGTCCCGACAGCGACCGGTACGCGCGGTCGCGAAAGTACGCGTCGAGTTCGCCGACCAGGCGGACATGGAACCCGAGGTAGCCACTCACGACGTATTCCTCGGCCACGCGCGCGTCGTCGGGCGCCGAGGCAAGCTTGAAATCCGAGCTGGCGGCGGAGAACACGTTGATCACCAGCGGTCTGCGTCCCTCCGACGAAAGCCGGGAGATCAAGCCGCCGCAGGAAAAGACCGCGTCATCGAGGTGGGGCGAGAGGAAGACCGCCGGGTAGTGGGCGCGGGCGCCGGCCTCGCGTCGAGCCCCGGAATCGATGGAAGCCATGGTATGCAGTGTAGTCCGATCGCCCCGGGGCCCGGGCAAAGATGTGTAACCTATGCGGTTTTTCGATCGCGCGCCGATACGACAGGATCGGCCGCGCGATCGCCCGGCTCCGCCGCATGCACCGCCGCGACGCTCGTCCGAGCAGATTGAGGAGTCCAGCCAATGCAGCCCGCCGCCGCGCCGCGCCGTATCGCACTCGTGTCCGACGACTTCCTGCCCCCGATGACGGGCGCGGGCTATTACCTGAAGAGCCTCGCGTACTATCTGGCGGCGCGCGGACATCACGTGGCGGTCGTCACCACCCGTCCGCGGGGCCATCGCGACGGCGATCTGCCCGCCAATATGAAGGTCCACCGCGGCCTGACGATCAACATGTTCGGCTTCGACCAGGCGCTGTACTCCCCGGGACAGATCCGCCGTATTCTGAAGAGCGAGCGCGTCGAGCTCGTGCACTATCACTATCTGAGCGGCTTGTCGGTGTCCTGCTCCAGCGTCGCAGCCAGCCTGGGCATTCCCCAACTCTACACGTACCACATGTCGGTCGAACTGCTGTCGCAGCCGCTGCCCATGCGACCGTTCAAGCCGCTGTTCTTCGCGCTGTACAAGGCGTTCGCGCAGCGCATGGGGGCGATCGTCACGCCCTCCCGCAAGGTCATCCCGCAGATCAAGTCGCAGGGTATCGATGCGCAGGTGCTGTATCTGAGCAATCCGGTCCTGTTCGAGATTCCGGAATCGAGCGCATCTGGCCCGGCCGTGCCCGGAGCGCCGTTCAGAATCCTGTATGTGGGGCGCCTGGCCCCCGAGAAGAACCTTGCCTTGCTGATTCGCGGCGTGGCCGCCCTGGTGAGGAAGCGGCCGCATGTCGAATTGTGGATCGCGGGCAAGGGCGTGCTGCAGTCGCATCTGGAGGCTTTGTGCGACGAACTCGGGATCCGCGACAAGGTGCGGTTCTTCGGCCACCTCGAGTGGAAGGCACTGAGTGAACGCTATGCACAGTGCGACGTCTTCGTGCTGCCTTCCAAGAACGAAGTGCAGCCCATGGTGCTGCTCGAGGCGATGAGCTTCGGCAAGCCGATCGTGGTCAGCGATCTCGTGTTCAATCCGGACTTCCTGGAACGCGACCGAACCTGCCTGGTCGTGGGCGCAGACGACGTCGCCGGCATGGCCGAGGCGCTCGGCCAGCTGGCGGACGATCCAGCCCGCAAGGAAGCAATGGGAGTGGCCGCACTCGCGGCGGTCCAGGACCTGACGCCGCCGAAGGTCTTCGCCCGGCTCGAGAAGCTCTACGACGATCTGCTGGCTGGTGCCGAACTGCGCCTCTAGCGTCGGCCCTGCTCCCTGCATGCACCCTGGACCGGCGGCGCATGCGCGCGGGCGGCACGATAAGATCGTCGATTCGGCCAAACAGGACGCGCATCATGATCGTCGAACAGATCTGGACTGCCAACGCCTACCGCAACTTCAACTATCTGATCGCCTGCCCGGAGACCGGCGAGGCGCTCGCCGTCGACCCGCTCGATCACGAGAAGTGCCTGCGCACGGCGAAGGCCAACGGTTGGAGCATCCGGCAGATCCTCAATACGCACGAGCATCGCGACCACACCGGCGGTAACGACGCGCTGGCGCGCGCCACTGGCGCGCGCATTCTCGCGCATGAGAATGCGCGCGATTCCAACGCCGACATGGCGCAGGGGTTGCGAGCCGGCGACGTCGTCAAGGTGGGGAGGCGAGTCGAGCTCGAGGTGATGGACACGCCCGGACACACCATGGCGCACGTCTGCCTGCTCTCGCACACCGACCAGCCTGCGCTGTTCTGCGGCGATACGCTGTTCAACGCGGGGGCCGGCAACTGCCACAACGGCGGACACCCGGAAGTCCTGTACAAGACCTTCTCCGAGCAGTTGTCCCGGCTCGCCGATGCCACGCTGGTCTATCCCGGACACGACTACATCGAGAACAACCTGCGCTTCACCCTCGACCGGGAACCGGACAACGAGGCGGCGCGCATGATGCTGCAACGTCTGTCCGGTCAGGATCCCGCGCATGCATACGTCTCGACGCTGGGCGTGGAACGCGACGTCAACACCTTCTTTCGCCTGCGCAGTCCCGCCGTCGTCGCCCGCCTGCGCGAGGTCTTCCCGGACCTGCCCGAGTCGGTCGATCCACGCACCGTCTTCCTCAAGCTGCGCGAGTTGCGCAACAGCTGGTAGTGGCACGCCTCGACAAGAGCAGGACATCCATGCGCATCGAAGTCATCTGCACCGGCGACGAAGTGCTGACCGGCAAGACGGTCAACACCAACTTCTCCATGATCAGCCAGAAGCTCGAGGACGTCGGCCTCGCGGTACAGTGGGAGACCACGGTAGGCGACGATCGCGAGAACCTCCTGCTGGCATTCCGTCTGGCCGGGGAGCGAGCCGACGCGGTGATCGTCAACGGCGGCCTCGGGCCGACGGTGGACGATCTGTCCCAGGAGATCGCGGCGAAGGCCGCCGGCGTGGAGCTCCTCCTCGACCAGGAGTGGGTCACGCGTATGGAGGCGTACTTCCGCTCGCGCGGTCGGATCATGCCGCCCAACAACCGCAAGCAGGCCCTGCTGCCGGCCGGCGGAGAGCGGCTGGACAATCCGATCGGAACGGCCTGCGGATTCGCAGTCACCATCGGCAGGGCGCGCTTCATGTTCACGCCCGGGGTGCCGCGCGAGGTGCGGCGCATGATCGACGAACAGATCATTCCGCGACTGCTCGCGATGGCGGGCACGCAGACGACTATCCACCTCAAGCGCTTCCACTCCTTCGGACTGGGCGAGTCTCGCGCTGACCAGATGCTCGCCGGCGTCGAGGCGCTGGCCCCCGAGGGCAATGTGAAGCTGGGCTTCCGGGCGCACTATCCGCAGCTCGAGACGAAGCTCGCGGTGCGGGGGCGGGACATGGACGAGGTGAGGCGTCAGCTCGGCCCGGTGGAGGCGGAGGTGCGGCGACGGCTCGGCAACTTCGTGCTCGCCGAGGATGACCAGACGCTCGAACGCAACGTGCTGGCTGCACTGCGCGCCGGCGGTTTCTCGGTGTCGATCGTGGAGACGTTCACGGGCGGCCAGATCTCCGCCCGCCTGGCACCCCTGCCCGATGCCGATGGCGTCTTCAAGCGGGCGACGATCGGACTGGACCGCGGCGAACTCGCGCGCGCCCTGGGTGCAGCCGAGCAGGACGCAGTATCGATCGCGGCCGCCGCCCGGACGGGCGCTGCGGCCACGCACGGCATGGCGGTGCTGGTCGACCTGGACGAAGGACCGGACCGCGTCGAGTTCGGGGGAACCGTGCACGTGGCCATCGTGACGAGTCGAGGGGTATCGACGCGCCACAGCCGGCTGCAAGGAGGACGCGAGTGGCTGCGCCTGGGCGCGATCGAAATGGGACTGGACTGTCTGAGGCGTCATCTCGCCGGGCTCCCCGTGGACGAGCGCATCGATTTCGAGAAGGTCGTATGACCGCGTTCGCCGAGAGCGGCGTCACCCGGTAGACGAATCCCACCGGTTTGCGCGCATCGGCCGAAGAAGCGCGCCATGCTCAGCGTTGCCGGCGCGCCGCCTGGCCGTGTCCCGGCCTGTTCGCGTTACAGTCCGAGGCGTTGCCAGAGCGTCGTCGTCGGGCCCGCCTGATTGAGCGTATAGAAGTGCAGCCCGGGCGCGCCGCCACGCAGCAGCCGGTCGCACAACGTGGTCACCACATCCAGTCCGAACGAGCGTATCGACGCGATGTCATCGCCGAACCCCTCCAGCTTGCGCCTGATCCAGCGCGGGATCTCCGCGCCGCACGCATCCGAAAAGCGCGCCAGCTGCGAGAAGCGGCTGATCGGCATGATTCCCGGGATGATGGGCACGGCGATTCCCATTGCCTCGCATTCGTCCACGAAGGCGAAGTAGGCGTCCGCATTGAAGAAGTACTGCGTGATCGCACCGTCCGCACCCGCGTCCACCTTGCGCTTGAAGTTGCGCAAGTCCTCCTGCGCGCTGCGCGCCTGTGGGTGGTACTCGGGATAGGCCGCCACCTCGATGTGAAAACTGTCGCCGAACGTGTCGCGCACGAAGGCGACCAGTTCGCTGGCATAGCGGAACTCACCCGTTTCCGCGAGCCCCGAGGGCAGATCGCCGCGCAGTGCGACCAGACGGCGGATTCCGGCAGCGCGATACTGCTCCAGGATCTGGCGGATGGAATCGCGCGTGGAGGCCACGCAGGACAGGTGCGGCGCCACCTGCTGCCCTTCGCCCTGCACCTCGAGCGCGACGCCAAGGGTGCGCTCGCGGGTGGTGCCGCCCGCGCCATACGTGACCGAGAAGAACGCGGGATTCAGCTGAGCCAGCTGCCGCCGCGTGACCCGCAGCCTCTCGAGGCCCTCCGGCGTCTGCGGCGGAAACAACTCGAATGAGAACACTTTCGCTGTCATCTCAGTACGCCTGGAAGAACGCCGACGAGCGAAGCCGGCGTCACGATTTGCACACGTATCCGGAGGGACGCCAGCCGCGGCACGTGGCCGCGGCTGGACTGGCCACGATCAGTAGCGGTAGTGCTCCGGTTTGTACGGACCTTCCTTTGCGACGCCGATGTAGCGGGCCTGGGGATCGGTCAGTTCGGTCAGCTGCGCACCGAGTTTCTTGAGCTGCAGGCGCGCGACCTTCTCGTCCAGGTGCTTGGGCAGCACGTAGACGCCAATCGGATACTTGTCGGTGTTGCCGTACAGCTCGATCTGCGCGATCGTCTGGTTGGCGAACGAGGAGCTCATCACGTAGCTCGGGTGGCCAGTCGCGCAGCCCAGGTTCACCAGCCGCCCCTCGGCCAGCAGGATGATGCGCTTGCCGTCCGGAAAGACGATATGGTCGACCTGCGGCTTGATGTTCTCCCACTGATACTTCTTCATGGCGGCCACGTCGATCTCGTTGTCGAAGTGACCGATGTTGCACACGATTGCCTGGTCCTTCATCCGCGTCATGTGATCGTGGGTGATGACGTGGAAGTTGCCGGTGGCGGTCACGAAAATGTCCGCCTTGTCCGCTGCATAGTCCATCGTCACCACGCGGTAGCCCTCCATCGCCGCCTGCAGTGCGCAGATCGGGTCGATCTCGGTCACCCACACCTGGGCCGACAGCGCGCGCAATGCCTGCGCCGAGCCCTTGCCCACATCGCCGTAGCCGCACACGACTGCGATCTTGCCGGCCACCATCACGTCGGTGGCGCGCTTGATGCCGTCGACGAGCGATTCGCGGCAGCCGTAGAGATTGTCGAACTTCGACTTCGTGACCGAGTCGTTGACGTTGATCGCGGGGAACGCGAGGCGCCCCTCCTTGGCCATCTGGTACAGGCGCTTCACGCCGGTCGTGGTCTCCTCCGTCACGCCTCGGATCTTGGACAGGCGCGTCGAGTACCACTTCGGGTCCTCAGCCAGCTTGGCCTTGATGGCGGCGAACAGGAATTCCTCCTCCTCGCTGCCGGGATGGGTGATCGCCGTGGGATCGGTCTCGGCCTTCGCACCCAGGTGGAGCAGCAGCGTGGCATCGCCGCCGTCGTCGAGAATCATGTTCGAGTGGCCGCCGTCGGGCCACTCGAAGATGCGGTGCGTGAATGCCCAGTACTCCTCGAGCGATTCGCCCTTGTACGCGAACACCGGGGTGCCGCGGGCGGCGATTGCGGCGGCAGCGTGATCCTGAGTCGAGTAGATGTTGCACGAGGCCCAGCGCACGTCCGCACCGAGGGCCTGCAACGTCTCGATCAGCACGGCGGTCTGGATGGTCATGTGCAGCGAGCCCGTGATCCGCGCACCGCGCAGCGGCTGCTGGGCGGCGTATTCCTCGCGAATCGCCATCAGCCCGGGCATTTCCGTCTCGGCGATCCGGATCTCCTTGCGTCCCCAGTCCGCCAGAGCGAGATCGGCCACGTGGAAATCGCTGGCCCGATCGTCCTTGAATACTGCGCTCATCTTGCCTCCGTTGGTCAGCAGAATGGGCGCCGTTCGATCAGTTCGCGGACTCCCGAGCCTGGCGACCGCGGCAAGCACGTGGCCTGCCTGGCCGTCGCAGCGCCCCTCGGGACGGCGAGTACGGTGATGGCCGGCCGTTCGCCGCAGTGCGGCCCGTGGCCGATGGACACGGGCCGTTCCCATAAACGAACGGCGCCCGCATCCCCATCGATGCGAGCGCCGTTCGTTTCGCTGAGCCTGGCCGGTCCTCGGGACCGGTCGCAGCGCTCCTCAGCAGCCGAGCATTATAGCCCCGTGCACCGGGTCGCGGAAGCGCTCCCGGCCTAGGCTGTGGCGAGCACATGAGTTGTCCGGTTCTGTAGCACGTAAGTTGTCCGGTTTTTGGGTGGGCTATGCAACAGGCACCCCGAAGCCGGGCGAGATGGCTACAGGAGACCCGGATGTTGAGATTCGAGGAGGCGTACGAGGGATGGAACGCGAAGCGGCTCACGCAAGCGCAGGCGGCCACGCTG
>JAEZCG010000067.1 GCA_023430065.1 Pseudomonadota bacterium | reverse complement strand
TTCAGCGCATCGCTTCGCCTTCCAGCGGTAACTTCACAGTGAACGTCGAACCGTGTCCCGGCTCGCTCTCCACTTCGATCGTCCCCCGATGTGCTTCTACTAGTTGCCGCGTAATGAAAAGGCCCAGTCCAAGCCCGCTGGTGGTCCTGGCGTCGGTCACGCGCACGAATCGATCGAAGATGCGTGCCTGTGCATCCTTGGGAATGCCGACTCCCTGATCGCGCACGGTGAGGATCGCTTGCCCCCCTTGTGCGTGCAGGAGCAAGTCGATTGGTTTGCCCTCGCCGTACCGCACTGCATTGGTGAGGAGATTGGCGGCGATTTGTTCAATGCGAAAAACGTCGCCGCTCACGCGGATATCGGGTGCGATGTCGGCGCGCAAGATCACCCCCGGCGGTTTCGGAAAACCTTGCACGAGACGGTCCAGGAGGGCGGAGAGGTCCGTGGACTGGGGGCGGATGGACAGTTTGCCGTGGTCGATGCGGCTCACGTCGAGCATGTCTTCAATGAGACGCGTCATGTTGGCTACCTGCCGCAAGTCACTTTCGGCCATCTTGCGCAACGCTTGTTCGCCGGGCGGCTGTTGGTCCGCCTTCTCGAGGCGATGCAGACGAACCTGGCAGGTGAGCGCCAAGGTATTGAGCGGGGTGCGCAGTTCGTGTGCAACCACCGACATGAATTCGTCGCGCATGTGAAGCGCCTGCTGCAATTGCGCGCGCGTCTCTTCCAGGAGCCTGAGTTGTTCCTGTGCCGCTTTACGCTGACGAAAGAGGTCGGCGAATACCGCCACCTTGGACTTCACGGCGAGGGGGTCGAGCGGTTTGTAGAGCACGTCGACGGCACCGGTGTCGTAGCCCTTGAATGAATAGTCGAGTTCCTTGCCCGCGGCGGTGACGAACACGATCGGAACATGTCGCGTCCGCTCCATACCCCGCATAAGCTCGGCCAGTTCGAAACCGTTCATGTACGGCATCTGCACGTCGAGAATTGCGATCGCGAAGTCGTGCGACAAGAGCAATTCGAGCGCCTGTTCTCCCGAAGTCGCCTGATGGATTACGTAGCCCGGATCACGCAGCAGCGCTTCGAGCGCAAGGAGGTTCTCGGGCAGATCATCCACCAACAGAATGTGAGTCGGTTCGCTGCTCATGCCGGCGTTGCGAATGACATCAATGCGCGATGGATCTGAGTGAGGTCGAAGACGTAATCGGCCGCGCCGCGGTCGATGGCGGCCTGAGGCATCACGGGGACGTGCGCTTCGAGCGGGTCTTGCGCGATGGTGAGGCCGCCCTGGTCCTTGATCGCCCGCATCCCGGCGGCGCCGTCGCAATTGGAGCCGGTCAGCAGAATCCCGAGAAGATTCTCGCCATAGGTATCCGCGGCCGATTCCATCAGCACGTCGATGGATGGGCGCGAGAAATTGACCGGATCGTCCGTGCTGAGCGAAAAGACGCGGCCGGCTTCGATGGCCAGATGATAACCCGGGGGCGCGAAGTAGACGTGCGACCGTGCGATCGCTTCCTTGTCGCGCGCTTCGCTCACCGCCAACGCGAGTTTGCGATCGAACAGTTGGGCAAGCTGACTTTCCCGCCCCTCGGGTAGGTGCAGCACCACAACGATGGACAAGGCGGTTGTTTCGGGCAGGCCTGCAAAAATCCGTGACAGCGCCTCCACGCCACCGGCCGAGGCCCCGACTACTACCGCTTCAACTTTTCGCGCGCCTGGGTCGAAAGACACCATCCTATTTCTTCCGGTACAGTCGTTCGGATCTAACCACCGCTTCGAAGCGGTCGGCGTAGGCGGAAAAATCGATGCTCTCCTTGCTGCCTAGTCCGAGGAAGCAGCGATGCCCAAGCGATTCGTGGAAAAGGCCCAGGGCGCGGTCCTGCAATGTGCGATCGAAATAGATCAGCACGTTGCGGCAGAGGATCAAGTGCGTTTCGGAGAACACGTTATCGGTGGCCAGGCTATGGTCGGCGAAGGTGACGTTGCGTAACAGCCGGCGATCGAACCGCGCCGCCTGATACGCGGCCAGATAATAGTCCGAGAAAGCCCGTTTGCCGCCGGCAGCCTGATAGTTCGCGGTATAGCTGCGCAGCCGATCCAGAGGAAATACTCCCTGCTCTGCTTTCTCCAACGAGGCTGGGTTGATGTCCGTCGCGTACACGAGACTTCGATCGAGCAGACCCTCCTCCTCGAGCAGAATCGTCATGGAATACAACTCCTCGCCGGTGCTGCAGCCGGCGATCCATACTTTCAGAGAAGGATAGGTGTGCAGCACCGGTACCACGTGCGCGCGGAGCGAAAGATAGAAGGAGGGGTCGCGGAACATCTCGCTAAAGGAGATGGTAAGCAAGCCCAGCAGCTGTTGAAACGCGCTTGGGTCGTGCAGCACCTTTTCCTGCAAGGCGGAAATGGTAGCGCAATCCATTACTTCGAGCGCTTTACGCACGCGTCTCTTTTGCGAAGTGCCCGCATACTGGCGGAAGTCGTGGCTGTACTTCGCGTAAATGGCGTCCATCAGGAGTCGAAGTTCGATGTCTTCGTTGCTTCGCTTCATGTGCCGATGCGCCGCAGGCTGGGCAGCCACACGCGGATGAGGGACAGGAGTCGATCGAGGTCGATGGGCTTGGCCATGTAGTCATTCGCGCCCGCCCTGCGGCACTGGTCCTGGTCGTCCCGCATCGCCTTGGCGGTGATCGCGATCACCGGCAGGTCGCGCAGACGCGGGTTGGCTCGAATGCGACGGGTGGCTTCGAGGCCGTCCATGCCGGGCATCATGATGTCCATCAAAACGAGCTCGATATCCTCTGTGCTCTGCAGCTTTTCCAGCGCCTCGATCCCGTTGCGAGCGATCTCCACCCGCAAGCCGCGCTGTTCGAGCGCACTGGTAAGAGCGAAGATGTTGCGCACGTCGTCGTCGACCAGCAGCACCTTGCGCCCTTCGAACAGATCGTCGCGGTTGCGCGCGTCGCGCAGAATGGATTGCCTTTCGCGCGAAAGTCGCGCTTCGACGGTGTGCAGAAACAGCGTGACTTCGTCGAGCAGTCGTTCGGGCGAGCGAGCGCCCTTGATGATGATCGATCGCGAATAGCGGTTGAGGTCGGCTTCCTCCTCCCGAGTCAGTTGCCGACCCGTATAGACGATGACCGGCGGGAAGGAACAGATCTCCTCGCGGGTCATGCGGTCCAGGAGTTCCGCGCCTTCCATGTCCGGCAACTTGAGGTCGATGATCATGCAGTCGAAGATGGTATGCCGCAGATGCTCCAGTGCCTCGCCACCGCTTTCCACTGCGGTGATGTCGATGGCCTCATCCTTGATCAACTGCACGATGCTGTCCCGCTGGCGCTCGTCGTCCTCCACCAACAACACGCGCTTGACCTTGCCTGCGCCTTTCTCCTCCAACTGCTTGAGAATGTCCTGCAGCGCCTCGCGGGTGGTGGGCTTCATGTTGAAACCCACCGCCCCGATATGGCGGGCGACATCGCCGAAATCCTCTGCCGCGAGCACGTGCACGGGAATATGTCGGGTACGCGGATCGTGCTTGAGCTCTTGCAGCACCGTCAGGCCGGAACCATCCGGCAGGCGGATGTCGAGCAGAATGGCGCGCGGCACGTGCTTGCGCGCCAGGCTCAGACCTTCATCGGCTGTAGTGGCGATGAGGCAGCGGTAATGCGTTTCGTGCGCAAGGTCGTAGAGAATGGATGCGAAGGCCTGGTCGTCCTCGATGACGAGCAAGACACGGGTGCTGTCTCCGAGCGCGTCGCGGTCGTCGGGGATGGTGGGCGCGGCTTCCACTGTTGGCGTTGCCGCGAGTTCGGTCCGCTGAGGCGTGATAGGTGCAGTAAGAGGCACGACTGCGGGGGCGGCGGCGGGTCCGGCGTAGCGAACCGGCAGGTCAAGTGCGAAGGTGCTGCCTTCTCCTGGCACGCTGCGCACTTCGATTCGGCCGCCCAGCAGATGCGCAAATTCGCGCGAAATCGACAAGCCCAGTCCGGTACCGCCGTAGCTGCGATGGATGGTGCCGTCGGCCTGGCGGAACGCTTCGAATATGAGCTGCTGCTGGTCTGCCGGGATTCCGATGCCGGTGTCGGTTACTAGAAAGGCGATACGATCGGCACCGCGCGATTCGGCATGCAGCAACACTTTGCCCGACTTTGTGAACTTGATCGCGTTGGAGAGCAGATTGCGCAGCACCTGTTCCAGGCGCTGACGGTCGGTATAGAGCTCGGTGGGTACCTCCTGCGCCCGTGACACCTCGAAAGCGAGATTCTTCTCCCGCGCGAGCGGCTCGAACACCGCGCGCAGCACGTCGAGCAACTGATCGGTGGAAATGCGCTGGGGGGCCAGTTCCATCTTGCCCGCCTCCACCTTGGATAGATCGAGAATATCGTTGATGAGACTGAGCAGGTCGTTGCCGGCCGAATAGATCGTATTGGCGTACTTGCGTTGTTCCTCGTTCAAATTGCCCGAACGGTCTTCCGCCAGCAGCTTCGCCAGAATCAGCGAGCTGTTGAGCGGGGTGCGCAGTTCGTGCGACATGTTGGCGAGAAATTCCGACTTGTACTTGCTTGCCCGTTGCAGTTCCGCTGCCCGCCGTTCCAGCTCCACCTGCGCGAGCTTGAGGGCCTCGTTTCTGCTCGCGACGATGTCCGCCTGCTGCGCAAGCTGCGAATTGGTCTGCTCCAACTCGGCCTGTTGCTGCTCCAGATGTGCTTGCGATTCGGACAAAGCCCGAGCCTGTTCTTCCAGCTCCTCGTTTGCGGTGCGCAATTCCTCCTGCTGGGTCTGCAATTCCTCGTTGAGCTGCTGCGTCTCTGCCAGGGTTTCCTGCAGTCGGCTGCGATAGATGGCTGCCTGGGTGGTCGCTCCTAGCGTGCCGGCGATCAACTCGAGAAACTCCAGATCCTGCGACCGGATCGGATGCAGAAAGCCCAGTTCGACAACTCCGTTCACTTCACCGTCGTGTGTGACGGGTACGAGGGCGATCTCCAGCGGATCGCTCTCGCCCAATCCGGTCTTCACCTTGAAGTGATCCGCTGGAATGTTGTGCAGGTGCTTGATGCGTCCGGCGGTGGCTGTCGCCGAGACCAGCGTGCGTTCAACGCCCTCCGCCTCGCCGGCGTCCAGTCCGTAGGCCGCCACGCGTCGTAACGTTCCGCTTTCCCCACGCACATAGAAGCCGCCGATCGCGGCACCCACATAATCGATGAGGAAACTGAGCGCTTGCGCGCCGACCACGC
>JAEZCG010000033.1 GCA_023430065.1 Pseudomonadota bacterium | reverse complement strand
TAGCGCGTTGGCCCCACGCCTTCCCATTCCGAACAGGACCGTGAAACGACGCAGCGCCGATGATAGTGCGGGGTATACCGCGCGAAAGTAGGTCATCGTCAGAGACCCTAATTCCCCGGCCCTCAGTTGGGTTCGGGGTGCACGCACGGCCCGCTAGACGGGCCGTGCGCGTTTCGGCGGCATGGATCCGCCGGTTGGATGAGAGGTCATGTCTTGGATTCAATGGACCTTTCTGATACACTCACAAAGTTAAAATATGAATGGGCGGTGCGCCCATTTTTTATTTGTGGCGCTACACGCAAAGCTTGAAAAGTTGCTCGAAACGACCCTCGCGGGAATGGGGTATGAGTTGGTGGCTCTCGAAATGACCAGGCCCGGGGGCTTATTGCGCGTCTACATCGACCGGGCCTCTGGCATCGACGTGGACGATTGCGCGCTGGTGAGCAACCACCTGACGCGTCTGTTTGCTGTCGAGGGTATCGACTACGATCGCCTCGAGGTGTCGTCGCCCGGGCTCGATCGTCCGCTTCGCAAGCCGGCCGACTTCAAGCGTTTCCTGGGCGAGCGCGCACAAATCAAGACGCGCCTGCCGATCGACGGTCGAAAGAACTTCACCGGCAAGCTGTGCGGCGCCACGGAGTCTCGGATTGCCATCGACGTGGATGGCACCGTCACCGAACTGGACCTGTCCATCGTCGACAAGGCCAGGCTGGTGCCGAACTTATAGGGGAACTGGCAAATGAGCCGCGAACTGCTGCTTCTCGTGGACGCTCTCGCGCGCGAGAAGAACGTCGACAAGGACACGGTGTTCGGAGCACTCGAGCAGGCGCTTGCTTCCGCGACGAAGAAGCGCTTCCGCGAGGACGTGGAAGTGCGCGTCGAGATTGACCGTGAAACCGGAGACTACAAGTCATTCCGGCGTTGGCACATCGTCCCCGAAGACATCTTCGAGGCGCCTGCGCGCCAGATGATGTTGCGTGAAGCGCACGAGGTCGACAGCAAGTATCAACTCGATGAATACGTCGAGGAACCCCTCGAGCCTGTCGAGTTCGGCCGCATCGGCGCGCAGACCGCCAAGCAGGTCATTCTTCAGAAGATCCGCGACGCCGAACGCGAGCAGATCCTCAGCGACTTCCTGGCACGCAAGGAGCACCTGGTAACCGGCACCATCAAGCGCATCGAGCGCGGCAATGCCATCGTCGAATCGGGCCGCATCGAGGCGGTACTGCCGCGCGATCAGATGATCCCAAAGGAGAATCTCCGCGTGGGGGACCGTGTGCGCGCGTACCTGCTCAAGGTCGATCGAAGCAATCGCGGCCCGCAACTCGTGCTGTCCCGAGTGGTGCCCGAGTTCCTCGTCAAGCTGTTCGAACTCGAGGTGCCGGAGATGGAAGAGGGAATGCTCGAGGTGAAGGCGGCCGCGCGGGATCCTGGCGTTCGCGCGAAGATCGCTGTGCGTTCCAACGACCCACGCATCGATCCGATCGGGACCTGCGTGGGTATGCGCGGCTCACGGGTACAAGCGGTGACATCCGAACTCGCCGGGGAGCGGGTAGACATCATTCTTTGGTCGCCAGAGCCCGCGCAGTTCGTGATCAATGCGCTGGCGCCCGCGGAAGTCGTGAGCATCGTCGTGGACGAGGATCGTCAGAGCATGGATATCGTCGTCGACGAGGAGAACCTCGCGCAGGCCATTGGCCGCAGCGGACAGAACGTGCGTCTGGCAAGCGAGCTCACGGGATGGGAACTGAACATCATGACCGAAGAGGAATCCAAGCGTAAGTCCGAGGAGGAAAGCGCTTCGATCACTTCGCTGTTCATGGAAAAGCTCGACGTCGACCAGGAAGTCGCGGAGATACTCGTGCAGGAGGGTTTCAGCACGCTGGAAGAAATCGCCTACGTGCCCATCAACGAAATGCTCGAGATCGAGCAGTTCGACGAGGAGACGGTCAACGAGCTGCGCAGCCGAGCCCGAAATGCGTTGCTGATGCAGGCGATTGCCTCCGAGGAGAAGGTCGAGGGCGTGGCTTCGGATCTGCAGGCGCTGGAGGGCATGGACTCCCAGACTGCCCGCGTCCTTGCGAGCAAGGGAATCACGACGCAGGAGGATCTGGCCGAGTTGGCCATGGACGACCTCGTCGAGATGACCGGGATGGACGCCGAGCGCGCGAAGTCGCTCATCATGGCAGCGCGTGCGCCCTGGTTCGCCTGATGTGCATGGGCGAGCATAGGGATCACGGCTAGGAGTAGGAACATGGCCCAGACAAACGTCGCTCAATTCGCCAAGGAACTCGGTGTGCCGTCGGCAATGCTGCTCGAGCAGCTGCAGGCTGCAGGAGTGGGCAAGAAACTCGTCGAAGACACGATGCTCACGGAGCAGGACAAGACGCAGCTCCTCGAATACCTGCGTCGCGTTCACGGCAATCAGGAAAGCAAGAACAAGATCACGCTCACCCGTCGTCATACCAGCGAGATCAAGAAGGCGGACGCGACGGGCAAGGCGCGCACCATTCAGGTGGAAGTGCGCAAGAAGCGCGTGTTCGTCAAGCGTGATGCGCCGGCGTCGGGGGAGCTTGCGGATGCCGGTCAGGCACCGGTGATGGTCGACGCCCAGGAAGCTGCCGTGCGCGAGGAAGAGGCTCGCAAGCAGGCGGAACTGATTGCCCGCCAGACCGCCGAGGCGGCGGAAAAGGTGGAGCGCGAGAAGCGCCGCCGCGAAGAGGTTGCCCCGGTAGCCGAGCAGACAGCTACCGAGATGCCGGCCAGCACTGCAGAAGCGGCTGTAGCGGGAGCGGGTGCCGCGGCCGGGCCGGAGAAAGTCGAAGCGCCGGTTGCGGCCGCGCAGCCGGGCGCACCGGCCGCCAAGGCTGCTGAGGCGAAACCCGCCGGGACCCTGCACAAACCCACTGCGAAGCCTGGGGAATCCGCGGACAAGAAGGTTGCCAAGAAACCCGGCGCCAAGGACGGATGGCGAGACGAGGCAAGCAAGCGCCGCGGCATCAAGACGCGTGGCGACGAGGGGGGCGCGGGTGGCTGGCATGCACGCAAGGACCGCCACGGACGGACGCGTTCCGACGGGCCGTCACAGCACGCCTTCTCGCTTCCGACGGAACCCGTCGTACACGAGGTTCTGATCCCCGAGACCATCACCGTTGCCAATCTCGCGCAGAAGATGTCCGTCAAGGCGGCGGAAGTGATCAAGGCCCTGATGAAGCTCGGAACGATGGTCACGATCAACCAGGTTCTCGATCAGGACACGGCCATGATTCTGGTCGAGGAGATGGGACACGTTGCCAAACGGGCCAAGCTCGACGACCCGGAGGCCTTCCTTACCGAGGTTCCGCAGGCGACCGGCCCAGGGGAGCCACGCGCCCCGGTCGTGACGGTCATGGGCCACGTCGATCACGGCAAGACATCGCTGCTCGACTACATCCGTCGTTCGCGCGTGGCCAGCGGCGAGGCAGGCGGTATCACGCAGCATATCGGCGCATACCACGTGGACACGCCGCGCGGCGTGATCACCTTTCTGGATACCCCCGGTCACGAGGCGTTCACCGCCATGCGGGCGCGCGGCGCCAAGGTGACCGACATGGTGGTGCTCGTCGTGGCTGCGGACGATGGCGTCATGCCGCAGACAGTCGAGGCCATCCATCATGCGAAGGCCGCGAACGTGCCGATCGTGGTCGCTGTGAACAAGATCGACAAGCCGGAGGCACAGCCGGAGCGCATCCGCCAGGAACTGGTTGCCCACCAGGTGGTGCCCGAGGACTGGGGCGGTGACACGATGTTCGTGGAAGTGTCGGCGAAAACCGGTCAGAACATCGATACGCTGCTCGAATCCCTGCTGCTCCAGGCGGAAGTGCTCGAGTTGACGGCGCCGAAAGCGGCGCCGGCTAAGGGCATCGTCATCGAGTCCAAGCTGGACAAGGGGCGCGGCCCGGTGGCGACCATCCTGGTGCAGTCCGGTACGCTGCACCGGGGAGACGTGGTGCTGGCCGGAGGTGTGTTCGGACGCGTGCGCGCAATGCTCGACGAAGCCGGTCGTCCCGTGCAGGAAGCCGGCCCCTCCATCCCCGTTGAAATCCAGGGTCTGTCCGACGTGCCTGGTGCGGGCGAGGAAGTAGTCGTGCTGGGCGACGAGCGCAAGGCACGTGAGATCGCGCTCTTCCGTCAGGGCAAGTTCCGCGACGTGAAGCTTGCCAAGCAGCAGGCTGCCAAGCTCGAGGGCATGTTCGAGCAGATGGGCTCCGGCGAGTCCAAGACGTTGTCGCTCATCATCAAGGCGGATGTCCAGGGCTCGGTCGAAGCCCTGTCGCACGCCCTGCAGAAGCTGTCCACCGACGAGGTCAAGGTCAACGTCGTCCACAGCGGTGTAGGCGCCATCACCGAGTCGGACATCAACCTCGCGCTGGCATCGAATGCCGTCGTCGTGGGCTTCAATACCCGAGCGGATGCGACCGCCAAGAAGCTCGTGGCGTCCCACGGCGTGGATGTGCGTTACTACAACGTCATTTACGATGCCGTGGACGAGGTCAAGGCGGCCATGTCCGGGATGCTGGCGCCGGAGAAGAAGGAAAACGTGACCGGGATGGTCGAAATCCGGCAGGTGTTCCACATCTCCAAGGTCGGCACGGTTGCGGGTTGCTATGTGCTCGAGGGTACGGTCAAGCGCGGCGCTCAGGTCCGGGTGCTGCGCGACAACGTGGTCATCCACACCGGGGAGCTCGATTCGCTCAAGCGGTTCAAGGACGACGTGCGCGAGGTCAAGGGTGGTTTCGAATGCGGCCTGTCGCTTCGCAACTACTCGGATCTCAAAGTCGGGGATCAGCTCGAGGTGTTCGAAGTGGTGGAGGTGGCCCGCTCGCTGTAGCGGGCCGAGATGCCCCGCGACTTCTCCCGCGCATCCCGGCTTGGCGATCAGATCCAGCGTGAGCTCGCCGATCTGATCCGCAACGAGGTGCGCGATCCCGGGCTCGGGCTAGTCACGATCACCGCCGTGGAGGTCAGCCGCGATCTGTCCCACGCCAAGGTCTACGTGAGCACGCTTCAGGACCAGGTGGCACTGGATGCGAGCTTGCGCGCCCTTGCCCGCGCAGCCGGATTTCTGCGGACCAAGCTCGCGCATGGTCTGAAGGCTCGCACGGTTCCCGAACTGCATTTCCTGCACGACGAATCGGTCGAGCGCGGCGTGCGCCTGTCGCGGCTGATCGACGCAGCCGTCGAATCCGATCACGCGCACGATCGGGACGAGGGTTGAGGCGCCGGCAGGATGCGCCGCAAGGGCAATGCGGTCGATGGCGTGTTGCTGCTCGACAAGCCGGCGGGCGTCACGTCGAACGGCGCCCTGCAGGCTGCCCGGCGCATGCTGAATGCGGCCAAGGCAGGGCATACCGGCACGCTCGACCCGATGGCGACCGGGCTGCTGCCGCTGTGTTTCGGTGAGGCGACCAAGTTCTCGGGCGCGCTGCTGGCGGCGACCAAGACCTACCTGGCGCGCATCGCGTTCGGGATCACGACCACGACGGGAGATGCCGAAGGGAACGTGCTGACGCGTTCCGATACGCAGGGGCTGGACCATGCGCGGATCGTCTCCGTCCTGGAGTCTCTCGTGGGAACGCACGAGCAAGTGCCTCCCATGTACAGTGCCTTGAAGCACGAGGGTCGGCCCCTCTACGAGTACGCCCGGCTCGGCCAGGAGATCGACCGTGCGCCGCGCATGGTTCGTGTCGTTTCCATCGACGTGCTGACTGTCGAGGCGGCGCACGCGGAGGTGCGCGTCGAAGTGAGCAAGGGCACCTACATCCGCGTCCTTGCCGAGGAGGCCGGCAAGCGGCTGGGCTGCGGCGCCCACCTCTGCGCACTGCGGCGGGAAGCCGTGGCCGGATTCCATATAAGTGAGGCGATCGGCCTCGATGATCTGGAGAGCCTGACTCTCGACGCGCGCCTGACGCGTCTGCGCCCGGCCGATGTCTTGCTCCAGGGCGTGCCGCGTGTCGATCTCGACGAGGGGGACTCCCGTGCGGTGCGACAGGGGCGGCAGGTGACCGTCGGCGGCGTACCGCAGGGGATGGTCAGACTCTACAGCGGGGCGGACGGCTTCATCGGCGTGGGCCGGGTAGACGAAGAGGGCGTGCTTGCCCCTCAGCGCCTGGTCCATGAGGGATGAACACACGCCGCGCGTAAGCCCTTGGGGCTTGAGGAAAAATGAGAAATCAGGCTAAAATGCCCGTTTTCCGAGAGATGAGACGGGTTAAGTAATGGCCATTACCACCGAACAAAAGGCGCAGCTGGTCGGTTCGTACCAGCGCGCCAAGAGCGACACCGGTTCGCCGGAAGTGCAGATCGCGCTGCTGACCGCACGGATCAACGAACTGACCGAGCACTTCAAGACGCACATCAAGGATTTCCACTCGCGCCGCGGCCTGCTCCGTCTCGTCAGCCGCCGCCGCAAGCTGCTCGATTATCTGAAGCGCTCGGACAGTGACAGCTATCGCAAGCTGTTGGAGCGCCTGGGTTTGCGCAAGTAGCGATGCGCACGCGGGCGCTTTGTCCGTCCCGCAGTCTCTCCACCGACCCGCTCATCGCGCAGCCGGCCCCGTGCCGGCTGCGTGCCTTCTGAACGCCCATCGCCTGAAGATCCCATGGATGTAAATCCCCTCAAGCCAGCCAAGAAGTCCATTTCCTATGGGCGCCACACGCTCACCCTCGAGACGGGCGAGATCGCCCGCCAGGCGCACGGCGCCGTAATGGTCAGTCTCGACGATACCTGCGTGCTGGTCACCGTCGTCGGCAGGAAAGAAGTCAAGCCCGGGCAGGATTTCTTTCCGCTCACCGTCGACTACATGGAACGGACCTATGCCGCCGGACGCATTCCCGGAGGCTTCTTCAAGCGCGAGGGCAGGCCCACGGAGAAGGAGACGCTGACTTCTCGTTTGATCGATCGTCCGATCCGACCGCTGTTTCCGGACGGTTTTTTCAACGAAGTGCAGGTGGTGGCGACCGTCGTCTCCTCGAATAGTGAGATCGATGCCGACATCCCCGCGCTAATCGGTGCCTCGGCTGCGCTCGCACTATCCGGCATTCCGTTCAACGGCCCCATCGGAGCCGCCAGGGTGGGATACCTCGACGGCGCGTATGTACTGAACCCGACTGCCTCCGAACTGAAGGCCTCCCAGCTCAATCTGGTGGTTGCCGGCACCCAACAGGCCGTGCTCATGGTCGAGTCGGAGGCAAACGAGCTGTCGGAAGAGATCATGCTCGGCTCGGTCGTCTACGGGCACGAGCAGATGCAAGCGGTCATCGATGCCATCAACGACCTTGCCGACGAAGCTGGTAAGCCGCTCTGGGATTGGGCACCACCGTCCCGGGACGACGCGTTGGTGGCGCGCGTCTCGGAACTCGCGGAGGCCAGCCTCCAGGAAGCGTATCGTATCCGCCAGAAGCAGCAGCGCACCGAGCGCGTGGATGCCGTGTACAAGCAGGTCTCGGACGCGCTTCTCGCCGGTGGTGATGGTGCTCTGGATGGGAACGTAGTCGCCGGATTGGTCTCCGAGCTGGAATCGAGGATCGTGCGTGGCCGCATCCTGGCTGGCGAACCCCGCATCGACGGTCGCGATACGCGCACCATTCGACCCATCTCGATTCGGACGGGGGTTCTGCCGCGAGCGCACGGCTCCGCGCTGTTTACACGTGGCGAGACCCAGGCGCTCGTCGTCGCGACGCTGGGTACGGCACGTGACGAGCAGATCATCGATGCGCTGCAAGGCGAGTACAGTGAGCGCTTCATGCTCCATTACAACATGCCGCCTTACGCGACCGGAGAGACCGGGCGCGTCGGGTCGCCCAAGCGGCGCGAGATCGGACACGGCAGACTGGCGAAGCGGGCGCTGGTGAACATGCTGCCCAGCCCGGAGGAATTCGGCTATTCGATGCGCGTGGTCTCCGAGATCACCGAGTCGAACGGTTCCAGTTCGATGGCGTCCGTGTGCGGCGGGTCGCTTGCCTTGATGGATGCTGGTGTGCCGATGAAGGCGCACGTGGCGGGAATCGCAATGGGCCTGATCAAGGACGGCAACCGCTTCGCTGTCCTGAGCGACATCCTCGGAGACGAGGATCACCTGGGCGACATGGATTTCAAGGTGGCGGGAACGGAGCGCGGCGTGACCGCGCTTCAGATGGACATCAAGATCCAGGGCATCACGAAGGAGATCATGCAGGTCGCCCTGAACCAGGCGCGCGAAGGGCGCATGCACATCCTCGGCCTGATGCGGCAGTCGCTGGAGACGCCTCGTCCCGAACTGTCGGCCTATGCGCCACGGATGATCGTCATCAAGATCAAGCCCGAGAAGATTCGGGATGTCATCGGCAAGGGGGGCGCCGTCATCCGCGCGATCACCGAGGAGACCGGCACGACCATCGATATCGCCGAGGATGGGACGGTCACCATTGCCTGCACCAGTTCGGAAGGCGGGATGGCGGCAAAGAAGCGCATCGAGGACATCACTGCGGACGTCGAGGTGGGCCGCATCTACGATGGTACCGTGCTCAAGCTGCTCGACTTCGGTGCCATCGTCAGCGTACTGCCCGGCAAGGACGGCCTGCTGCACATCTCCCAGATCGCCGAGGAACGCGTCAAGAATGTCGGCGACCATCTCAAGGAAGGCCAGTCCGTGCGGGTGAAGGTGCTCGAGGCGGACGACAAGGGCCGCCTGCGCCTTTCGATGAAGGCTGTGTCCGAGACGGC
>JAEZCG010000112.1 GCA_023430065.1 Pseudomonadota bacterium | reverse complement strand
GAGCGAGCCGATGGGGTCGGCGGCGTAATAGACGCCCGGGAAGGGGAGCGGGTGCGTGACCAGAGTCGTGAGCGCGGCAATCGCGAGATTGGCGCGCAGCGCGACTGCAGCGATGGCAGCGAAGAAGATCTGCGCAACCGGTATGAGGATGCCGAAGAACAGGCCGATGGCGACGCCGCGGGCGACGGTGTCGCGCTCTGCCGTCCAGAGCGCGCGATGACGCAGCCAGCGCCGGAACGGACGCAACGCCCGCATTCGCAGCAGGACGGCGGGTCGGACGGACGCGCGCAGACGGCTGAGAAGCTCCGCAAGCGAGCGGGTGTGCATCGGCTTCATGGGTGAGGGCCGATCGGCGCAGACGGGCCGCGGATCGGGAGGTGCGTGAACAGCGCGGGATCGACCGGGCGGCGAGGACCGGACGGCAGTTGTAACCGAAACCGCGCTGCCCGAACCCGACAGCTGATTAGGGCTGCCGTCCGGCCAGTTAGTTCCGGTGCCCGATAGCAGCCCCGCGCACGGCTTCCTCAGCCGGTGCGTCCGCGCCCTCCCGCGGTTGGCCAGGACGCAGCGGTAGCCCTGCGTCTCGATCTCATCGGCGCGGATAGGACGAGCGGCCGAGAGTGTCCCGTCGAACTTTGACCGGCGCAGTGCGCCGAAGGGAAGGTGTTCACGCTCGAACCCACGCAGGCGTGGCTTGTTGAAGTGAAGCTGAGACATCCCCAGGCGGAACGGCTGATTCACTGGCGCCCCGGCAAACGCGCACGCGTGGCGCTTGCACTCGCGACCCTCGCCGTCGTGCCCGCGCGCATCGTCGGCGTGACGTTGAGGGAGGGGATGTCTGCATGAGCAGTGCCGACGACGCGTGGTCCGGCCGTCCGGGCTTCATCCTGGCGGCGATCGGCAGCGCAATCGGCCTGGGCAACATCTGGCGGTTCGCCTATGTCGCCGGGGAAAACGGCGGCGCTGCGTTCCTGCTCGTCTATGCGCTCTGCGTGCTGTTGATCGGCATGCCGGTGCTGATGTCCGAATTCGTGCTCGGACAGCGGGGGCGCGGCGGCCTGCTGAGGGCGTTCACGGGGCCGGCGGGGGTGCGCGGCTGGACCGTTGCGGGGGGCCTGGCGATGCTGGTCGCCTTCCTCATCCTCAGCTACTACGCGGTCATCGCCGGCTGGGCCACGCGCTATTTCTGGCTCTACCTCACCGGGGAACTGGCCGTGCTCCCGCGCGAGGCGGTGCCGGCGGCTTTCGAGGCCTTCATTGCCGACCCGCACGAGCCGGTCCTGTGGCATGCAGCGTTCATGGCCGTGACGACCGCCATCGTGCTCGTGGGTGTGGCGGGCGGGATCGAACGCGCCAGCCGGGTGCTCATGCCGCTCCTCGCGTTCATGGTCATCCTGCTTGCAGGCTACGCGCTGTCGCTTCCAGGAGTGGAGAACGGCGTCCGCTTCCTGTTGGCGCCGGACTGGTCGGCGCTTCGCATGCCCGGGCTCTACGTGGCAGCGCTCAGTCAGGCGTTCTTCTCACTCGGCGTCTCGATGGGGGTGATGATCGTCTACGCCGGGTATATGCGCTCGCGCGCCGGCTTCGGCAGCGCGACGCTGGCCGTCGCGCTCAGCGACACGATGTTCGCGATCGTCGTCGGCCTGGCGATCTTTCCGATCGTGTTCGCTTTCGGACTCGATCCGGCGCACGGCGCCACACTCGCTTTCATCACGCTGCCCCAGGCGTTCGCGATGATGCCCGCCGGCCCCTGGCTCGGCACTGCCTTCTTCTTCCTGCTCACCGCGGCGGCGCTGACCTCGGCCGTGTCGTTGCTGGAAGTGCCGGTCTCGGTCCTGAGGGGGGCCGGCCTGCCGCGTTCCGTCGCTGCGCTCGCAACGGCCCTGCTGGCCTTTGCCGTCGGCGTACCGTCGGCGCTGGGCTGGAGCCTGCTCGCGGACGTGCGGATCGGCGGAAAGAACGTGCTCGAGGCCGTGGACTACCTGGCCTCCAGCGTGCTCCTGCCGTTGGTCGGTCTGGCGGTGGTCGTGTATGTCGGATGGATACTGCCGCGCGACGAGGTGCTGCGTGCCTCCGGGCTGAATGCAAGGATCGGGGCGATGTGGATCGCGATGGTGCGCTACGTCGCCCCCCTGGCCATGCTGGTGTTCCTGGCGACCTCGGCGATCGGGTGACAGCGTGCTCGTCAGCCGAGGAAGTCCATCACCTGCCGGTTGAACTTCTCCGGGTTCTCCATGAACATGAAGTGGCTGCCGCCTTCGCTTTCCTCGTAGATATGAACCCGCGCACCGGGAATCTGCTGCGCGATCCATTCCTGCGACTTCGGATTGAAGAAACTCTTCGTGCCGCCGATCACGAGTGTGGGAATGTCGATCGTCCTGATCACGTCACGCCAGTCCTGCGCGCAGTGATCCACCAGCAACGTCGCCGCCTGCGGACGCGGAAACTTGAGGTTTTCCTGCAGCACCCAGTCCAGTTTGCTGGCCGGGTAAGCCTTGGTGAAGAAGGCGCCGCGCACGAAACCGTCGGTGGTCTTGATGCCGTCGGGCCCGCCGATGGCGGCCGCCGTTGCGTACAGGGTCTCGGGCGTGAACAGCGTGCCCGCGTTCGCCTTCTCCTCGTCCGACCAGCCCGGCCACGCCACCACGGTCGGCGCCTGGTCGATCACGATCATGTGTGACAGACGGTCCGCGCCGTAGTGGTCCCAGTAACTCCACATGACCGACGCGCCCATCGAGTGGCCGCCCAGTGCCACGTCGTGCAGTCCCAGGCCGGTCAGGAACTCGTGCGTGTCCTGGGCGAGCCTGGCCATTCGGTAGCCGCCCTCGGGCTTGCTCGACTCGCCGTGTCCGCGCATATCGACCGCAATCACGCGATAGCGCGAGGACAGCCCCTCGAGCTGGTCCTGGTACATCGCCGCCGTCTGCGACCAGCCGGGGATGAGCACCAGCGGCTTGCCCCGGCCTGCCTCCAGGTAGTGAAGTCGGGTGCCGTCCTTCAGCGTGTAGTGGCCGGACCGGCTCCCGCCGGGGCCGGCGGCCATCGCGGCCGGCTGCCTGCTGCTGGCGCACCCGGCCACCACCAGGCCGGCGCCGAGCGCCGCGACGCCGCGCAGAAAGTCGCGGCGGCCGCTGGCATCGATTGGACGTGCATCGAAGTTGCGCTGATTCATGACGGTCTCCCCGTTGGTTGTGCGTTTGACGGACAGGTCCGGGGGAAATGGTCGCATGACGCACGCGTGGAATCCAGCTGTCGTCGGGCTACCCGGGATGGGTGAGGCGATGCAGCATGCTGTCGCGACGTTTCGCTTCCACGGGCAGTTGAACGAGCTCCTCCCGCGCGGGCAGCGCGATCGCGACATCGTCTATCGCTGTGCGCGGGCGGCGACAGTGAAGAACGCGATCGAGGCGCTCGGGGTCCCGCACACCGAAGTCGGCGTAATCCTGGTGAACGGCGAACCAGCGAATCTGGCCTGGCCGATGCGTGACGGGGACAGTGTGGTCGTGTATCCCTGCCTCGCATGTGGCGGCGGCCAAGTGCTGGACGGCGCTCCCGAGTGGCCGTTGCCGGATGCACGCTTCGTCGCAGACGCCCACCTCGGCGGGCTCGCGCGCCTGCTGCGCATGCTCGGCTTCGACACCGTCTTCCGCAACGACATCGCGGACGAAGACATCGCCAGGCTTGCGGAGGAGGAGGGGCGCGCAGTCCTGAGTCGCGACCGCGAGCTGCTCAAGCGCCGGGGCATCGTGCACGGTTGCTACCTGCACGCGTTGCGGCCGGAGGAGCAACTACGCGCAGTGGTGAAGCGCTTTGGCCTTGCCGCGTCCGCCAGGCCTTTCACACGCTGCCTGCACTGCAACCTGCCGCTGCAGGCGGTGGAGAAGGCCGCGGTCCTGGACCACCTGCCGCCCAAGGTGGCGGCGCTGCATGAGCGATTCATGACCTGCCCCGGCTGCGCCCGCATCTTCTGGAAAGGGTCGCACTGGGCACGCATGCGCGAGATGTTGGCTACACTTCTGTCGCCCGGCGCCTGTGCCGGCACCGACGAATCGCGCCCACCATGACTCTCGACGCCAATACCATCGACATCCTCTCGGCCGTCACCACCGCGACCATCACCACCATCCTGCTCAAGAAGGGGCTGCGCAACGTGTGGATGCGCGGCACCCGCCCGCTGCGTCCCGGCGAGCAGCGCAGGGTCGGCCGCGCGTTCACATTGCGTTTCGTACCCGCGCGCGAAGATCTGGCGACGCCGGAGTCTTGGTCCTCGCCGACGTCCACGCGGGCGGCCATCGAGGCCATGCCGGCCGGCTGCATCGCCGTGGTGGACGCCAGAGGCATCACCGACGCCGGCATCTTCGGCGACATCCTGTGCGCGCGCATGGCGAAGCGGGGCGTGGGCGCCCTGGTGACCGATGGCGTGATTCGCGACGTGGCCGGTGTGCTGGGCACGGGCCTGCCGGTATGGTGTCAGGGTGCTGCTGCGCCACCCTCGGTGGCCGGGCTCACTTTCGTGAACTGGCAGGAGCCGGTCGGCTGCGGCGGGGTTGCCGTATTCCCCGACGACGTGGTGGTTGCGGATGCAGCCGGCGCGGTGGTGATCCCCGCCGCGCTGCTCGAGCACGTCCTCGCCACCGCGCCCGAGCAGGAGCGCATGGAGGGCTGGATCATGGACGAGGTGAACCGCGGGGAGAAGCTGCCGGGCCTGTATCCGATGAACGCGGAGACGAAGGCGCGGTACGAGGCGGAGATGGCGAAGAAGACGTAGCCATCGGGAACACGGCCCGTCGCTCGGCGATCGAAG
>JAEZCG010000003.1 GCA_023430065.1 Pseudomonadota bacterium | reverse complement strand
TCCGGATGCGGATCGAGGCTCGCGAGCTGTGCGATCAGCCCGGCGCGCTGGCGACGCGACTCGCCCATGCCCACGATGCCGCCGCAGCAGACGTGAATGCCCGCGGCGCGCACCTGCTGCAGGGTGTCGAGGCGATCCTCGTACTCGCGCGTGCTGACGATGTCGCCGTAGAAATCCGGCGCCGTATCCAGATTGTGGTTGTAGTAGTCGAGTCCCGCAGCCTTCAGCTTGTCGGCTTGCCCGGTGCGCAGCATGCCGAGCGTCGCGCAGGTCTCCATGCCCAGTGCCTTGACCGCACGCACCATCTCCAGGACCGGCTCGAGGTCGCGATCCTTCGGGCCGCGCCACGCCGCACCCATGCAGAAGCGCGTGGCACCGCCGTCCTTCGCCTGCTTCGCCGCGTCGAGCACCTCCTGCAGCGGCAGCAGCGCCTGGTTCTGCACGCCGGTCTGGTAGCGTGCCGATTGCGGGCAGTACGCGCAATCCTCGGGGCAGCCGCCGGTCTTGATCGATAGCAGCTGCGACAGCTGCACGCGATCCGGCGCGAAGTGCGCGCGATGCACGGTCTGCGCACGGTAGAGCAGTTCCGGAAATGGCAGGTCGAACAGCGCGAGGAGGGTATCCACCGACTGCGCGGGCGCACAGGCAGCGGAACGGGTCGAGTCGAGGGTCGGGCTGGATTGCATCATCGGTCCGAGGGTGCGAACGATCGCGTGGGCGGCAGTATGCCCGAAGTGCACGTGTCGAGGCCACGCAATGCGGGCCGCAGTGACGTATGCAGGGTTGTCAACGACCGCCGCAACGCGGTACCCTTCGGCCTCTATGCAGGCAGTATCCACGCACATATCGCGTCCCCGCGTTCGTCGTGCCGGGCACGCGCGAAAGCGCTGCAGGCGCGCGCAGGCGCGGTGCGCGATCCCCTCTCCGGCTGCGGAACTCCGCCGCAGCAGCATCGTCCGAATCATTCTCTCGCCGCAGCATCAGCGCGGCGGCCGTTCCACCCCTTCTTAGCCGAATGTTCGGCGCGCGATGCGCCGAGCCGTGTTCAACCGCCGGTCGGCCGCGTCCGACGCCGGCAGCTCGCCCGCGTGCGAGTCGACTAAACGAAGGCGACAAAATGATCAGAACAGAGCAGTACAACATCAAGTTTCCCATCACGCCCCCTCACAAGCTGGCGCAGGACGAGGCCTACTGCCATCTCGTCGAAGGGGGTGAGGAACGCAAGATCCGCTTCCACGAGTACGGCGAGATCTACAAACGTCCGGGTCTGTACGAGCAGCTGTTCTATCAGCGCCTCAAGTGCAACTCGCCGAGGAAGGTGGCCGACATCCTTGCCAAGGTGCTGCGCGAGAACCGCATCGAGATGTCCGAACTGCGCGTGCTCGATCTGGGCGCGGGCAACGGCATGTTCGGAGAACAGCTGCACGCGGTAGGCGTGGCGCGCGTGGTCGGCGTCGACATCTGCGAGGAAGCGCAGATGGCGTGCGAACGTGACCGTCCCGGCGTCTACGATGCCTACTACGTCGAGGACTTCTCCCGGCTGCGCGAGAGCACGCGCAGCGAACTGGCGACCTGGCACTTCGACTGCCTGTCGTGCGTCGCTGCACTCGGCTTCGGCGACATCCCTGCGCTCGCCTTCGCGCGCGCCTTCAACTTCATTGCACCCTCGGGCTGGGTGGCATTCAACATCAAGGAAAGCTTTCTGCTCGAGGCGGATACCTCAGGCTTCTCGCGGCTGGTGAAGTCGCTGCTGATGACCGACGCCCTGGAGGTGCATCATCTCGAACGCTATCGCCATCGCATCTCGATCGATGGCCGTCCGCTGTTCTACTACGCACTGGTGGGGCGCAAGGAGCAGGACATTCCAGAGCGCCTCATCCGCGAGCTCGCCTAGCCGGCACGAGGCGCGGGCGCCGGGGAGGCTACAATGCCTCGCCGTGGAACTCGCGCCTCCCGATCTCGCCCGCCTTCATCCCCTGACGCCGCACCCCGCGTCCAACCCAGGCGCCGTGCGCGGCATCGAAGCCGTCGCCTGGCGCGCCGCCTCGGGCCTGCGCCTCGGCTACACGTTGCACGGATCGCTCGACACCCTGGCCCTGCCGGCGCCCGCGCGACCGGCAAGGCGCGACGAGCTGTGGCGCCACACCTGCTTCGAGGCCTTCGTACGCGTCGCGGGCGAAGCGGGTTACGCCGAGTTCAACTTCTCCCCGTCCTGCGAGTGGGCCGCGTATGAGTTCGACGCGTATCGCGCAGGCATGCGAGCACTCGCGCTCGCATCGCCGCCGCGGGTGCAAGTGGTCGGGGAGGGCGACCGGTTGCAGGTCGATGTCCACGTCGACGAACTGCCGCCGCCGTGGGATGCGTCCACACGGCTGCTGCTCGCACTGACCGCCGTGGTCGAGCACGCCGGCGGTGCAATCTCGTACTGGTCCGTGGCGCATCCGGCGGGCAGGCCGGACTTCCACCACGAGGACGGCTTCGTGGTCGCATGCGAATGATC
>JAEZCG010000250.1 GCA_023430065.1 Pseudomonadota bacterium | reverse complement strand
GGACCGGGCAGTCGGCTGCGTTGCACCAGTCCGGCGCGCACCTGGTGGTCAGCGATCTCTCACAGATTCGGGTGGCGGACGACTCCCCGTCCGGATGGTCGATGGTGTTCGACGAGTTCGATCCGTCGCACGAGGGAACGCGCGAAGCGCTGTGTGCCCTGGGCAACGGCTACATCGGGACGCGCGGCGCCGCGGCGGAAGCAGTCGCCGATGGGACGCACTATCCGGGCACCTATCTCGCCTGCGGCTACAACCGGCTGCACACGGCCGTCGCGGGCCGCGTGGTGGAGCACGAGGATCTGGTCAACCTTCCCAACTGGCTTGCCCTGCAACTGCGCATCGCGGACGACGACTGGTTCGATGCACGTCGCGTGAAACTTCTGTCCTACCGCCAGGAACTGGATCTGCGCCGCGGCATGCTGTCGCGCACCGTGCGCTTCCAGGACACCCGGGGCCGGCGAACAAGGCTTCACGAACGCCGCCTGGTTTCGATGAACGACAGACATCTGGCCGCCATGGAGGTGGCCCTGACGGCGGAGAACTGGTCGGCCACCGTCAGTGTGCGCAGCGCAATCGATGGACGCGTGGTCAACGCCGGCGCCAAGCTCTATCGCGAGTACAGCAACCAGCATCTGGTGCCGGTGGCCGGCGAACAAACCGGCAGCGACGGCGTAAGCCTGCTCGTGCGCACCAGCCAGTCGAATCTGCACGTGGCCCAGGCGATCCGGACCCGCGCGTTCGTCGACGGCAAGCCCATCGAGGCCGACCGCCGGCTCGTCGAGGAGCCCGGCTATATCGGGCAGGCGTTCCAGGTCGAACTCGCTCGAGGCCAGACACTGGTGCTCGAGAAGGTGGCCGCGCTGCACACTTCGCGCGATTACGCCATCTCGGAGCCCGCGCTGGCAGCGCGCAAAGCGATGGCGCGCGCCGGGAGCTTCGATGCGATCATGGCGGCGCACGTGCTCGCGTGGAAGCATTTGTGGCGCCGCTTCGACGTGCACCTTGCGCCGGCGCAAGCCGGGTTCGGCGTGAATGTCCTGATGCTGCTGCGGTTGCACATGCTGCACCTGCTGCAGACCATATCGCCCGCGTCCATCGGCCTGGATATCGGAGTGCCCGCACGCGGCTGGACCGGTGAGCACTACAAGGGTCACATCTTCTGGGACGAACTGTTCATCTTTCCCTTTTTCAACCACCGGGTGCCGGAGATCACGCGGGCCCTGCTCATGTACCGCTACCGGCGCCTGGGCGAGGCGCGCGCGGCCGCTCGCAGCGCCGGATACCGCGGCGCCATGTTCCCCTGGCAGAGTGCGAGCGACGGACGGGAGGAAACCGAGCGATTCAATCTGAATGCGCGCTCTGGACGATGGGTGCCCGACAATACCTGCCTGCAGCGTCACGTCGGCAGCGCCGTCGCCTACAACGTCTGGCAGTACTTCCAGGTGACGCGCGACACGGAGTTCCTGCATTTCTATGGCGCCGAGCTGATTCTCGACATCGCGCTGTTCTGGTCGAGCATCGCGCGCCTGGAAACAACGCGCGGGCGGTACGAGATTCGCGGCGTGATGGGACCGGACGAGTTTCACGACGCCTACCCGGACGCGGCGGAGCCGGGTCTGGACAACAACGCCTATACGAATGTCATGGCGGCCTGGGTGTTGTGCCGGGCGCTCGACGTGCTGGATCTGCTCACCCCGATGCGCCGCGCCGAGCTCATGAGACAGCTCAACCTGTCCGCGGAGGACGTCGAACGCTGGCGCGACATCAGCCGCAGGATGTATGTGCCGTTCCACGACGGTGGCATCATCAGTCAGTTCGAAGGCTACGAGAAGCTCACCGAGCTCGATTGGGAGCACTACCGCAGCCGCTACGGCAACATCCAGCGTCTGGAGCTCATTCTGGAAGCGGAGAACGACAGCGCCAACCGCTACAAGGCCTCCAAGCAGGCGGACGTGCTCATGCTGTTCTACCTCTTTTCCTCCGAGGAGCTGGCCGAACTGTTCGGGCGGCTGGGCTATCCGTTCGAGTACGAGACGATTCCCCGGAACGTCGCCTATTACAGCACCCGCTCGTCGCACGGCTCCACCCTCAGCCGGGTCGTGCAAGCGTGGGTGCTCGCGCGTTCCGATCGCGCACAATCCCTCAAGTTCTTCCTCGAGGCGCTGCAGAGCGACGTGGCCGACATCCAGCAGGGCACCACCGCCGAAGGCGTGCATCTCGGGGCCATGGCCGGGACGGTCGATCTGGTCGAGCGCGTCTGGACCGGGCTCGAGCTCAAGGGCGGCATGCTGCGTATCAACCCGGAACTGCCGGATCAGATCGATCGGCTCGACATGCGCATTCGCTACCGCGAGCACTCCCTGGACCTGCGCCTCACACACGATTCGCTCACCGTGCGCGGCCAAGAAGGCGTTGCCGCGCCCATCTCCCTGTGGGTGGGCGATGTCGTGCATGAACTCGCCAGTGGCAGCACCCGCGTGTTTCCAGTCGCCGGCAAGGCGAGCAGATGAACACGCTGCCATGCGTCCGGAGCCGAAGCTGCCGCCTCTCGAGACATCGACGCACGACGCGCCGCATGGTGCGAGATCACCCCCTGTCAGCTGCGCGCGGCGGCGTTGCCATCCGAAGCCGGCCGTTGCATTGCCCGCCGCACCAGCTTGCTCAGTTCGGTGAACCACAGCACGGCGCTGGCCAGGGCGACGCAGACGAACCACTGCTCGAGTTCGAGCGGCACGGTGCCGAAGGCGGCATTCAGAAAGCCGATGTTCACCACCGCGACCTGCAGCAGCGCCGAAAGGCCGATGGCGCCCCACAGCCACGGGTTGCTGAACAGGCGCGCAAAGGCGCTCGCACGCTCCGAGCGGGCGTTGAGGCAGTTGAACAGCTGGGCGAACACGAGCACCGTGAAGCCCGCCGTGCGCGCGGTGTCCAGATCGTAGCTGCCCTCGATGAGGCCGCCGGGCAGGTACAGGTCGATCGCGAACAACGTGACCGCTGCCATCACCACGCCGACTTCGATCACTCCCATCCACATGGCCCCGTCGATGACGCGGTCGGTGAGCCGGCGCGGCCGCCGCGCCATGACGTCTTCGGTTTCCGGGTCGATGCCCATGGCGAGCGCCGGCCCGGAATCGGTGATCAGGTTGATCCACAGGATCTGAGTCGCCAGCAGCGGCAGCGCCACGATGCCGTCCGCTCCACTCAAGCCGATGACACCGGCCAGCACCACGCCCAGGAACACGGTCAACACCTCGCCCATGTTCGACGAGAGCAGGTAGCGCAGGAACTTGCGGATGTTGTCGAAGATGCTCCGCCCCTCGCGCACTGCGGCCACGATGGTCGCGAAGTTGTCGTCGGCCAGGATCATCTTGGCCGCCTGTTTGGTGACTTCGGTGCCGGTCACACCCATTGCGATGCCGATGTCGGCCGACTTGAGTGCGGGGGCGTCGTTGACTCCGTCCCCGGTCATCGCCACGATCTGGCCGTCGGCCTGCAACGCATCCACGATGCGCAGCTTGTGCCGGGGCGACACGCGCGCATAGACCGAGACCGTGCGCACCGCTTCGGCAAAGGCCGCGTCATCGAGCGCATCGATGTCCAGACCGCTCAGCGCCCGGGCGCCGACCTCGACGATGCCCAGATCCTGGGCGATGCGAACGGCAGTGCGCGGATGATCGCCCGTAATCATGATCACGCGGATGCCTGCGCGATGCGCCTCGCGGATGGCGGTCGCCGCCTCCTCTCGCGGCGGATCGATGATGCCTACGGTGCCCACGAAGATGAGGTCGTTCTCCAGGGATTCGTCCGGCGCCGCCGCCTCGTCCGCCTCGAGCGGCCGGTAGGCCACCGACAGCGTGCGCAGCGCCGCATCGGACAACTCCTGCACATCGGCGAGCATGCGCTGACGCAACGCCTCATCGAGTGCGACCACCTCCATGCCCTGGCGCACGCGCGTGCAGCGTCCCAGCAGGACATCGGGCGCCCCCTTGCTGATCAGCATCGGCGCGTCGTCGTGCTCGTGGTCGATTTCGACCGTCGACATCATCTTGCGGTCGGAGCTGAAGGGGATCTCCGCCACCCGCTCGAAACGCCGACGCCGGCGCTCCGCCGCGCCGAGTTTGCGTTCGGCCACGAGGAACGCCGCCTCGGTGGGGTCGCCCTGGATCTCCCAACCGCCCTGCGCCGACCGGCGCAGGTCTGCATTCCCGGCGAGGCTGCCGCCGCTCAAGACCACGATGTTCTCCGCCAGCACCGGGCCGACTGCGAGCTTGCCGCCATCGTGCTCGACGTGTCCCTCCGGAACGTAGCCGATGCCGGTGACGCGCGTACTTCCAGAGGCGGTCATCACGCGCTCGATGGTCATCTCGGCTCGGGTCAGGGTGCCGGTCTTGTCCGAGCAG
>JAEZCG010000229.1 GCA_023430065.1 Pseudomonadota bacterium | reverse complement strand
TACGGCGTGGACCTGATGGACCGTGTCCGTGCAGGGCTGCGTGAGCTCGACACCGTGGAGAACACGCTGCTCGACCAGCGCTTGACGGCGGGCACCCGCGAACTGGTGTGGACCCGCCTCACCCTTCTTGCGCTCACGGTCGCGGCGTTGCTGACACTGGGTGTCTCCTGGCGCTTCAGTCATCGGGCCGTGAAGGAACTGCGCCGCGTGGAGGCACTCGCGCGCGCCGGCGAGGCGCGGCTGCTGGTGACGCTGCGCAGCTGCGGCGACGGGCTCATCGTGACGGACGACCACGGCGCCGTCACGATGCTCAATCCGGTGGCCCAGGCGCTCACCGGCTGGAGGGAGGAGGACGCACGCGGGCTGCCGCTGGAACAGGTGTTCCGGATCGTTCACGAGTACACGCGCGCCGAGGTCGAGAATCCGGTGGGTCGCGTGCTGCGCGAGGGCAAGGTGGTGGGGCTCGCCAACCACACGGTGCTGATCGCGCGCGACGGCAGCGAGCGTCCGATCGACGACAGCGGGGCACCGATCCGCGGCGATTCGGGCGAGATCATCGGCGTGGTGCTGGTGTTCCGCGACGTATCGGCCCGCCGTCACGCCGAGGTGGCGCGCGAGCGCCTGCTGCGGGCCGAAGCGGAGAAGGATGGCGCGATCCGCGCGAGCGAAGCCAAGGACCAGTTTCTGGCCCTGGTGTCGCACGAGCTGCGCGCGCCGCTGGCCGCCATCCGCGGCTGGCTGCACCTGCTCATGAGCGGGTTCGTCGCCTCGAACGGCGTGTCGGATGCCCTGCATCGCATCTACCGCAATACGCGGCTGCAGGAGCGTCTGGTCAACGATCTGCTCGACGTCTCCCGTATCGCGGCGGGCAAGCTGGAGGTGCTGCGCGTGCCGATCGACCTGGTCGAGGTGGTGCGCACCGCGTTCGAGGAATGCCGGGCGACGGCCGAGCAGAAGAAGGTGCACCTGACCCTCGCGTGCGACGAGCCGCGGCTGTACGTGATGGGTGACGAGCAGCGTCTGATCCAGATCGTGTCCAACCTGCTCGGGAATGCCATCAAGTTCACCCCCGCGGACGGGAGCGTGCTGCTGAAACTGGAGCGGCGTGACGAGCACGCGCTGATCACCGTCGCCGACACCGGCGTGGGCATGACCGAGGAGGTGAGGGAGCGGCTGTTCGACCGGTTCTGGCAGGCGGACAGTTCGCGTACGCGCGAACAGGGCGGCCTCGGCCTGGGACTGGCGATCGCGAAGTACCTCGTGGAGGAGCACCGGGGCCACATCGAGGCGGCGAGCGAAGGCCTGAACCGTGGCTCCATCTTCTCGATCACGCTGCCCTTGTTGTCGATGGAGCAGCCGGCCCTCCCGATTTCGGCAATGCCCGCTCTGGAACCGCGCGACCTGGACGGCGTGGCCGTGCTGCTGGTGGACGACGATGCCGACTCGCGCGATGCGGTGCAGATCTTTCTCGGCCTGCGCGGCGCCGCGGTCAACGTGGCCGATTCCGTCGAGCACGCCCTGCAGATCTACGAGCGCAGCCTGCCGCACGTGGTGGTGAGCGACATCAGCATGCCGCAGGCGGACGGCTACGCACTGGCGCAGAGCATCCGTGCGGTCGAAGGGGCGCTGGGTCGGCGCAGCGTCCTCATCGCCATGACCGGCTTTGCCTCGGACGGAGACCGGCGCATGGCCCTCGAGAGCGGGTTCGACGATCACCTGGGAAAGCCCATCGATCTGGAGCAGCTCGCCAATCGGATCGTGCAGTCGCACGCACGCAGCAGGGCTTGACGGGAAATACGAACCGGAAAGGTTCAAAATACGCGCTCTCTTACTCACTACGACGAGCGCGCGCATGCACGACCTTCTAATCGCCAACGCCCGTGTCTACGATGGGTTCGGCTCCGCGCCGCGGGACGCGGACGTCGCCGTCTCCGGCGGTCGCATCGCTGCCGTGGGCCGCGACCTCGGCACCGCACGCGAGCGCATCGACGCGCACGGCCTGGCGCTGATGCCCGGCATCATCGACAGCCATACCCACTACGACGCGCAGATCACCTGGGACCCGCTGGCCTCGCCCTCTCCCGAGCTGGGCGTCACCACTGCGGTGATGGGCAACTGCGGCTTCACCCTCGCGCCGTGCAGGCCGGCTGACCGCGACCTCAACCTGCGCAATCTGACGCACGTGGAGGGCATGTCGCTGGACAGCCTGCGCGCCGGCGTGAACTGGAGCTTCGAGAGCTTCCCGCAGTACCTCGACTTCCTCGAGCGTCAGGGGGTCGGGCCGAATGTCGCCGCCTACATCGGCCACTCGTCCCTGCGCACGTGGGTCATGGGCGAGGATGCGTCGACCCGCGCCGCCACGGCGGCGGAGATCG
This sequence comes from Pseudomonadota bacterium, assembly GCA_023430065.1. Classification (GTDB taxonomy): domain Bacteria; phylum Pseudomonadota; class Gammaproteobacteria; order Burkholderiales; family SHXO01; genus SHXO01. The sequence goes on along the minus strand of JAEZCG010000229.1, from coordinate 1,375 downwards.
CCGCCATGCGCGCGCTCGTGACGCAGGGGCTGAAAGCGGGCGCGGTCGGACTGTCCTCGACCACTTCCTATCAGCACAACGGCGAGGGCGGCGTGCCGATGCCGTCGCGGCTGGCGACCGAGGAGGAGTTCCATGCGCTGGTCTCGGCGCTGGGCGAGGCCGGCCGCGGGACCTTCATGATGACCAAGTCGTCGGATACGAAGCCCGCCTGGCTGCAGGCGCTGGCGCGCAGCTGCCGACGCCCCTTCCTTGCCGCCGCGATCCTCTACAACCCGGGCGTGCCGGACGCGGCGTGGAACGACATGGTGGGTGTGGCCGACGGGCGCGCGCAGGGGCTGGACATGTACGGTGCAGTCTCGTGCTGCCAGCTCAAGTTCGAGTTCACCATGCGCGAGCCCTACGTGTTCGAGGGGCTGAAGGCGTGGAAGCCGGTGCTCGCCGCCGGGCAGGCGGGCGCGGCGGCTCTGTATGCGGATCCGGCCTTCCGGCAGGCAGTGAAGGACGAACTGGCCATCCCCGTGCGGCGCATCTTCTCGGGCGACTGGAGCAAGGTGCAGGTGGTCATGGTGCGCGATGCCGAGCGCCGCGGCCTCGAGGGCAGGAGCGTCGCGCTGCTCGCCGCGCAGGAGAACAAGCATCCGTTCGACTGGCTGCTCGACCTCGCCCTGACGGAGAATCTGGAGACAGTGTTCACCGCGGTGCTGCTCAACTCCGACGACGAGCAGGTGGGGCGGCTGCTGCGCCATCCGAACAGCATCCTGTCGCTGTCCGATGCGGGGGCGCACGTCACCTTCTTCTGCGATGCCGGATTCGGGCTGCATTTCCTTGGCCACTGGGTGCGCGAGAAGCAGCTCATGCCCCTGGAGCAGGCGATCCGCAAGCTCACCTCGGAGCAGGCGAAGCTGTTCGGGATGGCCGATCGCGGCGCGATCCGTCCCGGCGCGTGCGCCGACCTGCTGCTGTTCGATCCCCAGACGGTGGGGCGAGGCGAGTCGGTGCGCCGCTTCGACCTCCCCGGCGGCAGTTCGCGCCTGCACACGCCCTCGCGCGGAGTGCACGGCGTGTGGGTGAACGGCGTGCGCATCGCGGATGCGAACGGCCTACGCCCCGAAGCGGGCCGTCCTGGCAAGGTGCTGCGCGAGTTCACCGGCTGACACGACGAGGTCATTTCCAGGTCGAGGATTCCTCGCATGCGTTCGGAATGACGCCGTTGACGGGCGACGCTCGCCCCGCGTCCACGACGTCAAGGCGAAAGCGCCCGCGGTGTCATCTCCTCGCCAACGCCACTGCCACGCGGCATCCCTTTTCCGCGGTGTCATCTCCTCGCCAACGCCAACGCCGACGCCAACGCCACTGCCACTGCCACTGCCACTGC
>JAEZCG010000106.1 GCA_023430065.1 Pseudomonadota bacterium | reverse complement strand
CGCGTCCTCGTTCAGGGGCACGTCGCTGAAGTGCTTGACTTCGTAGCCGGGCCAACCGGATGCCCAGCAGAGCAGCGGAACTCGGTGATTGACAAGTTCTCGAAGCAGCGTGGGCGGGTTCATGCCCAGTTCCGGGGCAGCGGTAAGAAGCGGTATGTGCCCCGTTCCCGAGAGTAACGGCGACCCCTTCAAGAGCTTTTCGACGTCCACCGCCATCAGCTGGATAAAACGTTGCTTCCAAACGAGGGCGACTGACAGGCCAACGACCTTGGCCACACCCTGGTCTCGACTTCGCGTCGATACATGCACCTCCCGCTTGCCCACAGACGGCCAGAGGCGGCGAGGAACGAAGATGCGAACGGCGTAGATGCCGCTGGCACCGCGAAAAATATGGCTTGCTGATCCCACTCTGATCCCTATCGTAGTAGGGAAGCGTCAGAGCGGTCCGGCCTCGAGAAAACCTCTTGTCTCAACAGAGCGTTAGTTCTTCTATGGAGCGGGCGATGGGAATCGAACCCACGTCTAAAGCTTGGGAAGCTTTCGTTCTACCATTGAACTACGCCCGCACAGGGCGGATTCTACTTCGTTTCGTGGCGCTGAAGCGGGCCTTCTCCTCGCGGCCTGAGCGCTATTGCGCAAAGCGATGTCGCGTACGCTTGCACACCTCCACTAGCAGCAGCATGACCGGAACCTCGATCAGCACGCCGACCACGGTGGCAAGCGCCGCCCCGGAAGACAGACCGAACAGCATCACCGCAGTGGCGATCGCCACCTCGAAGTGATTCGATGCGCCGATCAGCGCCGCCGGCGCGGCGTCCTCGTATGAAAGCCGCAAGCGGTGTGCAGCCCAGTAGGTGGCGGCGAAGATCACAACTGTCTGGACGAACAGAGGGATCGCGATCCACAGGATGGTGAGGGGTTTGGCAAGGATCACCTCGCCCTTGAACGAGAACAGCAGCACCAGCGTGAGCAGCAGCGCGGTGATCGTGATGGGTGTGAGCAGGTGTAGGAACTTCTCGCGGAACCACAACTCCCCTCTGGCGCGAATGATCCATTTCCGAGAGAAGTAGCCGGCGACGAGCGGGAGTGCGACATATGCCCCGATCGACAGCAGCAATGCCTCCCAGGGCACCGGCAGCCGTCCGACCCCGAGCAGGAATCCGCCCAGCAGCCCATAGAGCAACAGCATCGTCAGCGAATTGATCGCGACCATCACCAGCGTCAGCCCGTCGTTGCCGCGTGCCAGGTAGCCCCATACCAGCACCATCGCCGTGCAGGGGGCGATGCCCAGCAGGATGCAGCCGGCGAGATAGCTTCGCCATAGCGGCACTTCGAGCATCTTCACGCCTTCGTGCAACACGACGGTGCCGGCGCCATGCGACGCGCCGACGGGAAGATCGAGGCCGAACGGCATCTTCAAGAGGTCGGTTGCCTCTTCTCCGATGAAGGCGCGGAACAAGACGCCGAGAAACAGGAAGGCGATCGCAATCATGGTGAACGGCTTCACTGCCCAGTTCACGAACAGCGTCAGCAGCACCGGCTTCGTACTGCGGCCTGCCCGCACCACCGACGCGAAGTCGATCTTCACCATGATCGGGTACATCATGAAGAACAGGCACACGGCGATCGGGATCGATACGACGGGCGCACCATTCACCTCGATCGCCATTGCGTCGAGCGTGCGTGCGAAGTCGGGGGCGATTTTCCCGAGCAGGATTCCGCCGGCGATGGCGAAGCCGATCCACACGCTCAGGTAGCGTTCGAACAGGCTCTTCATCCGACGCGGTGTGGCATCGGTCTGCGGGGAAGCGATCGTCGTCATGGGCCGGCTGTACATGGACATGAGAGGGGCCTTGACATCCTACTACATTTGGACAATTATGGAATCATGGATACGCACGATGCTGTCACCGCTTTGGGCGCGCTGGCTCAGGAGACGCGCCTGGGGATCTTCCGCCTGTTGGTCGAAGCGGGCCCGGAAGGGATGCCGGCAGGAGCGATCGCCGAATCGCTTGGCGTCGCGCCCGCCACGTTGTCCTTCCACCTGAAGGAGCTCAGTACTGCCGGCCTGACCCATGCGCGGCAGGAGGGCCGATTCGTGATCTACGGCGCGGATTTCGAGCGCATGGCCGCGCTGATGACGTACCTGACCCGTAACTGCTGCAAGGGCATGCCGAGCGACTGCCTGGAGACGATGGAGACTGCCCTGGCGCGTTGCTGCCCTGCCCCAACGAAACGCTCGACGAGGAGTCGATGATGAAACGCTTTCATGTGCATGTATCGGTCGAGGATCTCGACGCCAACATCCGCTTCTACTCCACCGTGTTCGGGCAGGCGCCGTCCGTGCGCAAGGACGACTATGCGAAGTGGATGCTCGATGACCCGCGCATCAACTTCGCGGTGTCACGGCGCGGCGCCGCCCCGGGGCTGGATCATCTTGGCGTCCAGGTGGAGTCGGAACAGGAACTGAGCGCCTTGCGCGCACAGGTCGGCGGCGCCGAGATAGCAGCGCTCGATCAGGCGGGCGCCAACTGCTGCTATGCGAAGTCGGACAAGTACTGGATCACCGATCCGCAGGGCATCGCCTGGGAAACATTCCATACGCTCGACTCCATTCCCGTGTTCGGCGCCGATACCCTGCAGCAGACTGCGGAGAATGGCGCGAGCTGTTGTTCGCCCGATCCTGCATCGCTCGCAGCCGAGTGCTGCGCACCGTCCATCGCGGACAGGAACTCCGGCGACCAGGCCGCCGCGAAGTCGGCCTGCTGCGGCTGAGCGCGAGTAGCAGATGGAACCAAGGAAGCTCAACGTCCTGTTCCTGTGCACGGGTAACACCTCGCGCAGCATCATCGCCGAAGCGCTTCTCAACGCGATCGGTGGGGAGCGCTTCCGCGGCTACAGCGCGGGAAGCTTCCCGAAAGGCATGGTGAATCCCTATGCCCTCGATCTGCTGCACCGCAATCGACTGCCCGTCGAGGGACTGCGCAGCAAGAGCTGGGACGAATTCTCCGGCCCCGGTGCCCCGCCGCTCGACTTCGTCTTCACGGTATGCGATCAGGCCGCGGGCGAAGTGTGCCCGGTCTGGCCCGGTCAGCCGATGAGTGCACACTGGGGAATCGAGGATCCGGCCGCCGTCGAAGGCACCGAAGAGCAGAAGCGAAGAGCCTTCTTCACCACGTACAACCAGCTTCACCACCGACTGTCCATCTTCGTCAACCTCCCCTTCGGGAAGCTCGACCGGATGAGCCTGCAGAACCAATTGGACGCGATCGGAAAGAAAACGACGGCCGCCGCCTGACCCGCGTAGCGTCCGATGGCGCGACCTTCAGGGTGGGTTCAGGCGGATCGCGTTGGAGCGCGTTGCGGCGGCGCGTCTGGGCGTCCGGCCCTCCGACTCCAGATCGATGATCGCGGTCTCCAGAACGGTGATGCCGGAAGCGTCATCGCGAACCCGGAGACGGACGTCCGCCGCGAACACGGAGGCGATGCCAGGATCGACTTCCAGTCGTAGCCGGCCTGGCGCCACGAGCGTGGCCTCCACCGTCGCGTCATCGTAAGCGAGCAGATCCTGGTCGAACAGGAGTTCGATCGCGCCGTGCACAGCGGTGGACCCTGGCATGGCAAGCGACACGTCGAGGGCATCGCCTCGCCGGGCGGTGTCCGGTGCCATCAGGGTCAACAGCAGGGGTGGCTCGGCCGTGCCCTCGTCGAACGCGGATGGCCGCACTTGCCAGCCGGCGCGATAACGCGGGTCGTGCGGCACATTGCTGAAGTGGTTGACGCCCCGTTCGTCGACGAAGTGGTACACCGTCTCCGTCGCGTGGGCTGGGGCCCGGAGCGCCATCGTGGCCAGAAGCGCCGGCAGCAGGATGCAGGCGCCGGTTCTCACGAACGCCCGCGCCGGCGGCCCAGAAGGGTCGCCAGCCCGATGCACGCGAGGAGCAGGGCAGGGGTCGCCGGCTCGGGAATCGCTACGGCATTGCCTGCCACGGTCAGGTCGTCCACCACCGCGTACGGTCCGGAGATCACGAACTGCGCGATAGTGGGATCGTCGATCGAGATGCCATAGAAGGCGCCGTCGTTGAATCCGTCCGGCGTGAAGAGGGGAAGCTCGTGACCCTCGATGAGATTGCCCTGTGCATCGTACGCCGCGATGTACAGCGGCAGCGGCAGCGAGAGCGGGTCTCCATAGGTAAAGTCGGGATCGAAGTTCAGAAAGCCGCCGACGCCGCTGACGGGGTTGTCGCCGAAGTCGAAGATCATCGAAGCGGGCTCGCCGGCACCGTCGAAGTCGCCATCGACGCCAGCGAAGGTCTTGCTCGCCGACCAGAAGCCGTTGCTGCCCAGGGTCCATGCGCCCGTGGGCGCCTCGCCGATCGAACCGGGCCCGCCGGTGGTCGAGAAGGTCACGCCGTTGCCAAGTGCGACGGGATCGGAGAGATTCGAACCTGCCGGCGTGTCGAAGTTGAAGGTGCTGGTGTTCGCCAGGTCGGACGCGCTGGTGATCAGCGCGGCATGCAGCGGTCCTGCGGCGAACGCGACCACGAGGGACGCGAGGGCACGCGCGAGATTGGGGGTCATGAGGTCTCCCGGTTGCTTTCGAAGAATTGAAGTGATGCCGAAGTCCTGGCAGCGCGACGGGCACGCGGCGCACTAAGCGCGCCCGTCGCGCGCCTCACGCGCCGATGATCCCGCCGTCCTCGCGGGTGATCACCACGGTCGCCGAACGTGGCCGGCCGGCCGGTCCGTAGCCCTGCGTGTGCGGCCAGTTGCTGCCTGCGGTCGGGTTGTCCGGCGTGCCGCGGTCGCCCGGGTGCTGGATGTTGATGAACATCGTCTTGTGGTCCGGCGTGATGGTGACGCCGGTGACTTCGCAGTCCGTGGGGCTGGTGAGGAAGCGTTTCGTGGCCCCCGTGTTGGGATCTGCGCACATCATCACGTTGCCGCCGATGTTGGCCCAGTCGCCGAGTCCGTCTCCGGCCTGATCGGTCTGGATCCACAGCCGGCCGTAATCGTCGAACCAAAGACCGTCCGGTGCACCGTAGTCGTCGCCGTTGATGTTGCCCACGTAGCCGTCGTGGCCCGTCGCGTTGTAGCTGGCACCCAGCGTCTTCGTCGTCGCCTTGTCGCCGCACTGGACGAACAGGTTCCACTCGAATGCGGTCGCGGTCACGCTGCGGTTGTTCTCGCGCCAGCGCATGATGTGACCGTAGTCGTTGTCGGGGCGCGGGTTGGCGCCGTCTACCGGGGGATTGGCTGACGCCGCGTTGCTGCTGCCGTCCGGCTGGTTCGCCGATGCAGGGTTGTTGCCGCGCCTGGAGTTGTTGGTCAGCGTGCAGTACACCTCGATCTCGTTGAAGCCGAGCACGCGTGGACGCACCGCGGTCCACTCCGGACGGTCCATCATGGTCGCCCCGACGCGATCTGCCGCCTGACGCGTCTTGATCAGGACTTCTCCCTGATCGCTGAAGCCGTTCTCGGGGGTGAGGCCGTTCTGCCCGAACACGAGCGGAATCCAGGTGCCCGTGCCATCGCTGTGGAACTTGGCCACATAGAGCGTACCGTGGTCGAGCATGTCGCGATTGGCCGCGCGGTTGTTGGGCGTGTACGGCTTTTCGCACACGAACTTGTAGATGTATTCGTTGCGCTCGTCGTCCCCCATGTAGAAGGCCACGCGCTGGTCGTCGTCCACGACCAGCTGCGCGCTTTCATGCTTGAAGCGTCCCATGGCCGTGCGCTTGACGGGCACGCTCTTGGGATCGAAGGGGTCGATCTCGACGACCCAGCCGAACAGGTTCGGTTCGAGCGGGTTGGTGTCGGCATTGAAGCGCGGATCCACCTCGTGCCAGCGATAGCCGGAGCCAGTCGTGCTGATGCCGTAGCGGGACTTGCCCTGGAGGATCTCGGGCTTCTGATCGAACAGGTCCGGATCGATCACGGCGCCCAGAGTCGGTGCGGCAAAGTAGCCGTTCCAGTTTTCCTCGCAGGTGAGGTAGGTGCCCCACGGGGTGTACCCATTGGCGCAGTTGTTCAAGGTGCCATAGGCGGTGTACCCATCGTTCACCGTGCCGATGTCGATTGAACCGGTCGGGGTGATGTTGAACTTCTTCGAACGCATCAGCGCATTGCCTGCGGCTGGCCCCGACACGCGCATCGGCGTATTGCCTGTGATGCGACGTCCGAAGGGCGATCCGCGTTGTACCTTCCATCGCGGCCCCGCCTGCATGATCTCGACGACTGCGACGCCGTGTGCCGCCTGCGACTTGCGAACCTTCTGGATGGTCACGCCGCTGCCGCCGGCCAGTCCCTCCGGTCCGTGCAGCTGATTCTCATCGGTGTACTCGTGATTGATGCAGAGCAGTCCGCGCTGGCTGGACAGGCCAGCCTTGCCGCCGCCGCGAGTGGGGAAGGGGAAGAAATGCATACCGTCGTGATGCATCCCTGCTTGCTTCTCCTGAGCCGCAGCATTTTGCGTCGCCGCCACGTCCCAGTCGGGTGCCCCCGGCATGATCGGGTCGCCCCACGCGAGCAGCACTTCGGCCTTGTATCCGGCTGGCACACTCACGAGATCTTTGTCGAGCAGACCGGTGGACGGGTTGCGAAGATTCGGCGGAATGCCGTCGAAGCCGATGCCGCCGAAGCCGATACCCGGTGCGATCGGCGCAGCTTCCACCGCGCGCACGAAGCCGCCCAGCGTGACACCGCCGAATGCCGCGAGGACCGATGCGCTCAAGGCAGACTTGAGGAAGGTACGGCGCGCCGGGTCGGTCCGAGCGATGACATCGCGGATGGACTCGTTACAGGATGGGTTGAGGGACGCGTCATTGGTCGGGTGCTGCTTTCCTTTCATTGCGGGCTCCATGACAGGGATGTCTCGAATGGCGATCGGGTTGGCGACCGTTGTGTGGAACGCCCCGACGCGCGGCGCTTCAGCGCTGCGAAAGGATGCAGTACGACGGTTACGGAAATGTGGACGGGTGGCCGCGCTGCCGCCTCGAACAGGAAAATGCCGCGCTGTGCATGCGGGCAGGCGATGTTGCCGTCTCGTGACTGCAGCGATTCTGTAAGATGCGGCTGCCCCATCCCGGTCATGCCCTCGCCTGAATCGTGCCGCACGCCGCCGACACCTTCTCCGCCCGCATCGTTGCCTGGCAGCGCGTGCACGGCCGCCACGACCTGCCCTGGCAGAACACCTGCGACCCCTATCGCATCTGGCTGTCCGAGATCATGCTGCAGCAGACGCAGGTGGCTGCCGTGATGCGGTACTACCAGCGCTTCCTTGCGCACTTTGCCGACGTCGCTGCACTCGCTGCAGCGAGCGAGGACGACGTGCTGGCCTGCTGGTCAGGACTGGGCTACTACGCACGCGCGCGCAACCTGCATGCGGCGGCCAGGGCGGTCGTCGCGGACGGAGGCTTCCCGCGCACGCCGGAGGCGATGCAGGAACTGCCGGGCATCGGACGCTCGACGGCGGCGGCGATCTGCGCCTTCGCCTATGGCGCACGCACGGCGATCCTCGACGGCAACGTCAAGCGCGTGTTTGCGCGTCACTTCGGCATCGACGGCTATCCGGGCGAGCGGCGGGTGGAACAGGCCATGTGGGCGCTTGCCGAATCGCTGCTGCCCGCGACCGGCATCGAGGCCTATACGCAGGGATTGATGGATCTGGGCGCGCGCGTATGCACGCGCAGCGCGCCGAAGTGCGTTGCCTGTCCGGTGCGCGACACCTGCGTGGCGCTGCGCCAGAATCGAACGGCCGAGTTGCCCACTGCGCGCCCGGCGAAGGTGCTCGCGCAGCGCGAGACGCATCTGCTGGTGCTGCGGGCCGGAGACGAACTGCTGCTCGAGAAGCGTCCTGCTCCGGGCATCTGGGGCGGGCTGTGGTGCTTTCCGGAGGTCGACGGCGAGCGCGCACACGAGGAGGCGCGCGCCCGCTTCGGACTGGACCTGACGGCTGTGCAGACCCTTGGGCCGATCGAGCACGGCTTCACGCACTTTCGCCTGCGCATCCACCCGCTGCTCGCGCAGGTGATGCGCGCCCCGCGCGCGGAGGCGCCCGGGCGCGTGTGGCTGACGCCGGCCGATGCACTGGGAGCCGCCGTGCCGGTCCCGGTGCGCAAGATCCTGCTTGAACTGGTGCGCGAGGCCGGGATCGCCCCGGCGTGAGTGGGGCGTGTGCGCGCCTACAGCGCGCCGTTGCGCCGGAGAAAGTCGCCGAGTTCGTCCAGTGCCGAGTCGATGTCGTCGCCTTCCAGCACGCGCAACTTGAGCGCGCTCTCCAGCGGCAACGTTTCGCACAGCCGGCGCGCCACCCAATGGGCATCCCCGGTGCGCAGCGGCTGCGGAAAATTGCCCGCGCCGACCTGTTGCACGATGCGCTCGAGCAGCACGCCGAGTGCTGCGTGTCGCGCGGGCAGGTCCTGCGCGGGTGATGCCTCCATCGGCCGCACGCGCGCGCGCTGCAGGCCGCTCGATTCGGCCCAGCGCTCGACGATGCGGAAACGCTGCTCGCCCCGGCACAGCAGCGAGAACATACCCAGGTGCGGCATGTCCCACTCGGCGATGCGCGCGCTGCATCCGGTCTCGAACGGTTCAGCCGGTTCGCCTACCTCCTTGCCGTCGCGGATGAGGCAGACGCCGAACGGGGCGTCATCGCGGATGCAGGCCTTGGTCATGTCCAGATAGCGCTGCTCGAAGATGCGCAGCGGCAGCAGGCCGTCGGGGAAGAGCACCGTGCCGAGCGGAAAGATCGGCAGTTCTACCGTGCCGGTTTCAGGCATCGCCGTCCTGCGAACCCCAGCGCGGCATCAGCGTGTGCGCGATGCGCAACTGATCCAGCACGCGGGCGACGACGAAGTCCACCAGATCCTCGACGCGCTGCGGGTGATGGTAGAAACCCGGGTTGGCGGGCAGGATGACGGCACCGGCGCGCGCCAGGCGCAGCATGTTCTCCAGATGGATGGCGGAGAACGGGGTTTCGCGCGGTACCAGGATCAGGCGCCGCGATTCCTTGAGCATGACGTCGGCGGCACGCTCGATCAGGTTGTCTGCCAGACCCTGCGCGATCGCGGCGAGCGTCCCCATGCTGCAGGGACAGACCACCATTGCATCCGGTGGATTCGAGCCGGAGGCGACGGGCGCGAACCACTCCTCGCGTCCGAATGCGCGCAGCTGTCCGGCCCGAGCCCCGAAGCGCTCGGCGAAGAAGGCCGCCGCGTCCTTGGCGCGACCGGGCAGGGGCAGGTCCATCTCCTGGCGCGCGACGATCTGCGAGACCTGCGAGTAGAGCAGGTCGACTCGTACGCCGGCCTGGATCAGGCACTCGAGCAGGCGTACGCCGTAGGGCATGCCCGAGGCTCCGGTGAAGGCGAGTGCGATGGCCGGTGTGTCGGTCGTCATGGCGTGGGCGTGCCGGCGGGGAGCACGGCCGCCCGTGGTTCGTCCCGCAGCACGACAGGATCGGGCAGGCCGGGTGGTGGCATCTCGCGGGCTGCGGCAGGCGACGCATTCCTCTGCAGCACGCGTGCGCGCAACTGCGCGAGGCGCGCCTCCAGCCGCGCGATCTCGGCGAGCAGCTGGGCCTGATCCAGCGTCCCAGGGTCGGGAAACGTATCCGGACCCGCGGGGCCGGCCGCTGCCGCAGCCGGGCTGTCCGTGACCGGCGGGACTGGTGTGTCCGCCTTCTGTGCGTCGCGCCGGGCGACGCCGCGCGAGCGTTCGCGCGCGACCAGCGTGCACATCGCACTCTCGAAGCGGTCCCCCACCGTCTCCGGAACGATCGGCCCGGTGGGCGCCTCGGGCGTGTACACGTTCTCCAGCATGCTCCCGTCCGAGGCGTACAGCAAATAGCCGAGCGTGCGGTGCGTATGCAGCCCGCAGTCGATGCGCTCGCGATACATGGCGCTGGCGGCGAGGCCGTTATGGGTGGGCTGCGCGGGCCGGAACACGACGCGCCGCCAGTAGGTGATCTGCTCACCCTCGATGGCCACCTTGCCGCGGTCGTAGTAGTGCTCGTGCTGGTCCTTGGCCGTCACGCGCGTCCAGTCCGCGGCCTGCAGCGGCGCCGAGAGAGCCAGCGCCGCGAACACCCACGCCGCCGACGCACGCCTCATGCGCCCAGCTCGCGATGCCGCACCAGGACCGGCAGCGTGCTGCGGAAGCGCTTGGCCATGGTTTCCACGAAATACACCGAGCGATGCCGCCCACCGGTGCAGCCGATCGCCACCGTGAGGTAGCTGCGGTTGTCGCGCACGAAGCAGGGCAGCCAGCGCTCGATGTAGCGGATGATGTCCTCGAGCATCGAACAGGCGTCGGGTACGCCCTCCATGAATGCGATGACCTGCTGGTCGCGGCCCGTCAGGGGCTGCAGAACCGGATCGTAGTGCGGATTGGGCAGGCAGCGAACGTCGAATACCAGGTCGGCATCCAGCGGGATCCCGTGCTTGAATCCGAAGGACTCGAACAGCAGCGTCAAGCCGACGCCGGGCAGTCCTGCGAAGTCCTTCACCCAGGCGCGCAGCGCGTTGGTCGACAGCTCGCTGGTGTCGATGCGGTGTGCCTGTGCCGATACCGCCTGCAGCATCTGGCGCTCGGCGTCGATGCATTCGGGCAGCGTGAGGGTTTCGTCCGACAGTGGATGGCGCCGCCGCGTCTCCGAGAAGCGCTTGACCAGGGTATCGGTACGCGCGTCGAGGAAGAGCACGCGCAGGTCGATCTGGCGCTTGCGCAATTCGTCGATCGTGTCCGGCAAGGCGCGCAGCGTGGTGGGGCCGCTGCGCACGTCGACGCTGACGGCGATGCGCAGGTAGCCGGTTCGCTGCAGAAAGTCCACCACCTGGCCGATCAGGTTGGCGGGCAGGTTGTCCACGCAGTAGTAGCCGATGTCCTCGAGCACGTTGAGGGCCACGCTCTTGCCTGAGCCCGACATGCCGGTAACCAGGACGACACGCATCGGGCCGGAGCCGGCGCCCAGGCCCAGCTCACGTATCTCGGCCAAAGTGCTGCTCCTGACGCTTGATGAACTCCTGTGTGCTGTCGATGCCCCGCAATTGGAGAACGTAGTTGCGCACCGCAGCCTCGACCAGTACCGCCAGGTTGCGCCCTGCCGCCACTGGCAGGACCACCTTGCGCACATTCACGTCCATGATCTCCTCGAAGCTCGCGGTGAGCGGAAGCCGCTCCAACCCCGGGATCACCCCGCCGACCGGGCGCTCGAGTTGCACGATGAGCTTCAGGTTCTTGCGCACCCGCACGGCGGTCTCGCCGAAGATGGTGCGGATGTTCAGCATGCCCAGTCCGCGCACCTCGAGGAAGTCCTTCAGCAGTTCCGGCGAGCGCCCCTCCAGCGTCTCGGGCGCGATGTGGTACAGCTCGACGACGTCGTCGGCGACCAGGCCGCTGCCGCGCGTGATCAGCTCGAGCGCCAGCTCACTCTTGCCCACGCCGCTGTCGCCGGTGAGCAGCACGCCCATGCCGAGCACGTCCAGCAGGACACCGTGGCGGGTGACGAACTCGGCCAGGGCGCGGCCGAGGTAGGTGCGGATCACCCAGATGATCTGCAGACTGGGCAGCGGCGAGGCGATCAGCGGCACGCGCATGCGCGAGGCGAACTGGCGCAGCGCGGGCGTGGACGGTTCGTTGTCCGCCACGATGATGCAGGCCAGGCCGCTCTCGTGCAGACGCGTGAACGCCTGCATGCGCTCGGCCTCGGTCATCGAGTCGAGGTAGGCGGCCTCGGTGCGGCTGAAGATCTGGATCCAGTTGGGATGGTGAAAGTTCAGGTGCCCGATGATGCCTTCGTTGGACTGGTTGATGTGGCGCGTGTCCAACGCCGCGTCGGTGAGATGCTCCCCTTCCAGCCAGGACAGCTGGAGCGCTTCCTGGTTCTCCTTGAAGAGCTGGGCGACGCTGACGCGAGGCATGGCGGCGCTAGGAGGAGGGCTGCCAGCCGGCGATGAGTCGCTGCGCTGCCGCCGCATCGGGGACGGCGCACAGTTCCGCCCGCACCGCCCGATCGCTCAGCATCTGTGCAAGCTCGCTCAGGATCTGCAGGTGCAGTTCGGTGGACTTCTCGGGAACGAGCAGCACGAACATCAGCCGCACGGGGGCCCCATCGGGGGCATCGAAAGCCACCGCCGCGCGCGTGCGAAGCAAGGCGCCGACCGGCGTACCCAATCCCCTGATGCGTCCGTGAGGAATGGCGATCCCCTGGCCCAGGCCGGTCGAGCCCAGGCGCTCGCGCGCGAGCAGACTGTCGAGGATCCGGCCGCGCTCGATGCCGGTCTGCTCCTCGAGCAGCACGGCCGCCTGGTCAAGCAGGTGGCGCTTGTCGTCGGCTTCGACGTCGAGCAGAACGTGCGAAGCCGGTAGCAGGGTGGCGAGCAGGCTCACGGCGTGGCGCCCGCCTGGGAAACTGGAACCATCGCAACTCCGGCGCCGTCCGGCGACCGGACGGCAGGGCCGCCCGGCGCACCGGCGGGGCGCTCACTCTGCAGTGCGTTGCTGCTTGTTCGCTCCGTTGTACCGTTGACCGACCACCTTCTCCTTGTGCCGCAGGATCTGGCGGTCGAGCTTGTCCACCAGCCCGTCGATGGCGGCATACATGTCCGCATCGATGCTCTCGCAGAAGATGTCGTTTCCCGGTACATGAACATTGGCTTCGATGCGCTGCTGCAGCTTGTCGACCGACATGATGACATTAACGTCGATCACGTGATCGAAGTGGCGCGTGATGCGCTCCAGCTTGGAGGTCACATAGCCACGGATCGCCGGGGTAATCTCGAGATGGTGTCCGGTAAGTTGCAGATTCATCGGCCGCTCCTGTTCTGGCGCTGATTGGCTGACTCCGACCGTTCCGGCAGGACCCTAGCGGATATGTCGCTGCTCGGCAACTGCACCGAGCGGGCGGGCGCCGCCGCGGGTCTGCCGCGTGCCACGAGTCAGATCGACTTCCTCAGATTGACCGGAAGGATTTGTAGGGATTCCCGGTACTTGGCGATCGTGCGACGGGCCACCACGATCCCCTGCTTGCCGAGGATCTCCGAGATCTGGCTGTCGGACAGGGGCTTGCGCGTATCCTCCTCGGCCACCAGCTGCTTGATCAGCGCGCGAATCGCCGTTGCCGAGCAGGCGCCGCCGGTCTCCGTGGTCACGTGGCTGCCGAAGAAATACTTCAGCTCGAAGATGCCGCGCGGGGTCAGCATGAACTTCTGGGTCGTGACCCGCGACACCGTCGACTCGTGCAGACCCAGGGTGTCGGCAATCTCGCGCAGCACCAGCGGGCGCATGGCCACCTCGCCGTGCTCGAAGAAGTGCCGCTGGCGGTCGACGATCGCTTGCGATACGCGCAGGATCGTGTCGAAGCGTTGCTGCACGTTCTTGATCAGCCACTTGGCCTCCTGCAACTGCCCTGCCAGCTGCTGCAGGCTCGCGTCCCGGTTGCGATGCAGGATGTCGGCATACATGCGGTTGATGCGCAGCTTCGGCATCGCGTCGGGATTGAGCGATGCGCGCCACATGCCCTTCACCTTCTTCACTACCACGTCCGGGACGATGTAGCGTGCTTCCTCGTCGGAGAAGCACGCGCCCGGGCGCGGGTTCAGGCTGATGATCAGCTGCTGCGTCCCGCGCAGGATCTCGTCGGTGCACTTGAGAAACTTCTTGAGCTTGGTGTAGTCGCGTGCGGCCAGAAGATCGAGGTGTTCGAGCACCAGGGTCAGCGCCTCGGTGCGAAACGGCGTATCCGGCGGCAGCGAATGCAGCTGCAGGGCGAGGCATTCGGACAGGTTGCGGGCGCCGACGCCCGCCGGTTCGAGTTGCTGCAGGTGCTTCAGCCCGATCTGCAGGTCGTCGAGATCGATCTCGATCTCGGCGGGCAGCATCTCGGTGATCTCCTCCAGCCCCTGCGTGAGATAGCCGTCGTCGTCGAGCGTGTCCACCAGCAGGGTCACGATGCGCTTGTCCCGCTCGGACAGCTTGAGCAGGTTGACCTGCCACAGCAGGTGCTCGCGCAGGCTCTGCGAGGTGGCCGCAACCTGCGGGAAATCGGAATCGTCGTCGCCGTCGTGGCCGCCGTAGCTGCCGCCGGAGTCGTCGCGCAGCCAGTCCACCTCGGGCTCGCGGCTGTCCTGTCCTTCGCTGCTTTCCTCGTTGCTGGAGGAGGTGCTCGTGGTCGTCGTCGCCGTGTCGGCGCTGCCGTTGAGCACGCTCACGGGCTGCGGGGCGGCCTCTTCCTCGCTGCCTTCCTCGCGTTCGAGCAGCGGATTCTCTTGCAGAAAGCGCTCGATCTCCGAGTTCAGTTCGAGGGTGGACAACTGGAGCAGCCGGATCGACTGCTGGAGCTGTGGCGTGAGCGTGAGGTGCTGCGACAGCTTGAGCTGGAGGGAGTGCTTCATGAGGGCTGGAGGCGTCGCCGGTGATCCGACTCGGGCAGAGGATGAGGGACTGTCGCTAGAGCCGGAAATGCTCGCCGAGATACACCCTTCTTACGTTTTCATTATAGACGATCTCGTCCGGGGCCCCGGACGCGAGCACGGTGCCGTCGTTGATGATGTACGCCCGGTCGCAGATGCCGAGGGTTTCCCGCACGTTGTGGTCCGTTATCAGCACGCCGATCTGCCTTTCCTTCAAGAACCGGATGATGCGCTGGATGTCGAGCACCGCGATCGGATCCACGCCCGCGAACGGCTCATCCAGAAGGATGAAGCGTGGATGCGTCGCCAGCGCCCGCGCGATCTCCACGCGCCGCCGCTCGCCGCCCGACAGGCTCACCGCCGGGCTGTTGCGAAGGTGCGCGATGTGCAGGTCGTTGAGCAGCAACTCCAGCTGCTCCTCGATCGCGTCGCGGTCGTCCAGCCGCAACTGCAGCACTGCCTTGATGTTCTCCGCCACGGTGAGCTTCCGGAAAATGGAGGCTTCCTGGGGCAGGTACGCCAGGCCCATTCGCGCACGGTTATGTATCGGCATGCGGTTCAGATTCTTTCGATCCAGAATGATCCGCCCGCCGTCGCTGGCGATGAGCCCGACGATCATGTAGAAGCAGGTGGTCTTGCCTGCCCCGTTGGGGCCGAGCAGGCCGACGACTTCCCCGGAAAGCACGTGCAGGGACACGTCCTTGACCACCGTGCGCGCCTTGAAGCGCTTGTGCAGCTGCTCCACGCGCAATTCCGAACGGGGCTGGACGCCGCGGCCTTCCGCCGCGCTCAGCGCTGCCATTTCCCGGGAGCCCGCGTTCACCGGGGCCGTAGCTCCGTCGACGGCTGCAGGGGCACCGGCGCGCTCGCGGCGTCGCCCGCCTCGCGCGTGCGCGCGCCGGGCAGCGCCTGCTGGTCGTCCGTGCGCTTGGGCTGGATCACCGCGCGCACCCGGCCCTGCGGATTGGCCGCGGTCGCCGCGGCCGGGCCGCCTCCGATGACCTGGTAGTACTCCGTGACAGCGTCATAGGAAATATAGTCGCCCTTGACTTCGTCGATGCCCTTCTTCACGTGGGCATTGGTGAACAGCTGCACCTTGTCCTGCTTGCCGTCGTACTCCATGCGCTCGGCGAAGCCCTCGATGTACTCATCGGTCCCTTCGCGCTTCTGCTTGAAGGATGCGGGACGGCCGAAGGCGATCGCGTGATTGAAGCCTTCGCCATCCTGACGCACGAAGACGCGATCGGCCCGCAGCGTCAGTGTGCCCTGGGTCATCGTCACGTTGCCCTCGAACACGCTCTCCTTCTTCTTGTCGTCGATGGAAAGGCGGTCGGCCTCGATGTTCACGGGCTTGTCCCGGTCTGCGAGCTCGGCGTGGGCGCACGGCGAGAGCAGCATCGCCAGCAGCGCAGCGGCGAGCGGGCGGAGGCGGGGAGGCAGGCGCATCATGTCCGGATGCGGATGCGGCCGGGCCGCTCAGCGCGGCGGCCGGCGGTCCCAGGGCAATGCCGCCTTGGGCGGGGTGTCGAGCGTGCCGTGCACCTTCGAGAGCAGTCTGACGGAACGAGTTTCATTGTTGAATTCTAGGCCATGCGACTTCACGGTGCTATTCCCCTTGATCAAGGTCACTTCCTTGTCGGTCTTGGCCAGATTGGCATCCGGGATCACGTGCAGGAAGCTGGTGAGCATGGTCATCTCTTCCCGCTCGCCGCTGGCCGGTTGCGTGACCACCACGTTGCCGATGAAGTACGCGTGGTCGCCGTCGCTGGAGAGCCGGCCCTCGTTTGCGCGGATGGTCAGCGGCACTCGGCTCTCGTCGTAGTGCGTGAGCAGCGGCGCATCGAGGACGGCCTGCGTGTCGCCCGCGCGATAGTGCGTCATGCGCTTGGCCTGCAGGGCGTAGCGGGGGTGCCCGGCCAGATCCATGCGCGTCGCGTTCACGTCCTCCACGATGAAGTCGGGCCGGCCCTCATCCCCGCCGGAAGCTTCATCCTGCAACGGCTGCACGCTCTGGTCGAGCCAGTAGCTCAGGCCGGCGAGCCCTGCCAGCAGCAGGATGGGAGCGTAGGTGAGCCAGCGGTCCTTCAACGCAGATACGGCTCCAGAGCACGGTCCAGCTTGTCCTGCGCGGCGAGGATCACCTCGCACGCCTCGCGCACGGCGCCGCGGCCGCCGTGGCGCTGCGTGATCAGATGGGCGCTGGCCTTCACCGCCTCGGGCGCCGCCGGCACCGTGATCCCCAGCGCGCAGCGCCGCAGGAGCGGGACGTCGGGCAGGTCGTCTCCCATGCACGCGGTACTTGCTGCATCGAGGCCGGTTTCGGCCAGCAGCTGAAGATAGGCCGCCAGCTTGTCCTCGGCGCCCTGGACCAGATGCGCAATCCCCAATTCCCGGGCACGCCGTTCGACCATCGGCGAGCGCCGCCCCGTGACGATGGCCACGGCCACGTTGCCGCCCTGCAACAGCTTGATGCCCAGGCCGTCCTGGATGTCGAAAGCCTTCACTTCCTCGCCGGCACTCGTGTAGTACAGCGACCCGTCGGTCAGCACGCCGTCCACGTCCAGCACGAGCAGGCGGACGGCGCGTGCGCGTTCCCGTATCGATTCAACGCGCGAGGCGCCGTTCAGAGGACACCCGCCTTGAACAGGTCGTGCATGTTCAGGGCACCGACCAGCGCGTGGCCGGCGTCGACCACCAGGATCTGGCTGATGCGGTGTTCCTCCATCAGCCGCACGGCTTCGACGGCCAACTGCTCCGGTCCGATGGTGCGCGGATCGGGACTCATGACCTCGTCCACGCGCAATTGCCGCAGATCGCTGCCGCGGTCCAGCGCACGCCGCAGGTCGCCGTCGGTGAAGATCCCGGCTACCGCGCCAGTGGCATCGAGCACTGCGGTCATTCCCATGCCCTTGCGCGTGACCTCGAGGATGGCCTCCGGCAAGCTGGCGCCCACGCGCACCACCGGGAGCGCTTCGCCTCGGCGCATCACGTCGCTCACGTGCGTGAGAAGGCGCTTGCCCAGTGCGCCTCCGGGATGCGAGCGCGCGAAATCCTCCGTGCCGAAGCCGCGCGCCTCCAGGAGCGCCACCGCGAGCGCATCGCCCAGGGCCAGGGCTGCGGTCGTGCTCGCGGTCGGCGCCAGGCCCAGCGGGCAAGCCTCCTCCGCGACACCGGCATCCAGGTGTACGTCGGCCTCGCGGGCCAGCGACGAACGGGGGTTGCCGGTCATCGCGATGATGCGGGCGCCGCGCCGCTTGGCCAACGGCACGATCGCGAGCACTTCGCCGCTCTCGCCCGAATTCGACAGGGCGATCATCACGTCCTGCGCCGTGATCATGCCCAGGTCCCCATGGCTTGCTTCCGCCGGGTGCACGAAGAAGGCCGGGGTTCCGGTGCTGGCCAGCGTCGAGGCGATCTTGCTCGCGACGTGCCCGGACTTGCCCATGCCGCTCACCACGGTGCGGCCGCTGCACGCGAGGATGATCTGCACGGCGCGCTCGAAGCTCGCGTCCAGGCGCGACGACAGCGCGGCGACCGCTTCGGACTCGATGCGCAGCACGCGGCGCGCGCTGTCGAGCGCGCCGGAGGCGAGCGGGGCGGGGACGGGCATTGGACTGCGGGAGGTCATATCGGTCTCGACCGGGAGCCCTGTACGGACCGGCGCCGTACGATGGCGCCGCAGTATACCTTCCCTCGATGCTGCGCCCCAGTCGACAGCCCCGGAATCACCCGCGTCAGCCCGGGATCTCCCAGCGCCCGATGCGTCAGAATCCGGCGCCCGGCATGGCGAGGTATTCCAGTTCCGCGGCCGTGCTCGACCGGCCGAGAATCGCATTTCGGTGGGGGAAGCGGCCGAAGCGCTCGATCACCTCGCGATGGCGGTGGGCATAGTCGATCGCTTCGTCCAGCCAGTCGCGGTCGCGCAACGACTCGAACAGTTCGACCGAGCGGGCCTGCATCGCGCGATCCTCGCTGTGCTCGAACGGAAGATAGAGAAACATGCGCCGCAACGGCGGCAGCTGCCGGTCGAACCCGCGCTCGACGGCGTAACGGGCGATGCCGAGCGCGCGCCAGTCCTGTGCGAAGGCCTCCGGTGTATCGCGGTAGATGTTGCGCGAGAGCTGGTCGAGGACCACCGTGAGCGCCAAGGCCCCTGCCGGCGTTTCCTGCCACCGATCGAGCTGGCCGGCTGCCGCGGCCGCGTGCGTGTCCGCGAAGCGTTCCCGGCACAGCCGGTCGAACGCGGCGTCCTTCGCGAACCAGACCTTGCGCGGCACATCGTCGGGACCTTCACCGAACCAGAAATGCAGCACCGCATCGGCGGCCGCCGGCAGGGAGGATGGGCTCGCATTCATGGCGTCATGGCGCGTCGCAAAAAAGCATTCTCGCACGTCTTTGAATGCGGGCGTCCGTCCTGGGACGTTGCAGTGCGATGCCGGTGACCCGTGTCCGCTCGAGAGGGTGGCGCGGTTCGAGGCGAAGTGCTACGGTTGCGACCTCCGGGCGGCTACGTCGGCCAGAAGACGCGCCCGAAACGGATCGAAGGGGGAGGAG
>JAEZCG010000120.1 GCA_023430065.1 Pseudomonadota bacterium | reverse complement strand
CGCATGCGCACCGGCGGACGTTCGGGTAGCCGCGCGACGTGATCGTCCACGGGCCCCGGTTCGCCACCACAGATCTCCAGAATCAGCCGCGTGGCCCGTTCGATACCCGCGAGATTGTTGTCGAAGTCCACGCCGCGCTCGAAGCGATGCCCGGCATCGCTGGTGAAGTTGTAGCGGCGTGCCCGACCGGCAATGGCATCGGGGAAGAAGAAGGCCGCTTCGAGCAGCACGTTGCGCGTATCCAGCTCGGCTTTCGTGCTGTCACCGCCCATGATGCCGGCGAGGCCGATGGGACCGCTTTCATCCGTGATGGCGAGCACATCCGGTTCGAGCGCGATGGTCTGCTCGTTGAGCAACTTGAGCCGCTCGCCCGCTCGCCCGAAGCGCACGTCGATGCCGCCCGTGAGCTTGTCCAGGTCGTAGACGTGCAGAGGTCGTCCCAGTTCGAGCATCACGTAGTTGGTGACATCCACCAGGGCGGAAATGCTGCGCTGGCCGGCGCGTTCCAGGCGCTCTCGCATCCAGTCCGGCGTGCTCGCGCGCGCGTTCACGTTGCGAATGACACGGGCGGTGAAGCGGCCACAGCCTGCGGCATCGCTGATCCGCACGGGGAAGCGGACGTCGCATCCGGCGGGGACCGGGTCGATGCGTGGCGCCCGCACCGGTGCACCGGTCAGCGCCGCCACCTCGCGGGCGAGTCCCGCGATCGACAGACAGTCGGAGCGATTGGGCGTGAGCTTGATGAGGATGCGATGATCGTTCAGCCTGAGTACCGTGCGCACGTCGGCGCCCGGCTGCGCCTGCGGAGGCAGGCTCATGAGGCCGCTGTGATCGTCGGACAGACCCAGTTCACGGGCCGAGCAGAGCATGCCTTCGCTCTCGACGCCGCGCATGGTCACTCGCGCGATTTCCGGTGACGATACCCCTTCACGTGCGGGCAGCCGCGCGCCGACCAGGGCGACCGGCGCCTTCATGCCTACGGTCACGTTGGGTGCGCCGCACACGATCTGCAGCGGGCGTTCGATGCCGACGTCCACCGCGCACACGCGCAGCTTGTCTGCATTCGGATGGGCGGACACCGCCCGGACCTCGCCCACCACGATCTTCGAGAACGCTGGAGCGACCGGCTCGCAGGTCTCGACCTCGAGCCCGGACATCGTCAACAGGTGCGTCAGTCCGGCGGTATCCAGGTCGGGGTCGACCCACTCACGCAACCACGCTTCGGAGAACTGCATGCCGCCCTCGTCTCAGTCCGAGAATTGACGCAGGAAGCGCAGATCGCCATCGAAGAACAGGCGCAGATCGTCGATGCCGTAACGCAGCATGGTCAAGCGTTCCAGCCCGCTCCCGAATGCGAATCCAATCCAGTGCTCCGGATCGAGGCCGAAGTTGCGAATGACCGCGGGATGGACCTGGCCGGCGCCGGAAATCTCGAGCCAGCGCCCTCGCAAGGGGCCGCTGTCGAACGCCATGTCGATCTCCGCGGACGGCTCGGTAAACGGGAAGAATGAGGGTCGGAAACGCACCTTCAGCTCGTCCGTCTCGAAAAAGCGGCGCAGAAAGTCGGTGTACACCCCCTTGAGATCGGCAAAGCTGATGTGCTCGTCGATCCACAGCCCCTCCACCTGATGGAACATCGGCGAATGCGTCGCGTCGCTGTCCACGCGATAGGTGCGACCCGGTGCGATGACCCGCAGGGGCGGGGGGTGCTGGCGCGCATAGCGCACCTGCATCGGACTGGTGTGGGTGCGAAGGAGCAGTCCGCCCTCCACGTAGAACGTGTCATGCATCGAGCGCGCGGGATGGTTCTCCGGTTGATTCAACGCCGTGAAGTTGAACCAGTCCGTCTCGATCTCGGGACCGTCGGCGACATCGAAACCGATCGACGCGAAGATCTCCTCGATGCGCTGCCAGGTGCGGACCACCGGGTGAATCCCCCCGGACCCGCGCTGTCTCCCGGGAAGGGTGACGTCGATCGCCTCCTCGGCGAGCCGCGCGTCCAGCGCAGCGCGGGCGAGCTCGACCCGTCGCCGCTCGAGCGCCTGCTCGACTTGCTGCTTCACCGCGTTGATTCGAGTTCCGGCCGCCGGGCGCTGGTCCGCGGGTAGTCGACCGAGGCCCTTCAGCACCTCGCTCAGCAGGCCGGCCTTGCCCAGGAAGCGCGCCTTCGCCTGCTCGAGTTCGGCAGGCGAGGCCGCGCCGTCGAAGGCGGCATTTGCATCCTCGACCACGCGGTCGAGCCCTGCGAGCAGGTCGGTCGGTACGGCGGTCATGGTCCGAAGCGGTGGGAACAAAAAAGGAGGCTGAAAGGCCTCCTTCCGTCGGGCGCGGGCCCGGTCAGATTCCGAGGCTGGCCTTGGCCTGCATCGCAATCTTCTCGAATGCGGCCTTGTCGAACACCGCCAGATCCGCGAGAACCTTGCGATCGAGCTCGACGGACGCCTTCTTGAGTCCGTTCATGAATGCGCTGTAAGACAAGCCGCACTCGCGCGCAGCGGCGTTGATCCGCTGGATCCACAACGCCCGGAAATCGCGCTTGCGCCGGCGCCGGTCGCGGTAGGCGTACTGTCCCGCCTTCATCACCGCCTCGTTGGCGACGCGGAACACATTCTTGCGACGGCCCCGGAATCCCTTGGCCTGGTCGAGCACCTTCTGGTGGCGGGCGCGTGCCGTCACTCCACGTTTGACTCTTGGCATCGCCGTCTCTCCTTAGCTGTAGGGCAGCATCGCCTTGATGGCGCGCAGGTCGGCAGGATGCACGTTGGTCGTGCCGCGCAGGTGACGCTTGCGCTTCGTGCTCTTCTTGGTGAGGATGTGGCGCAGGAATGCGTGGCTGCGCTTGACACCGCCGCCGCCCAGCGTCCGGAAACGCTTCGCGGCGCCGCTCTTCGTCTTCATCTTCGGCATTGCGACTACTCCTTGTGACATGACGCCGGGTGGCACCTGGCGGTGCGCTTCACGACCGCGACATCACTTGTTTTGTGCCCGGACGGTCCCGGGCACCTCAATGAGCCAGCTTCTTCTTTGGCGACAGCACCATCACCATCTGCCGGCCTTCCAACTTCGGCATCTGCTCGACCACGCCATACGGATCCAGATCGGTGCGGACCCGCTCCAGAAGCTTGACGCCGAACTCCTGGTGCGCCATCTCGCGCCCCCGGAACCGCAGCGTGATCTTCGCCTTGTCGCCTTCTTCCAGGAATCGAACCAGATTCCGCAGCTTGATCTGGTAATCGCCTTCGTCGGTACCAGGCCGGAACTTCACTTCCTTGACCTGAATCTGCTTCTGCTTGAGCTTGGCCTCGTGCCGCCGCTTGCTCTCCTGATACTTGAACTTCCCGTAGTCCATCAATCGGCACACGGGTGGCTTGGCAGTGGGCGCGATCTCGACGAGATCCACCTCTGCCTCCTCGGCCATGCGCTGCGCGGCAGCCAGGCCCACGACACCCATTTGCTCCCCGTCGATCCCTACCAGACGGACTTCCGGCGCTGTGATCTCTTCGTTGATCCGCGCGTCCCGATCCTGAGCGATACGCCAACCCTCCCAAAAAAGTTCAGGCCGCGCTGTCGGGCGGGGCAGATTCGCCCCTCAGGCGCTGGATCAGGGTGTCCAAGGAGATCTGCCCCAGATCCACGCCCCCCCGAGTCCGCACGGCCACGGCCCGCGCTGCCACCTCTTTGTCGCCCACGACCAGGAGGTAAGGCAGCTTCTGGAGACTATGTTCGCGGATTTTATAGCTAATTTTCTCGTTTCTCAAGTCCGTTTCGGCCCGCACGCCGACCGCGACAAGCCTGGAGGCCACCTCTTCGCAATAGCCGGCCTGGGCTGTCGTGATGTTCATCACCACTGCCTGGACCGGCGCGAGCCAAAGCGGCAGCGCGCCGGCGTGATGCTCGATCAGAATGCCGATGAAGCGCTCCAGGGAGCCGAGGATGGCCCGATGCAGCATGACCGGGACACGCCGCGAGTTGTCTTCGGCCACGTATTCTGCACCCAGCCGTTCCGGCAAGGAGAAGTCCAGCTGCAGGGTGCCGCACTGCCAGATCCGGCCGATGCTGTCCTTGAGCGAGAACTCGATCTTGGGGCCGTAAAAGGCGCCATCGCCCGGAGCCGTCTGCCATGCCAGGCCCTTGCCATCCAGTGCCCGACCGAGGGCCGCTTCCGCCCGATCCCAGGCCTCGTCGGTACCGATGCGCTTGACCGGCCGCGTCGCCAGCTTGATCAGGATCTCCTCGAAGCCGAAATCCCGGTAGATCTGCTGCAGCAGTTCGATGAATGCCCCGGCCTCCTCACCAACCTGCTCCTCGGTGCAGAAGATGTGCGCGTCATCCTGGACGAAGCCGCGCACGCGCATGATCCCGTGCAGCGCGCCGGACGGCTCGTTACGGTGGCACGAACCGAACTCGGCAAGCCGTAGCGGCAGGTCGCGATAGCTCTTGATGCCCTGGTTGTAGATCTGGATGTGCCCCGGACAATTCATCGGCTTCACCGCGAAGTCGCGCTCCTCCGAGTGCGTGGTGAACATGTGATCCCGATAGTTCTCCCAGTGCCCGGAGCGCTCCCACAGCGTGCGGTCGAGGACCATCGGGGTACGCACCTCCTGATAGCCGCTGCGCGCAAGCCGCCGGCGCACGTACTGCTCGATCTGCTGCCAGATCACCCAACCCTTGGGATGCCAGAACACCATACCGGGCGCATCGTCCTGCAGGTGAAACAGGTCCAATTGCCGACCCAGCCGGCGGTGGTCACGCTTCTCCGCCTCCTCCAGCCGATGCAGGTAGGCATCGAGATCGTCCTTCTTCAGCCAGGCGGTGCCGTAGATCCGCTGCAGCATCTCGTTGCGCGAATCGCCGCGCCAGTACGCGCCGGCGAGCTTCATGAGCTTGAACACCCGCAGCTTCCCGGTGGCGGGGACATGCGGCCCCCGGCACAGGTCGACGAACTCGCCCTGGCGGTACAGGGTGATGGTTTCCTCGCCGGGAATGCTCTCGATGATCTGCGCCTTGTAGTGCTCCCCCTGATCCTTGAAGAAGCGCACGGCATCCGACCGGTCCCACACTTCCCGCACCACCGGCAGATTGCGGCTGGCAATCTCTCCCATACGCTTTTCGATCGCGCTCAGATCCTCCGGGGAGAAGGGCCGCTTGTACGCGAAGTCGTAGTAGAAGCCGTCGTCGACCACGGGTCCGATGGTCACTTGCGCGTCCGGGAACAGCTCCTTCACCGCATGGGCCAGCAGATGCGCGGTGGAATGCCGGGTGATGTCGAGGGCCTCGGGATCCTTTTCGGTCACCAGTGCAACGTCGGCATCCGTCTCCACCTTGCGGGACAGATCCACGAGCTGCCCGTCGATCTTGCCGGCAATGGCAGCCCGGGCCAGCCCGGGACCGATGCTCGCCGCGACTTCGGCGAGACTGGGGGGTTCCTGGTACGTCTTGCGCGAACCGTCTGGCAGTCGGATGGTGACCATGGGCGGCAACGAATGGCAAAAAAAAAGTGCGGCTGACCGCACTTTTTCCGCAGACTGCCCCGCTGTCAAGGCCCGGACTTCGTTTCGCCCCGGGCCCGCCGGACGTCTGCTCTGGGATGCTGGTAGGCGCGATTGGACTCGAACCAACGACCCCCACCATGTCAAGGTGATGCTCTAACCAGCTGAGCTACGCGCCTGTAAGAATCGAATTGTATCCGAAGACGCCCGGCTACTCCATACCGGCCGGGAACGCTCAACGGATCGAGAAGAGCTTGGCGAAATTCGCAATGTCCAGGACCTGCCGGACCGATCCGCGGCAGTTCGCGAGCGCCACGGTCTTGTTGGCCGCCTGCGCCTTCTCCCTGAGCATCAGCAGCATGCCCAAGGCCGAACTGTCCAGATAGTCCACGGACCCCAGGTCGATCTCCACCTCCCGCACCTCCTTGTTGTCGAGGGACGGTGCGTAGGACTCCCGGAAGGTCCGGTGGGCGCTGAAGTCGAAGCGTCCGTTCAAGCGGATTCGCACCTGGTCTTGCACGGTCTCCACGTTGGCTTGCATGACTGCATCGTCTCCTGTCATCTACATTGCGGATCGGTTGATCGGCCGGGCGCGCACGATCTTGAGCCGGTCTAACGCCGCACCCCTGCTTCACGTCTGATTTCCAGCCACTGCAGGAGGTGACGGGAGAGGTCGCCGAGCGCAACCACCGCTTCAGCCGCCCCGGCCTGGATGGCCTCCCTCGGCATTCCGAACACCACGCAAGTCGCCTCGTCCTGCGCGATCGTGTGAGCCCCGGTCTTGCGCAGCGCGAGCAGGCCCTGCGCGCCGTCCTTGCCCATGCCGGTGAGGATCGCGCCCACCGCATTGCTGCCCGCCGCGGCCGCAGCGGATCGAAACAACACGTCGACCGACGGTCGATGGCGGTTGACGGCCGGCCCCTGGTCCAGTTCGCACACATAGTGTGTGCCGCTACGCTTGAGCAACAGGTGCGCGTGACCGGGGGCGATGTAAGCGTGTCCTGGCAGCACCCGCTCACCGTCCGAGGCTTCCTTGACCCGTATGCGACAGAGGCTGTCGAGCCGCGCAGCAAACGAGCGGGTGAAGCCGGCGGGCATGTGCTGTGCGACGAGCACCCCCGGACTGTCCGAGGGCAGACCGCTCAGCACCTCCTTCAGGGCCTCGGTGCCCCCCGTGGACGCACCGATCACGATGATGCGCTCGGTCGACATGCCGTGTCGCGCGTCGTACTCCCGGGACTCGAGTTCTCTCATCCGCGCTTATACGGGTCCGCCGGCGTCCCGCCCGTGAGCCGATAGACGGTTCGTCCCATCAGCTCGAACAAGCCGGACACGTGAAACAGACTCTCCGAGTGACCGGCGAAGAGCAGCGCGTCGTTGCGCATGAGCGGAGCGAAGCGATGCAGGATCGCGGCCTGGGTCGGCTTGTCGAAGTAGATCATGACATTGCGGCAGAAGATCGAATCCAGCGGGCCGCGCACGAACCATCCCGGTTCGAGCAGATTCAGAGGCCGAAACGTGATGAGCCGCTGCAGCTCGGGCTGCACCTTGACGTAGCCCTCGCGCGCGCCCGATTCCTTCAGGAAGAAGCGCCGCACGCGCTCCGGACTCAGCTTCTCGATCCGATCCAGCGGGTAGACGCCCCTCCGCGCTTCGGCCAATACCTGCGTATCGATATCCGTCGCCAGGATGCTCACGGGAGGCCGGAAGCTTCCAAACGCCTCGACCGCCGCCATGGCGATCGAGTACGGCTCCTCGCCGGTGGAGGCGGCGCAGCACCAGACCGTGCTGGCTCGACCCGAGGCCTTGAGCAGATGCTCGGCGAGGATCGGAAAATGGTGGGGTTCACGAAAAAAGGAGGTCAGATTGGTGGTCAGCGCGTTCGTGAACGCCTCCCATTCCCCCGACTCTGCATCCGCCTCCAGCCTGCCCAGGTAGTCGGAAAAGCGCTGCAGGCCGAGCGCACGCAGGCGCCGGGCGAGCCGGCCGTACACCATATCCCGCTTCGCCGGGCCGAGCGCGATTCCCGCCCGCGCATAGATGAGCGAGCGCACCGTCTCGAAATCCCGGTCGGAGAAGTCGAACTCGCGCACGCCGAGCGCCGCGTCGCGCGTCATGGATCGGATCATGCTGTGCGTGATGCGTCGCGACGGTGCCGGCGGCCTGCGTCCGCAGGGCAGCGCCCAAAAACCAGACCGGGTGCGGACCCGTACCGCGGCCGCGACCACAGCGGCTGCATCGACGGTGTCCTTCGGTCAGGGTAGCGGGATGTCGCCGCCCCCGGCGGTGGACTGACTGACGGGAGTACGCGCCGTCATGCCACGCGACCGCTCGAGCGCGGCCAGGAGATCGACGCTGCCGGCCCGGGCCGCCTGGCTGCCGAGGCTATCCAGCAGAAGCTCGATCGCCTTGGCACGTCGCTGGACATGCTCGAGCAGCTGCGCCGTCATGTCGTGGAATTGCAGACGCCGCACGGAATCGTCGACGTCTCGCCCGAGGCTCCGGGCGATGCCGCCGATCTCGTCCACCAGAGCGGCCACCCCTGCGTTCACGGCAGCGATCTCCTGCATCGTGACCTCGACGCGGGCCTTCGCCGCGAGGGCGAAGTTCATGTCGGTCGAGGCCATCCGATTGATGTCGTCCTCCGTCTCGTGGATCGACGTCTCGACGCGCTGCATGTGGGAGCGGATCTCGCTGCTGAACTGGCCGGTTCGCCCCGACAGGTCGCGCACCGCGTCGGCCACCACGGCAAAGCCGCGGCCCGCCTCGCCTGCGCGCGCGGCCTCGATTGCCGCGTTGAGCGCCAACAGATTCGTCTGCTTGGCAATGCTCTCGATCTCACCGAGGATCTTCTTCACGTCTCCGAGCTGCTGTTTCACTCCATCGATCCTTTCCACGAGAACCATGCCGGACCGGCTGGAGTCGATGGTGCTGTCCACGAACGAGCGCAGCGTCTCCTCGGTCTCCTGTACGAAGCGTTCGAAGGTGATTTCGTTGCCATCCTCGCCGATCTTGCCCGTAGCCGCGCGCACCGCGAGCTCACGCTGCCGGCCCGACTGCTCCGCCATGCCCTGAAAAGATCGG
>JAEZCG010000095.1 GCA_023430065.1 Pseudomonadota bacterium | reverse complement strand
CGATCATGGACGCCGGTGCCTACTTCGTTCCCAACCAGATGAACTTCTCCAATCCCCGGCCGCCGGCTGTGATGGTCTCTGGCAGCGACGTGCGCGTGATCCGCGAGCGGGAGCGGTTCGAAGACATCGTTCACCTCGATGCGATCTGATCCGGAATCGTTCCGGGACAGTGGAGTTCACCGCACCGGCACGCGCTCGGCCCGACATCGCCTGGTGAGATGAGGAAATCTTCGCTCGCGCGGCAGGACCGCCTGCGGGCCGGTTTCTTCCCCAGTTCGCTGGACCTCAAGCGGCGCGTGGTGCGAGGCGCCGGCTTCACCTTTCTCGCGACGGCGCTGCGTGTCCTGTTGACGCTGGGCTCCACCGCGATCCTGGCCCGTCTCCTCACGCCCGAGGACTACGGCCTGGTGGGACTCGCCTCGATCGTCACCGAGTTGACTGCCGCTCTCACCAACGTCGGCTTGAGCGCAATTCTCATCCAGCGCTCCCGACTGGCCCGCATCCAGTGCGACACCGTCTTCTGGTTCTCGATCAGCCTAGGCGCGGCCATCTTCATGCTGCTCGTCAGTGGCGCGCCGCTGTTCGCTCATCTGTTGGGCGACCCCCGGGTCACGCCGCTGCTGCGTGTTCTGCCGATCATGTTCCTGCTGGAACAGATGACCATCATCCAGCACGTCACCATGATGCGGCTGATGATGTTCGACCTGGACCTGCGGGTGCAGGTATCGGCAATCCTGTTCCGGATCTTGGTGTCGATCGCCTTTGCCGCGCTGGGCTGGGGGCCGTGGGCGTTGGTGGCGGGATCGATCGGTGGGAAGCTGTTCGAGATCGTCTACATGTGGTGGTCGATCCCTTACCTGCCGAGACTCCGTTTCCAGAGGTCGTTCATGCGGTCCAACTTACGCGCGAGCGCGAGCATTCTCAGCCTGGGCGGTGTGCGCTACGTGATGGGGAACGTCGACTTCATGATCGTCGGACGCGTTTTCGGCGCCACCGACCTCGGCTATTACCAGGCGGCCTATACGCTGTCGTCGGAGTTGCGCAATCGTCTCGCAGGCCCGCTTCAAAAGGTGTTGTATCCAGCGTATGCGAGGGTACGCGACGAGCCCGAGCGCTTTCGACGAGGTGTCAGCACCAGCCTCAAGCTTCTCTCCGCCATCGTGATTCCGCTCGGCTTCGGCATGTCGGCGACCGCGCGTGAGTTGATTCCCATCTTGTACGGCCAGCAGTGGCTGTCCGCGATTCCCCTGCTTCAGGCCCTGGGCATCGCCGGGTCATTGATGGCGATCTTCTCGCTGACGGGTTCCGTGATGTCGGCGTTGCGCAAGTGGGAGCTGATGCTGAAGATCACGTTGTACGGGGCGCCCGTCCGCATCGCGATCATCGCCGTCGGCAGTTACTGGGGACCGGTAGGCGTCGCCTGGGCGTTCACGATCGCGCAGATGAGCGGTTTCGTGGCGGGCACCATCGCGACGAGGCTATGTGGGATGACCGTGCGCGAATACGCCGGGACGCTGTGGCCCGCGCTGGTCTCCGGTATCTTGATGGGCCTCGCCGTGACCCTGCTGCGGCCCCACGTTCTGGAGCTGGGCTTGCCGGTGCGCTTTGCCGTACTGGTGGTCGCCGGCGCCGCCGTCTATACGACTGCGATCTTCCTGCTCTGGCCGCAGGGCATCACGGAAGTGAAGGGCATTGCGAGCGGACTGCTGCGCCGAAATGGAGGAAGTTCGAGTTGAGCGATCTAGTTGCGGGCGCTATCGAGAAACTCGGTCACGTCGCGTGATTGCAGGGTCTTCTTGATTTCCTTGCTCAATTGCAGCATTCCCTCCCCCGAGCCGCCTGGTGCAGTCTTGATCGTGGAGACGAGAGCGGCGAGCGCCTGCAGGTCCTTCTCCATCCGTGCAGTGACTTGCGCGGCGCTGGTGACGCTGCGCGTCGCTTCGGAGTTCAGGTTCTGGATCTCGAAGACCTCCGCACTGAGCTTTTGGATCGCCAGCGACTGTTCCTCGATCAGGGCGACCATCCGCCGGTTGGCAACGAGATTTCGAAAAGTCAGGAGCAGGGTGACGATCATGCCGATCAGCAGGGCGGCGACGACCGCATTCTGAGAGAAAGACAGCATTTGCTTGCCTCGATCTGGATGAACCGTCCGCGCCCGCCGATCCGGCAGGCGGCGACGACGTGATGCTTGCACGTTGATGATTGATTGGGACAAAGCCAGACCCGTGCCCGGGACCGAATTGTATTCCCAACAGGCGCTTGCGGGGGCAGTGCGGCGATTGCGCGGCCGTCTAACGTCCCCGGGCGGCTCGTCGGATGGCCCAGGCCATCAGCGGCGCCAGCAGGACGGTGGTGGGCTCGGGCAGTTCACCCCCACCGTTGCCGCCGTCCGGGATGACATCGACGCGCAGGGCAGGGGGGGTGTCGAATAGGAAGACTCCAGTCAGCCCGTTGAAGATGCCGACGAGCGCCGGGTCGGTCTCGGTCGTGAGGTACCAGGTGAATTCGGCGTCCTCGAGGTCCGACGAGGCGAGCAGCCAATAGGTCATTCCTGCGGTGATATCGGTCGTGCCTGCAGCTGTCGCGGTGTAGAGTTGACCTTGTTCGCACTCGAAGTCGACGTAGCAGATGTCATCGAGAACCAGTGTCTCGAGCGTGGCTCCCAATTGATCGTCGACATCCTCGAACAAAGTGAGGCGAAGGCCGTCATTGGGCCGACCGTTGTTCTTCGCGCTGAGTGGCAGCATCAGTTGCGTGAGCTTGCCCGATTGCGAAGCAGTGAACTGCAAGGCGGCGGAACGATGGCCGAACGTGCCGCCCGTCCCGCTGGCAAGAACGCCGGCTGTACCGTCATAACCGAAGTCGTCGCCGAAATTGTCGAACGCCGTCGCTGCCATCACTGCCGGCGCGGCGGCAATCAGCAGCAAGGACATGACGATGTGGCGGAGAATGGTCTCCATGACGCTCCGGGTTATCTGTCTTACTTATGCGAGCGGCCTGTATGCAATTTTGAGTCCTAAGAGGAAAAACTATTCAATTACAAGGGCTTGACTTAAATGCCCATCAGATTTGGCAGACATCGTCCCGGCGACTGTAAGGCTAGCCGACACCCAATAGTTACAGATCGCCCTGTCGAAGTTCTCCCAGCGCCGCGGTCGTGAACATGCGGCTGGCGTTCTTGGCCAAGCCGCGGTAGCGCACCTTCTTGAAGCCGAACACGCCTTTGACGACCCCGATCGAGTGCTCCACGCGCGAGCGCACGCGCATTTCGTCCGGCGCCCGGATCACAGAATTGACCACGCGCTTCCACTTACATTGCCGGTTGGTGAAGTCGCGGGCCTTGGGTGCCTTGGCACGGATTCGCTCGCCCTGGCTCTTGTAGGCCTGGTCGCCATAGACGCGCCCCATGGCCTAGCAGCAACTGATCCATGACCGTGCAGTCGGCCGCGTTCGCCGCAATGACCACCACCGAGTGGATCACCTTGCTTTGGCTGTCCACCCCTGCACGGCGCGACGAGGGTTCTGCGGTGATTACCTAGGGTATTGAAGAGCGCTGGTTGACGTTGCGCGAAACGGTACGTACCAGACCGCTTACCGGAAGTGCCAGCAAGGCACTCAAACTAATCCTCGACCACCCGATGCCATCGGTCGTCGGCGATGCCGTAGCCGTGAGCAAGCTGGAGTACGTCCAGGTCCCCAAACGTATTCAGTTCGATGAACAAGGGACCCTCCAGTGTCGGCACGACGTCCCACGACTGCACGACGAGCCCTGGAAACGCCCTAGTTGCCTCAAGGCAGCACTCGAGCATACTGGACCAATCCGGCAGCTGAAACCCAACTAGCATCCGCCCCGAGTCCGGATGTCGCTCAATCTCCCGAGCGTTCAAGCCGAATCCGTTGACGACTCGGTCCACCCGCCCCGTCATTTCGTTCACGCTGGCAAGCAGATTTCCGGAAGCCCCGTGGCGGAAATTGTCGACCATATTCCGTCCCGTCGGAATTCGCCAGGCGCAGCGGTGCAGGACGGGGCCCGATTCAGGGTAGAGGACCATCATACGAACACTTGCAACGCGTGGACCGCAAATCGCGACGAGGTCAGGGTGTGGGCGGACGACGTCCTGAAAGAGCATTCCGTCATGTCGCGTTAGCACTTCGCACTCGACAAACCGTTGCACCGAAGCGCTGGAGCCATCAGCGAACTCCAGAACGTCTCGCTGCGCGTCAACACCGACTAGATGCCACGCCCCTTCTCCCAACCAGGAGAAACTCGGCTTCGCGAAAACAGGATAGTCGGTGCTGCGGAGATAGTCGCTCACCTCATCGCCCGTTCGCAACATTCGGACGCGCGGGTGAACTCGGCTTCGATGAAATACAGCACGCAGTCTTGGATAAGGGATGCCGTAGCTTTCGAAAAGCGCGTAACCGAGAAGCTTGTCGTCGCCGACTACGCGCCAGGAACGCGCGTTGGCGCGATACACGCGGTGCTTGGCAAACTGTCCTACAAACTGACGCCGCGCACGATCGTCAAACCGTTTGTCATCGAACAGGCGGTAAGCAAAGTACTCGTCTGGCATGATGCGTCCCCGCCCCATGCGCAAGCTAATAATCTCGCGAAGCTGGTGTCGGACCGGTCTTCCGAATTCTTGCTTCGCACGGAATGCGTTCGAGATAACGTCTTGATAACCAGAAAGCCTCCTATCCAGGACTGTCTTAAGGCGAGACCACATATGTATCTGCCCGCACTCTTAGCGGTACCGAAAATCTCATTTGCTAGCTAGTGGACTGCCGGTGAATCAGGAAACATGCCACGCGATCGCATTTCAAGCGCCGCTTCAATCTGGCGGAGAGGGAACAGACACCATGAAGGCGCCATCCCCCAGTTTCCCTTGTTCGCCCATGCGTCACGCAGCAGAGTTGGCACCCATCGGTTTGCATCCAACTCGCTCATGCCGAAGAACAATAGCACAGGTCCTCTGCCTTCAACGTCGCGGTTTCAGTTGGTACGTCCTATGCCGCTTTCAGCAGCGTTAGAATCATCCCGCGGTTGAACTTCCTCACGCCGATGGCGTGCGGCTCGTAGGTAATCTACTGCGCTATCCTTCCTGGCCGCTCGAGATCGGCTTGGCGTTGGAGGGGGTGTTAGCGAGCATCACGCTGACACGGCCCCACCCCTCCGAGCTGCTGCAGTGGCGGGTGGAGAAGCAGCGTACTATGCGAGCGCACCAAGTTTAGCGCGGGTATCTCCGTGCGTCCGACCTGCCCTGCTTTTGCTGCGCTCCTAGGGAAGCTCTGCGCAACCGGTCATGAGACAAGCG
>JAEZCG010000140.1 GCA_023430065.1 Pseudomonadota bacterium | reverse complement strand
GCCTGGCCCTCGCCATACGGCGCCCGATCCTTGGCGGTTTCGTACTCGGGTGCGGCGTGGGCATCGGCTTCCTCGCGGGCGGACTGCTGGCCCCCTTCGGTTTCGCACTCTGCGGCGCGTTGCTGCCACTGCTGTCACCGGCCTGGCGCAGCCGGAACGCGATGCTGGCCCTGGCGAGCGCGGTGGTGACGACGTTGCCGTGGCTCGTCGTTTGGCCGATGCTGCTCAGGAACGCTGCGCCGGAAGCCTACGTCGCCTGGTGGGCGCAGACCGGGCCCGCGCTGTTCCTCGGTCCGCTCGGACGGGCTCCGGTCAGCTTCGCCTACCTGCTCGGCGTCCTGCCCTGGTTCGCGTTCCCCGCCCTGCCGCTCGCACTGTGGGCGCTGTGGGCCCGCCGCCGCGACGCGACCATGCGGCCCGCCTTGATGGTGTGCACGGTTCTGGGTGCCAGCCTGCTGCTGCTGCTGTCCTTCGACACGGGTGTGCGGCAGCGCGACGCGCTGCCCTTCCTGGTTCCCGCGTCGATCCTTGCGGTGGCGGGACTGCTCGCCCTGCCCCGCGGTGCCGCCAACGCGTTCTGGTGGTTTTCGATCCTGTTCGGCTCGATCATGGTGCTGATGGGCTGGTTCGAGTGGAGCGCGCTGGAACTTGGCCTGCCGGCCGCCCGCCATCGGCACTGGATCCGCCAACAACCGGCCTACGTGCCGAGCGTACAGGTGCTCACGCTGATTCTCGCGGCCGTCATCACCGCCATCTGGATCGGCGTGATCAAGATCGCGGGGAACGCCAAGGAACGCCCGCTCATGGCGTGGTCGGGGGGGGTGGCCGTGGTGTGGGCGCTGGCGCTCGCGATGTTCCTGGCGTACGCGGACCTGGGCAAGAGCTACCGCGCGGTGGCCGATGGAGTGGCGGCGGCAGCACGCGATGGGCAATGCGTGATGGCGCGCGACGTCGGAACCTCGCAGCAGGCGCTGCTCTCCTATCTCTCGGGCATGCCGATGCGGCAATGGAGCGCGCAAGCCGGGTGCGAGATGCTGCTCGTGCAGGGCCAACGCGACGCCGTCCGCGATCCCGGGGAGGGCTGGGAGCGGGTGTGGGAGGGATCTCGACCGGGCGAACGCCGCGAATTGTTTCGGTTGTATCGGCGAGTGCCCTGAGTACGGTGAAAACGCACACGATGCCCACCTTCGGTCTACACGACATGCGCAATGCACCCGACTATGGCGCCCTGGTACGCGGGTTTCGCTGGTCAGTGCCGGAGCGGTTCAATATCGCACGCGCCTGCTGTGGGCGGCACGCGCTGCAGCGCGAGCGCTTCGCGCTGTACTACGAGGACGAGGACGGCGTGCGCGGCGCGTACTCCTTCTGGGATGTCCAGGTGCGGGCGAACCGCCTGTCGAATGCGCTGGGCGCACTCGGCGTGGCACGCGGAGACCGCGTCGGGATGGTCCTGCCGCAACGGCCCGAGACGGCAATCGCCTACATGGCCATCTTCCAGATGGGCGCGATCGCGGTGCCGCTGTCCCACCTGTTCGGTCCCGACGCGCTCGAATACCGTCTGCGCGATGCCGGCGCATCGGTGGTGATCGTGGATGGCGAGTCGCTCGCGCGCATCCTCGCCGTGCGCGAGCAGGTGCCGGGTCTGCGCTGCGTGATCGGCGCCGCAGGCGCGCGCGAGGCCGGAGTGGAGGACTGGGACCGCCTGCTGGCCTGCGCATCGACACGTTTCGACGCCGTCGATACCGCCGCCGCCGACCCGGCTCTGATCATCTACACCAGCGGCACGACCGGCGCGCCGAAGGGCGCGCTGATTCCGCACCGCGCGCTGATCGGCAACCTGCCAGGCTTTGTCTGCTCCCACGACTTCTTTCCGACGCAGGGAGACATGTTCTGGTCACCCGCGGACTGGGCCTGGACCGGCGGCTTGTTCGACGCGTTGCTGCCCACCTGGTACTTCGGCATGCCCATCCTGGCGTACCGGGGGCGTTTCGACCCGGAGCGCGCGTTTCGTCTGATGGACGACTACGGCGTACGCAACGCATTCATCTTTCCGACCGGCCTGAAGATGATGATGAAGGAGGTCGCGCATCCGGCCGCGCGCTTCGACCTGCGCCTGCGCAGCATGATGAGCGGGGGCGAAGCGGTCGGGGATGCAGTCGCGGACTGGGCACACCAGGAGCTGGGCGTACGCATCAACGAGATATTCGGACAGACCGAGATGAACTACCTGGTGGGGGGCTGCGCCGCACTGTTCGATCCGCGGCCCGGCGCCATGGGCCGTTCCTATCCCGGCCACCGCATCCGCCTGATCGACGAGGCGGGGGCGGAGGTGGCACCGGGGGAGATCGGCGAGATCGCGCTGTGGCGCGACGGCGATCCGGTGGTGTTCCTGCAATACTGGAACAATCCGCAGGCCACCCAGGACAAGTTCCTCGACGGCTGGGGCCGCACGGGCGACCTGGCACTGCGCGACGACGACGGCTACCTCTGGTACAAGGGGCGCGCAGACGACGTGATCAAGAGCGCCGGCTACCGCATCGGCCCCTCGGAGATCGAGGATTGCCTGATGAAGCATCCGGCGGTGATGAACGCGGCGGTGGTGGGCGTGCCCGATGCCGAGCGCGGGGCGCTGGTCAAGGCATTCGTCGTGCTGCGCAGCGGGTTCGAGGGTACCGCGCAGACCGAGCTGTCGATCCAGGAACACGTGCGTGCTCGGCTTGCGCCGTACCAGTATCCGAAACTGATGGCCTTCGTCGATGCGCTGCCCATGACGACCACCGGCAAGGTGCAGCGGCGCCTGTTGCGCGAGGCTTCGCCGCCCTCATCTTGAGCGGATCGACACACTACGGCAACAGGAGAGCGCGCGTGAACGACTCCCTGCAACGTTTTCTCTTCGAGCACGCCCCGGTGCGCGGCGAACTCGTCCACCTCGACGCAACTTGGCGCGCCGTGCTCGAACGCCACGACTATCCCGCCCCGCTGCGCGACGTGCTGGGCGAGCTGATGGCCGCTGCGGCACTGCTCTCGGCCACGCTCAAGTTCGAGGGCTCGCTCATCCTGCAGATCCAGGGCAGCGGACCGGTGAAGCTGCTGGTGGTCGAGTGCACCAGCGACCAGACCATGCGCGCCACGGCGAAGTGGGACAAGGACGTCGAGCTGCCAGGCGGGTTCCGCGAGCTGGTCGGATCGGGGCGCTTCGTGATCACCATCGCCCCCATCGACCTGGCGCAGACCTACCAGGGCGTGGTCGACCTGACCGGCGAGGGCGTCTCGGCGGTGCTGGAGCACTACATGGCGACCTCGGAGCAACTCGAGACGCGCCTGTGGCTGGCCTCCGACGCCGAGCGGGCGACCGGCATGCTGCTGCAGCGCGTGCCCCATCGCGGCCGCGACGACGATGGCTGGAATCGTGCGGTGATCCTGGGCGAGACGGTCAAGCGCGACGAGCTGCTCGAGCTGGACGCGCGTGAGGTGATCCGGCGCCTGTTCCACGAGGAGGACGTGCGCCTGTTCGAACCGCGCATCGTCAGCTTCCGCTGTTCGTGCTCGCGGGACAGAGTCGTGAACATGCTGCGCATGCTCGGCCGCGAGGAGGTGCAGAGCATCCTCGAAGAGCGCGGGTCGGTGGAGGTGGGCTGCGACTTCTGCAACCGCAAGTACACATTCGATCCGGTGGACGCCGAGCAGATCTTCGCGACCGACGTGGTGACCCCACCCACCACGACCCGGCACTGAGATCCACGCACAGGCCGCCCGGAGGTTATGACCGCATGAGCGGCAATGTGGACGATCGTACGCGGGTCGACAAGTGGCGGCGGGCGGGCGCGCCGGACTCGGCGTGCGAAGCAGGGGGCGGGAAGGCGCGCACAGGCCGCCCGGAGGTCATGACCGCATGAGCGGCAATGTGGACGATCGTACGCGGGTCGACAAGTGGCTGTGGGCGGCCCGCTTCTTCAAGACGCGCTCGCTGGCAGCGCAGGCGGTCGAGGGCGGCAAGGTTCTCCTCAACGGCGAACGGACCAAGCCGGCGAAGGCAGTTCGAGTCGGCGACGAATTGCGCGTCCGTACCCCGGTCTTCGAATACACGGTGCATGTCGCGGCCCTGTCGGACAAGCGCGGCTCCGCCCCGGTTGCCGCGCTGCTCTACACGGAGACGCCCGAGAGTCTGGCCGCCCGGGTCGCCGCACGGGCCAACCGCCAGCCGCGCGATCCCGGCGCCTTCATCCGCGGAAGGCCGACCAAGCGCGACCGCCGACATCTGGAGCGATTGCGGGACGATCCGGAGTCCGGATGATGCATCGCACAAGCTAGGTCTATAATTTTCCATTCCGCAGTGCGCCACCAGCCCTGGAGGCGCCGACGGCAGACACGGAGGACAGAATGAGCAACGCACGTGAAGTGGTGGTCTTGAGCGGTGTCCGGACGGCGATCGGCGATTTCGGTGGCGCACTGAAGGATCTCCCGCCTACCGACCTGGCCGCCCGGGTGGTACGCGAGGCGGTAGCCCGGTCCCAGGTCCCGGTGGCCGAGATCGGACACGCGGTGTTCGGCCATGTCCTGCACACCGAGCCGAAGGACATGTATTTATCGCGGGTGGCTGCAATCAACGGCGGGCTGAGCCAGGACACACCCGCGCTAACCTTGAATCGCTTGTGCGGCAGCGGCCTGCAGGCGATCGTGTCGGCCAGCCAGACGATTCTGCTGGGCGATGCCGACTGCGCGGTTGCAGGCGGCGCCGAGTCGATGAGCCGCGGCGGCTACACCATGCCGGCAGCCCGCTGGGGCGCCCGCATGGGAGATGCCAAGGTACTGGATATGATGGTGGGCGCACTCACCGATCCGTTCGACAGCGTCCACATGGGCATCACTGCCGAGAACATCGCCGCCAAGTGGGGCATCAGCCGACAGATGCAGGACGAACTGGCGGTCGAGAGCAACCAGCGGGCGATGAGCGCCATCGAGAAAGGGCACTTCAAGAGCCAGATCCTGCCGATCGAGCTGAAGAGCAGAAAGGGCACGGTGATGTTCGACACCGACGAGCACCCGCGCGCCGATGCCAGCATGGAGAGCATGGCCAAGTTGCGTGCGGTGTTCCAGCAGGAGGGTTCGGTCACTGCGGGCAACGCCTCGAGCATCAACGACGGGGCCGCGGCCATGGTGCTGATGGAACGCAAGGCCGCAGAAGCCAAGGGCCTCAAGCCCATGGCGCGCCTGGTTGGCTATGCGCACGCCGGTGTGGATCCCAAGTACATGGGCATCGGTCCAGTCCCGGCAGTGAAGAAACTGCTGGACAGAACCGGCCTCAAGGTCGGCGACCTCGACGTGATCGAGTCGAATGAGGCGTTCGCGGCGCCGGCCGGCGCCGTGGGCAAGGGCTTGGCGGTGGGC
>JAEZCG010000078.1 GCA_023430065.1 Pseudomonadota bacterium | reverse complement strand
GTGCAGGCGCCGCCTGGGGTGGTGCTGCGGCAGTGGTGGCGGGGCGTGGCACGGGCGGCGCGACGGGAGTCGGTGCACTGGGCTGAACGCTCGGCTCCGCGCGCGGGGCCTGCTGTGCGACCTGTGGGCGCGGCTGCTCCACGCGAGGCTGCTGTCTTACCGGCTCGCTGCGCAGCGCCGGACGTGGCGCCGGCGCCTGCTGCACGACCTGCGCAGCGGGCGTCGGCGCCTGCTCGACGCGTGGCTGCTCCTTGGGGGCGTCGGTACGGGGCGTCGGCACCGCCGCCTCCGGGCGCGTCGGCGTGCGCGAAAGCGGCACAGCATCCGGCCTGGGGGTCGGTGCGACGGCGAGGACCTCACGCTGCGGCTCGACACTCGGCTGCGGCGGTGGCGGTGTCTGCACCGGTTCGACGCGCGTCATCGGGAGCGCCTGCACGGCTGGCGTCCGGGCAACGGGCGGAGCATCCGGGCGCGGCTGCGGCGCCGTCGGCGCGCGCTGCTGCACCTGCGGTTCCGGTCGCGGCTCGCTACGCTGCACCTGGGGCTCGATGCGAGGCTGCTGCGGCTGCTGCGGCACCGGCTGGACCGGGCGCACGGCAGGCGCGACGTCGGTGCGCGCAACCGGCGGCAAAGGTTGCTGCTGCGGCTGTGCGAGTTCGGGTTGGACACGCGGCAGCGGAGTGGGCGATGGCAGCGGCCGGGGCTGCTCGCGCTGCGGCTGCACGCGCTCGACAGGTGGCACGCGCTCGACGCGCCGAGGTGCGGCGGGCTTCTTCTCCTCCACCTTCTTCGGGGCCGGAGCCGTGCGCTCCTTCTTGGGGAGCGGCTTGGGCTTGGGCTTCGGCTCGGGGGGCGGCTTGACCTCCTCCGGCTTGGCCAGTTCCACCGTCAGCACCTTCTCCACCGGACGTGGTTTGCTCAAGCTGGGCAGGAACACCACGGCGGCCAAGTGCAGGGCGAGCGACAGCACGAGCGCCCATACCGCAGGGCGGTCCCGGTACCAGTCCTGGTCGAGATCCAGTGGATCAGTTGCGGTCGCGCTGGACATGGTGCGAGCGTAGGAGACGCGCACGATACAAGTAAAGCGCCACCTGCTTGCGACGCGCGATTCTCATGATATTCATGAGCAGCAATTGCTGATTTTGGTGTGGGATCGCGCAGCGCGCTCCCGGACAATGACTCACGAACTCTTCGGCTGCAGGGAGCTTTCGGCCCTAGAGCAGGCGGGGTTCTCCGCTTCGGCCCAATAGGCTGGGCGGAAAGGATTAATGATAACCGTTAATACTGGAGAAGACTATGTGGACCAAGCCTGAATTCACCGAAATGCGCTTCGGCTTTGAAGTCACGATGTACATCTACAACCGCTAAGCCGTCTGCGGTTGGACGAAAGCCCCGCAAGGGGCTTTTGTTTTTGGCGCGCTTCACGGGGAAGGACATGCGAATACGGGTGCTGGGTGCCGCGGCCGGCGGCGGGTTTCCTCAGTGGAACTGCAACTGCGCAAACTGCGACGGCGTGCGCAAGGGTACGGTGCGGGCGATCCCGCGCACGCAATCGTCGATCTGCCTGTCGTCGGATGGCATCAACTGGGTGCTGTTCAACGCCTCACCCGATCTGCTGGCGCAGATCAAGTCGTTCCCGCCGCTGCAGCCTGCGCGGGCGATCCGTGACACCGGAATCCGTGCAATCGTGCTCGTGGACGGGCAGATCGATCACACCACCGGACTGCTCATGCTGCGCGAGGGCAAGCCCCTCGAGATCTGGTGCACGGACATGGTCCACGAGGACCTGACCAGCGGCAATCCTCTGTTCAAAATCCTTGGGCATTACGCAGGCGTCAACCGGCACCGTTTGCCGATCGAAGCGGACAGCAGCTTCACCATCGACGGCATCGAGCATCTGCGCTTTCGCAGCGTCTCCCTCAAGAGCAAGGCCCCGCCCTACTCCCCGCACCGGGACAACCCGCACGATGGCGACAACGTCGGCCTGTTCATCGAGGACGAGCGCACGGGACGCAGCCTGTTCTACGCGCCGGGACTCGGAGAGATCGAGCCGCACCTGAAGCCGCTGTTGGAGAAGGCCGATGCCGTGTTGGTGGACGGCACGTTCTGGACCGACGACGAGATGATCCGGCTCGGCGTCTCGAAGAAGCGCGCGCGCGAGATCGGCCATCTGCCGCAATTCGGCCCGGGCGGCATGATCGAAGTGCTCGAGCCGCTGCGCGCCCGGCACAAAGTGCTGATTCACATCAATAACACCAATCCCATCCTCGACGAGGATTCGCGCGAGCGCGCGCAGTTGCGCGCCGCGGGCATCGAGGTCGCGTTCGATGGCATGGAAATCGAGTTGTAGAGGCAGGAGACAAACAATGGGCGCACCGGAGAACCTTGCCTGGAGCCGTGAACAGTTCGAGCAACGCCTGCGCGACAAGGGCAAGCGATACCACATTTATCACCCATTTCACGTCGCGATGAACAGCGGCGGCTGCACGCGCGAGCAGATTCAGGGGTGGGTCATCAATCGCTTCTACTATCAGACGGCGATTCCCCTCAAGGATGCTGCCATCATGTCGAATTGTCCGGTGCGGGACGTGCGGCGCGAGTGGATTACTCGGATCATCGATCACGACGGCCGCAGCGGAGACGAGGGCGGCATCGAGGCTTGGTTGCGCCTGGGCGAAGCAGTGGGCCTGCGCCGGGAGAACATCGTCTCGCACGAGCACGTCCTGCCGGGCGTTCGTTTCGCGGTCGACGCCTACATCAACTTCGCGCGCACCCGCCCGTGGGAGGAAGCGGTCACCTCGTCGCTCACCGAGATGTTCGCGCCGGAGATCCACCAGAAGCGGCTGGATACATGGCCCGAGCACTACCCGTGGATCGACAAGGAAGGCTATTTCTACTTCCGCAAGCGCCTGTCCGAGGCGCGTCGAGACGTGCAGTTCGCGCTCGGTTTCACGCTCGATCACTACACCACACGCACGCAGCAGGAGCGCGCGCTTGACATCCTGCAGTTCAAGCTCGACGTGCTGTGGAGCATGCTCGACTCGATGCAGGTGAATCTCGGCATCGGCCCAAAGGCATGAACGCGCACGACCCGCTTCCACTCGACCGGCCGCTCGAACTCCGGCGCCAGTTCCGGTTCCAATGGGAACCGGCGCAGGAGAGTTTCGTCCTGCTCTATCCCGAAGGCATGGTGAAGCTGCAAGGCAGCGCCGGCGAGATCATGAAACGCGTCGACGGCAACCGAAGCGCCGAGCAGATCGTGGCCGACCTGGAAGCCTCGTTCCCCGGGGTCGATCTGCGCAACGACGTGCTGCAATTCCTGGAGGTCGCACATGGAAAGGGCTGGATCCACGCAACAGGCGGCTAGCAGGCCGCTCTGGGTCAATGCCGAGATCACGTACAAGTGTCCGCTGCACTGCGTGTTCTGCTACAACCCGACCGACTACAGCCGATACGGCCCGGAGCTGTCCACAGAGGACTGGCTGCGCGTATTCCACCAGGCGCGTGAACTGGGCGCCGTGCAACTGGGCATCTCCGGCGGGGAGCCGCTCATGCGCGACGACGTCGAGGTCATGGTGGCGGAGTCGAACCGGCTCGGCTACTACGTCAACCTGATCACTTCGGGAATCGGGCTCACCGAGAAGCGCATTGCGGCGTTCAGAGACGGGGGACTGGGACAGATCCAGCTGTCGTTCCAGGACTCCACGCGCGAGATGAACGACTTCCTGTCGAGCACCAAGACCTTCGAGCTGAAGTCGAAGGTGGCGAAGCTGATCAAGCAGTACGACTATCCGATGGTGCTCAACGTCGTCCTGCACCGGATGAACATCGACCATATCCAGCAGATTTTGGACATGGCCGAGGCGATGGGAGCAGACCATGTCGAGCTGGCCAACACCCAGTACTACGCGTGGGCCATGGTCAATCGCGACCACCTGCTGCCCAGCCGCGAGCAGCTGGCGCGGGCCGAGGAGATCACGAACGCATTTCGCGCACGTGTGGGCAACAGGATGAAGGTGTACTTCGTCGTCCCCGACTACTATGCGAACCGGCCGAAGAAGTGCATGAACGGCTGGGGTACGACGTTCTTGAACGTGACGTCGGACGGACTCGCACTGCCCTGTCACGAAGCGCGCATGCTGCCGGGGCTGGAGTTCCCGAATGTGCGCGAGCACGACATCGCCTGGATCTGGAACGAGTCACCGGGATTCAACGCCTATCGCGGCGACGCGTGGATGAAGGAGCCGTGTCGCAGCTGTCCGGAAAAGGAGAACGACTATGGAGGCTGCCGCTGCCAGGCCTTCATGCTGACCGGCGATGCGACGAACGCCGATCCGGTCTGCGACCTCTCGCCGCATCACCATCTGGTGACGAGCGTCGTGGAGAAAGCACAGCTGCCGGGCCGGCCGGCCACCGTGCACCCCCTCGTGTTCCGTGACGACAACAATTCGCGTCGACTCAGCGGTGCGACGAGCGAGGAAAAGACGTAGCCGGCGCTCTGGCGACCCACGCCGCGACGTCATCCCCGCTCCAGAC
This sequence comes from Pseudomonadota bacterium, assembly GCA_023430065.1. Lineage (GTDB taxonomy): Bacteria > Pseudomonadota > Gammaproteobacteria > Burkholderiales > SHXO01 > SHXO01. The sequence continues at coordinate 10,399 of JAEZCG010000078.1, read as the reverse complement.
TTCCCCTCGCTGCACGACTCCCGATTCCCGAATCACGAGTCACGAGTCACGACTCCCGAGTCACGAGTCACGACTCCCGAGTCACGTCAGTGATGATGCCCGTGCGGGCCGTGCACGTGCCCGTGCGTCACCTCTTCGGCACTGGCCTGACGCACCTCGGTGACCACGCACGAGAAGACGACCGCCTGCCCGGCCAGCGGGTGGTTGCCGTCCACCACCACCTTGTCGTCGGCGATGTCCGTCACGGTGTAGACACGCGTCTCGCCCGACTGCTCGGAGCTTCCCTCGAACTGCATGCCCACTTTGACGTTGGGCGGAAACAGCTTGCGCGGCTCCACGCGCACCAGTGTAGCCTCGTACTCGCCGAACGCGTCCTCCGGTTCGAGCTTCACGTCGCACTGGAAACCGGCCTGCTGGCCGTCGAGGGCGTTCTCCACACCCGGGAAGATGCCGTGATACCCACCGTGCAGGTAGCTGATCGGGTGATCGGTCTCCTCGATCAACGTGCCTTCGGCGTTGGTCAGTCGATAGGTGAGGCTGACGACGGTGTTCTTTGCAATCTGCACGGGCGTGGTCTCAATGGTGGTTGATCCGCAAGGGGAGGCATCGGTCGTGCCCGCGAAGGCACACGGACGCGTCAGCGCGGAAGCGACTTGACGAGGCGCAGCACTTCTGCCGCATGCCCTTTCGGCGGCACATGATACAGGGCATGGCGGACGATGCCCTCGCGGTCGATGACGTAGGTGGAACGCACTACGCTCAGGCGCTTCTGGCCGTCCACGTCGCGCTCCTGGACCACGTCGTAGCTGCGGCAGACCTCTCCGTCCGGATCGGACAGCAGTTCCACCGACAGACCATGCTTGTCCCGGAACGATCCATGACTGAGGCAGTCATCCATGCTCACACCGAGAACCACCGCACCCAGCGCCTCGAACTGTTCGGCCAGCTCGCTGAACTCGATCGCCTCGATGGTGCAGCCCGGCGTATCGTCCTTCGGATAGAAGTAGAGCACGACGGGTTTACCTCGGAATGCCGAGAGGCTGACCACTTCCATCTCCGAGTCCGCCAGTTCGAACCCGGGAGCGCGTGCTCCGACGTTGAGCATCCGGCCACCGTGATACGCAGAATCCGAAACGATTCTAGCCCATTTCATCGCCCTCGACGCCCCATCCCGTCCAGCGGATGCGGACGCCTATAATACGCGGCGCATGAGACGCGATTCCCTGCGCACCCTCCTCGGCGGGGCGACGCCCCGGCAGTTCCTCGCTCGTCATTGGCAGAAGCGACCGCTGCTGGTGCGAGGCGCGCGCCCAGGCTTCGCAGGTGTCATCGATCCACCCGCGCTCATGCGCCTGGCGTGCGACGAGCAGGTGGAATCGCGCATCGTGGTGCGCGGCAGCGGCCGTCAACCGTGGCGGGTACTGCACGGCCCCTTTCGCCCATCGACGTTCCGACAACTCGGAAAGCACCACTGGACCCTGCTGGTGCAGGATCTCAATCACCATGTCCAGGGCGCTCACGAGCTGATGCGCGCATTTCGCTTCCTGCCACACGCCCGTCTCGACGACGTGATGGTGAGCTACGCGGTGCCGGGAGGTGGCGTGGGGCCGCACGTCGACTCGTACGACGTGTTTCTCCTGCAGGGCCCGGGACAGCGCCGCTGGCGCATCAGTGCCCAGCGCGATCTGACGATGGTGGACGGCGCGCCGCTCAAGCTGTTGAGGCGTTTCACGCCCGAGCAAGACTGGACGCTCGAGGCAGGCGACATGCTCTACCTTCCCCCCAGCTATGCGCACGACGGGACAGCACTGACCCACTGCACGACTTACTCGGTCGGATTCCGTGCGCCCGCATGGCAGGAACTGACGGAACAGTTCCTCGTCTGGCTGCAGGATCGCGTTCAGCAGGACGGACGGTACGCGGATCCCGGCCTCGCACCGACGCGCTCGCCCGGCCGGTTGGGATCGCATGTGGTCGCACAGTGCGCCGCGCAGCTCGCACGCATTCGCTGGACGCGCAGCGATGTCTCGCGATTCCTGGGCTGCTATCTGACCGAACCCAAACCCAGCGTTTACTTCGCTGCGCCGCCCGACCCATTGTCGCGCGCCGCCTTCGAGCGGCGTGCGTGGCGTGACGGGGTCGTCCTCGATCGCAGGAGCCGGATGCTCTATACGGGCCGGGACGTCTTCCTCAACGGAGAACTCGAGCGCCTCGATCCGGCGGCGGCACGGCATCTGCGTACGCTCGCAGATATGGGCACCCTGCATCCTCCTCCGGCACTCAGGAATTCCATCTCCGAGTCGCTATACGGGTGGTACCGCGCCGGATTCATCCATCTTGCGAGCGAGTCGCCATGAAGGAACCCCTGGACGAGCGCAAGCTGAGCAGCATGGCGGAATACCATGCCGCGATGGACGAGCTGATCGGTCGCGCGACGCGGTGCATCCGGCTCTTCGATCGTCAGCTGGACACGACTTTCAACCACCCGCAACGGTGCGAACGGTTGCGCGTCTTCCTCTTGGCCGACCGGCGCAACCGCCTGCGTATCGTCCTGCACGATACGTCCGCCCTGGCACGCAACTGCGCACGCCTGCTGGACCTGCAGCGCCAGTTCTCCCATGCCGTGGCGATTCAAGAGACGCGGTCGGAGGCTCGGCGGGTGCACGCCCCATTTGCCCTGGCCGACGAGCGCGATCACTTACACCGCTTTCACTACGACCATGCCCGCGCTGTCCTGCGCCTGGAGGACCCGGCCGGCACGCGCACGTTCGTCGAGCGCTTCGAGGAGATCTGGTCGTTCTCCGATCCGTCGGTCAATGCCACAACCCTGGGGCTTTGACGCCGAGAAGCGACGGTCAGATACGGCGCTCGGGCGGAAAGCGCGCACATGTTGTTTTTGTGCACATGGCACTGGAATTATCGTGCAGAGTTGATATCCTTGTCAGTTAAGCTTACGTCCTAGCAAGCAACCCGGATGAAAGCTGAGCCAGTTGTAGGAACTGGCTGGATTCCTCCCCCAAACACATTCAGTTCTCATCAAGGAAAATAGATGAAATACGGCCTTCTCGTTGGTGCCATCCTGGCAGTGACCGTCGCCGCCTGCGGCAAGGAAGAAGAGGCCCCGCCCGCCCCGCCGCCCGCACCGGCTGCCGAAGAACCCGCGCCGGCTCCCATCGAGCCCGCGCCGGCCGACAGCGTCGAATCCGCTCCCACGGATGCCGCGCCTGCCGACGCCACCGGCGAACCGGCCCCGGCCCCTGTCGAAGAAGAGAAGCAAGAGTAACGGCGTTTCAGACGCTGGAAAGGACCGGCTTCGGCCGGTCTTTTTTTTGCGAGGATCCGGCTGGCTCAGCGCAACTGACGCCAGTCGAGCCCGGTTTCCTGACCGGCGACCCCGATCCAGTCTTGGCTGCAGTTCAGGACGCCGGCCAGGGCGGCCCTGGCCAATGCCGGCCGGTTGTTGCTCTCGCTCAGGTGTGCGGCGACGACATGCCGTAGCTTGTCGCGCGCGATGCTTCCGAGCAGCGTGGCCGCAGCATCGTTGTCCAGATGCCCGAAGCGGCCGGCGATGCGCTGTTTGAGCGAGGGCGGGTAGTCTCCCTGAGCGAGCAGCCCGCTATCGTGATTGCACTCGATCACCAGGGCGTTGCAGCCATCCAACTCGCGCACGATGGTCGGCGTGATACAACCGGCGTCGGTCAGCACGCCCAGGACGTCCTGCCCGTCGCCGAACACGAACTGTGCAGGCTCCCGCGCGTCGTGCGGCACCGGGAACGGCCGCACCTCGATTTCCCCGATGCATACCGGGGCGTAGGATTCGACGAAGTGCAGGGACACGTCCTGGAACAAGGCCTCGACCCCGCGCAACGTACCCGGCGTGAGCCAGACCGGCACGCCGAACTTGCGCGACAACCGGGCTACGCCACCGATGTGGTCGTCGTGTTCGTGCGTGACGAGGATTGCAGTGAGCTGGTCCGGCTCGACGCCGAGCCGCGCGAGGCGACGCATCGTCTCGTTCAGGCCGAACCCGCAGTCGAGCAACAGGCGCGTGTCCCCGCTCTGCACGACCAGACCGTTGCCCTGGCTTCCGCTGCCCAGCAGTGCAAAGCGCATCGATGCGAGGGACTGCGTTCAGCCAGAGCGGTCCGAAGCGGGCCGGACGCCCACTAGCGCAGGTCTTCCTGAAGGATTGCAAGCATCCGGTTGGCGGCGTCGGACTCCTTCGCGTTGCCATCCGCACCCAGCACGGTGACCTGCGACCCCCCCCCTGCCTGGGCCACGGCGACCCGGTAATCGGCCGGCTTGTTGGGTTGCTGCTCGTCCTTCTTCCAGAATGCCAGGCGGGAAAGGAGGCCCGGTTCCTCCTTGTTGGGCGAGGGCGGCTCCAGGTAGCGCACGAAGAACACGCCGGCCGCGCGGTCCCGGTCCTGGACGGAGAAGCCGAGACGGTCCAGGGACAGTCCGACGCGACGCCAGGCGCGATCGAAGTCGTCCTTGAGCATCAACACCGTGCCGCCGTCGGCCGACTTGCCGAGCGTGGCGCGCGGCTCGATCTTCGCCGCCTTCACGTTTGCCTGCGCGGTCTCTGCAGGCGTGCCCAGGCGCACCATCAGGCGAGTCAGCATCTCCGCCTCGAGGTCCGGATCCGGCGCCCGCGGCTGCCACACCGTCCGCCCCGACTGGCGCACGTTGGCATCGGCCACGTACATCTCGTAGGCACCACGATGCGTGATGAAGACCTCGGTCCCGGTCCCGTCGCGACGGCGCTCGATACGCGTCTTGAAGCGGTCCATCTCGGGGCTCGAGTAGGCCTGGTCGATGACCTTGCCGATGATGTTTCGCAGGAAGGACTGCGGGATCTTCGCCCGATTCTCCGCCCAGTCGGTCTCCATGATGCCCAAGCCCTGATCTTCGAGGGCGAGGAGAAATCCCTGCTCCTGCCAGAACTCGCGCAGCACCGGCCACACCGCCTCGGCAGGCTGGTCCACCACGAGCCAGCGCTGAGTCCCGGCGCGCTCGATGCGCGCACCGTCGACCGGTTGCAGGACGTCCGCGCTCTGCACGCGCGGCCGGTCCTGTTGATATTCCGAGTATGTCGCCGCGCCGCGCACCGGCGCATTCGGCAGCGAGAAGCGGTCGCTTGCGCTGGGTGCGGGAAGCTCCGGGGGAATCTCGAGGGGCGCGGTCTCACGCGCCGTCTTGTAATCGACCTTCTTGGTGGGGACGATCGTCCTCGAGCATCCGGCTACGAGAAGCATGCCCAGCAACAGCCAGGCAACTGCGGGTCTGCGCGTCATGTGGTCCAGGTAAGAGTCATCTTGCCGGCAATCACGCTAGCTGCGGCTGCGCGCCGAGCTGCGCCTGCTCCATCGCCGAACGCAGCAGGTCGTGGAACGACGACGACAGGGGCGTGAGCGGAAGTCGGATACCAGGCGGGATGCGCCCCATCTGCTGCAGCACCCACTTCACCGGAATCGGGTTCGCCTCGACGAACAGGTGACGGTGCAGGCCGAGCAGGCTGTTGTTGAGCGACCGGGCAAGCACCAGATCACCGGCGAGAGCCGCCTTGCACATCTGCGCCATCGCCCGGGGCGCGACGTTGGCCGTCACCGAAATCACCCCATCTCCGCCCAGCAGGGTGAGCGCCAGGCAGGTCGCATCGTCGCCACTGTAGACGGCGAACTCCTTCGGCGCGCGACGGATCAATTCCGAGCCGCGTTCCATGTTGCCGGTCGCATCCTTGATGCCGACCACGTTCGGCACCTGGGCGAGCCGGATCGCCGTGTCGTTGTGCATGTCGCACACCGTGCGGCCGGGCACGTTGTACACGATCATGGGAATGTCCACGGCCTCGGCGATCGCCCTGAAATGGCGGTACAACCCCTCCTGCGTGGGCTTGTTGTAGTAGGGAACCACCGACAGGGTCAGGTCCGCGCCCGCCTTCTTGGCAAACGCCTGCAACTCGATCGCTTCACGCGTGGAATTTGCGCCGGTGCCGGCAATGACGGGTACGCGGCCGCGCACCTGCTCCACCGTCGTCTTGATCAGGAGACAGTGTTCCTCGAAGTCGACGGTCGGAGATTCGCCCGTGGTGCCGACCACCACGATGCCGTCGGTACCCTCCTCGAGGTGCCAGTCGACCAGTCGGCGGAACGCGTCGAGGTCGAGGCTTCCGTCCTCGTGCATCGGGGTCACGATCGCGACCAGACTGCCTCTCAACATGATCTCCTCCGAGGGATGCGCCTAGCGCGGCGCATTCGCAAGGCCGGTAGTTTAACCGAAGCCACCCCGGGGTTCACTCGTCGAGCGCGCTTGCCGGCACGTCGCACGCCGCGATCGCGCAGACGCGCTGCACCAGTGCCGGCTTCGGACGCGTCGTGTAGCAGTCCTCGTAGGCCAATATGCGCAGGCCTTCGGCCATGCGCAGCAATTCTCCGGGCAGGAGAAGGAAGTCCGGGTTCGCCGGCCGTCCGTAGCGCTCGTTGCCCGACGCGAAGGTCTCGTAGATCAGCAAGCCTCCCGGAGCAAGGGCGCTGCGCAGGGATGGAAACAGCGGCCGGTGCAGATAGTTGGTCACCACGACGGCGCCGAATCCGCCAGGCACGAACGGCCAGGGTCCGCCCTCGAGGTCGGCGCAGACGGGGTGCACGCACGCAATGCCGGCGAGCGAGGCAAGCGCGGCGAGGTCTCGATCCACGCCGAGCACGGTGCGCCCGGTCGCGGCGAAGAACTGTGCATGGCGGCCCGCGCCACAGGCAACGTCGAGCACGGGCAAGGATCCGGGGACGAGCGGGGCGAAACGTCGTACCCAATCGGAAGGCGGCGAAGTAGCGATCACCGTCTCAGCGTGCCAGAAGCGCGCGCAGAAGTCTGTCGATCGCGTACATCGCCTGTTCGAACAAGCCCGCCAGCGCAGGGCCGATGTAGGGCGCCGCGAGATACAGCGCGACGAGCCCGGTCACGAGCGTGATGGGAAAGCCGATGGCGAAGACGTTCAGCTGCGGCGCGGCGCGCGACATCACACCCACCGCGACGTTTGCGACCAGCACGGCGCCCACCACCGGCAGCGAGATCAGCACGCCAGCGCTGAAGATCACGCTGCCCCACTCCACGAGCGTGCGCCAACCCAGCGCCTGCACCGGTCCGAGTTCGACCGGCAGGAGGCGGAAGCTCTCGCTCAACGCGGTCAGCACGACGAAATGACCGTTGACGGAGAGAAAAACGAGGATCGCGAACAGGCCGACGAACTGCCCGACGACGGCGGTCTGCGCACTCGTCTGCGGGTCGAAGAAGACGGCGAAACCCAGGCCCATCTGCAGCCCGGCCAGTTGGCCCGCTGTCTCTGCCGCGGTAAGCGCGATGCGCACGGCGAAGCCCATGCCGAGCCCGATCAGCAGCTGCTGCACCCCGATCAGGACGCCCTGCGCCGACGCCGGCTCGACGTTCGGCATCGGCGGCAGCACCGGCGCGAGCAGCAGGGTGATGAAGACGGCAAGGCCCACCTTCGCGGCGATGGGGGTGACATTGTTGCCGAACAGCGGATCGGCGATCAGGACGCCCAGTACGCGCAGAAACGGAAACAGGAACGCGGCGATCCACGCGTACCACTGTGCGGTCGAGATCTCGAGCATCCGCTGCCGCCACCCTTCCTATCCGATCACCGTGGGGAGCGACACGAACAGCCGGCGGGTGAAATCCACGATCACGCCGATCATCCAGGGGCCGGCCAGGACGGCCACGGCGAAGATCGCCACCAGCTTCGGTATGAACGAGAGCGTCATCTCGTTGATCTGCGTAGCCGCCTGAAAGATGCTGACCAGCAATCCCGTGCCGAGCGCGGTCAGGAGCAGCGGCGCAGAGACCAGCAGGGTGACTTCCAGCGCCTGCTGCACGATGTTCAGCACGATCTCTGGATTCATGCGCTCAAGGCCCCGTATAGAAGGTCTGCACCAGCGAGCCGATCAGCAGATTCCATCCGTCGACGAGCACGAACAGCATGAGCTTGAACGGCAGGGAGATGATGACCGGAGAGAGCATCATCATGCCCATGGACATCAGCACACTCGCGACCACCAGATCGATGATGAGAAAAGGGATGAACACGATGAAGCCGATCTGGAACGCAGTCTTCAGCTCGCTGATCGCGAATGCGGGCACCAGCACTCGCATCGGCACGTCGTCCGGGCTTTGAAGCTCCGGCGCGCCGGCGAGACGGGCGAACAGGGCAAGGTCGGATTGCCGCGTCTGACGCAGCATGAACTGTCTGAGCGGCACCGCGGCGCGCTCGATCGCTTGCGAGAACTCGATGCGCTGCTCCGAGAACGGCACGTAGGCTTCCTGGTACACGCGCTCGAACACCGGCCCCATGATGAAGAACGTGAGAAACAGCGAGAGTCCGATCAGGACCTGGTTGGGCGGTGCCTGGGTCGTTCCCAGGGCCTGGCGCAGGAGCGACAGCACGATGACGATGCGCGTGAACGACGTCATCATCAGCAGGATCGCGGGGAGGAAGGTGAGCGAGGTGAGAAAGAGCAGCGTCTGCAGCGTGAGCGAGAACGTCTGCCCTCCCCCGGGTGCCGGCGCGCTGGTGATGGCGGGCAGCGCCGCCTGGGCCGCTGCCTCGCCGGCAAACGACACGGCGATCGCCATGCCCGCTGCGAGGCCCCACGGCGCGGCGCGCATTCAGCGCGTCTCGCTGCGGCCCTGCCGCATCTGGGACAGCACGCGCGCGAATCCGGAGGTGTTGGTCGGCTGCACCGTCTCCCCTGGCGGACGGGGCATGCTATGCACCAGTGTCACGTGACCCGAGGCGACGCCGAGCAGCAGCCAGGTGTCCTCGACTTCGACCACGACCAGGCGCTCGCGCGGGCCGACCATCACGCCGCCGATCACCTTGAGCATACCGCCCGCGCCGGCATGACCGGGCGCGAATCGCCGCAGCGCCCAGGCGAACAGGCCGATCGCCCCCAGCACCAGGAGTAACGCGAACACGACCTGCAGAAGGCTGAAGACGGAATGCGAAGGGGCCGCAGGCGACTCCGCGGCATAGGACGAAACGGCGATTCCGGCGGCGGCGACGGTCAGGCACAGGAAGTGTGCCCGTCCGGCCCTTCTCATGACAGAGGCGTCACCGCTGCAGTCGTCGCACGCGCTCTTCGGGCGCGATGACGTCCGTCAAGCGGATGCCGAACTTGTCGTTGACGACCACGACCTCGCCCTGGGCGATGAGGCAGCCGTTGACCAGCACGTCGAGCGGTTCACCGGCCAACCGATCCAGTTCCACGATGGAACCCTGAGCGAGCTGGACGAGGTTACGAATGGCGAGCTTGGTGCGGCCGAGTTCGACCGTGAGGTGCACGGGGATGTCCAGGATGAGCTCGAGGCGCTCGGGCGCAACGCCGGCCGCGCCCTCGGAGCGCAGTTCCGGAAACACCTGTGCATGAGCGGACTCGGGCGCGGCGCCGCCGGAACCGCTGGTGGCGGACTGTTCGGCCATTGCTGCGGCCCAGTCGTCCGCGCTGATGTCGCCCTCTGCTTCACTCTCCGCCATGGCCCACCCGTCCCGCTTCTAACCGTCCGCGCCGTGACTTCCCAGCGGTCGATCCACTTTGAGGGCGTAGTGCCCGTTCACCACGCCGTAGCGACCCTGCACGATCGGCACGCCATCGACTTCGGCACTCACGGATTCGGGCAGGTCGAGTGCAATCACGTCTCCAGGCTGAAGCGACATCAGCTGTCGCAAGGTCACGGTCGCCGTCGCCAGTGTCGCTTTCACCTGGACCTCCGCGTCATAAACGTGCGCGGAGAGCAGTGCCGTCCACCGCTCGTCGGTCTCGCTACGATCGGCCTGAACGCTGCTGTAGATGACGTTTCGAATCGGTTCGAGCATAGCATAGGGGATGCACACGTGAAAATCGCCACCCCCGCTGCCCAGGTCGATGCTGAAGCTCATCGCCACCACGACCTCCGATGGCGTGGCGACATTCGCGAACTGCGTGTTCATCTCCGAGCGCACGTAGTCGAACTCGAGCTCATGGACAGGCTGCCAGGCCTTGCCGTAGCTGTCGAACACGAGGTCGAGCAGACGGCGGATGACGCGCATCTCCGTCGCGGTGAAGTCGCGTCCCTCGACGCGCGTGTGAAAGCGGCCCTGCCCGCCGAACAGGTGATCGATGACCTGGAAGATCAGCGTGGGCTCGATCACCATCAGCATGAAGCCGCGCAGCGGTCGCGCCTGGACCACGTTCAGATTGGTCGGGACGACCAGATTGCGCACGAACTCGGAGTACTTCAGCACCCGCACGGGACCGACGGAGACCTCCGTGTTCCTGCGAGTGAAGTTGAACAGTTCGACGCGCAGCAGCCGCGCGAAGCGCTCGTTGATCAGCTCCAGCGTGGG
>JAEZCG010000059.1 GCA_023430065.1 Pseudomonadota bacterium | reverse complement strand
CCCACGAACTGAACGCTGGTGGGTTGTGTGACGGGCAGTTCGATCGTGCGCACCACGCGTCCGTCGGGCGCGATGCGCACCACGCGTGCGCCGCCGTAGTAGGCGCACCAGACGAAGCCCTCGGCATCGACGGTTGCACCGTCGGGAATCCAGGGCGGTTCCACGCGGTGGAACGCCCGCGGCGCGCCGATCTCGCCGGTTTCGGGATCGTACGGGTAGGCATTGATGAGGTGCGTGCGCGAATCGGCGAAGTACATCGTCCTGCCGTCCGGGCTCCAGCACAGGCTGTTCGGGGTCTTGATGCCGGATATCTGCGCCACGCAGCCGCGCTGCGGATCGACGCGATACAGCGTGCCGCAGTGCGCGCGCGACTTGTCGTCCATCGTGCCGGCCCAAAAGCGTCCCTGGCGGTCGCACTTGCCGTCATTGAAGCGACGATCGGCTTCGCCTGCTTCCGGTGATGCGATCACCTCGAGCTTGCCGGTCATCGTGTCGAACAGCGAGATCGACGACTCCAGCGCGAGGATCAGTCCGCCCCCCTCGCGCACCGCGAGCGAGCCGACCATTTCCGGCAGCGTCCAGTCGTGCTGGGCACGGGTGCGCCAATCCCGCCGCCGCACCAGCCGGCTGCGGATGTCGACCCAATAGAACGCCTGTTCGTGCGCATCCCAGATCGGGCCTTCACCCAGGATGTCGATGGTCTCGCCGACGCGCGCAACGTCTGTCATGTGCTCCTCGTCCTGATCCTGAGCCTCGATGTACGAACGCCAGAGCGATGGCACGCCCGCTAGGACTGCTGCGAGGGTGCGGCACTCGACTCCTGAACCGGCAACGGGCGCGTCTCCAGCGCCGGCGCCCGCGGCAGACCCGTGGCCTCCAGAATTTCCTCCTCGTTCAATGTCTCGCGCACGAGTAGCGCCTGCACCAGCGCATCGAGCGACTTGCGGTGACGCCGCAGCAATGCCTTGGCCTCGTCATGGCAGGACTTGATGATGCGGCTCACCTCCGAATCGATCAGTCGGGCGGTCTCCTCGCTGAACGGTTTGTCGCCGGCATAGCCTCCCGGTCCACGCAGGAACACGTTCTCGCGCGGCGCGAGCTGCACCATCCCGACCGCATCGCTCATGCCCCAGCGCGCCACCATGTTGCGTGCGAGTGCCGTCGCCTGCTCGATGTCGTTCTCCGCGCCGGTCGTGCGGGTGCCGTACACCACCTCCTCGGCGGCCCGGCCCCCGAGCATCCCGACGATCCGTGCACGCAGATAGGCCTCGGGATAGTTGTAGCGGTCGGTCTGGGGCCGCTGGTAGGTCACGCCCAGCGCCTGCCCCCGGGGCACGATGCTCACGCGATGCACCGGATCGGCGCCGGGCACGACCAGCCCCAGGACCGCGTGCCCGCTCTCATGATAGGCGATGCGCTCGCGGTCGTCCCGGCTGAGCAGCAGGGGGCGTTCGGGTCCGAGAACGATCTTCTCCAGCGAATCGAGGAAGTCCTTCTCGTGCACCGCGCTCTGCTCGCGACGCGCGGCCAGCAACGCCGCCTCGTTCACCAGGTTCTTCAGGTCGGCGCCCGAGAAGCCCGGTGTGCTGGCGGCGAGCTCCGCGAGCTGCACATCGCTCGCCAGCGGCACGTTGCGCGTGTGCACGCGCAGGATCGCCTCGCGCCCGGTCTTGTCGGGAAGGTTGACCACCACGCGCCGGTCGAAGCGTCCCGGACGCAGGAGTGCGCGGTCGAGCACGTCGGGCTGGTTCGTCGCGGCGAGCACGATGATGCCCTCACGTCCGGTGAAGCCGTCCATCTCGGTCAGAATCTGCTGCAGCGTCTGCTCCTGCTCGCTGGCACCGCCGATGGCGACCTGCCCGCGCGCGCGGCCGATGGCATCGATCTCGTCGATGAAGATGATGGCCGGTGCCTGTTCGCGCGCCTGCTTGAACAGATCGCGCACGCGCGCGGCACCCACGCCGACGATCATCTCGACGAACTCCGAGGCGCTCATGGAGAAGAACGGCACACCCGCCTCCCCAGCGACTGCCCGCGCCAGCAGCGTCTTTCCGGTGCCGGGCGCGCCCACCAGCAGCACCCCCTTGGGCGCGCTGCCGCCCAGCCGGGTGTACTTGTCGGGCGACTTGAGAAAGTCGACGATCTCGACCAGCTCGTTCTCTGCCTCGTCGATGCCCGCGACATCGTCGAAGGTCACGCGCGCCGACGTTGCAGCGTCGTAGCGGCGCGCCTTGCTCTTGCCGATGCCCATGACTCCGCCCAAGCCCCCCAGCCCACCTTGCTGGGACGCGCGGCGGTACAGCCACACATAGAACCCGATGATCAGCAGCGCCGGACCGAAGCCGAACAGCAACGTCGCCCAGGGACTGCCCTGGCGGATCGGCTCGGCGCTGATCTCCACGCCGTGTTCGATGAGGAAATTCTCCAACCCCGGATCGACGAAGGCGGGAAGCTCGGTCGTGAAGGTATCGACCCGGCGCGCCTGCTGCACCGACCCGCCGCGGCCGGAGGTGGCGTCGGACGCGTCGGGAGGCGGCCAGTCGATCGCCGCGCGAAAACGCCCCTCGATACTGGTGCCACGGCTGTAGATGGCCGAGACATTGTTCCCGGCCGCCTCCTCCTTGAAACGGGTGTAGGGAATGGTGGCCGGTTCGTCCGGCCCCGGGAACAACGCGCGCACCAGCAGATAGTTGAGAAACAGGATGGCCAGGAACACCAGCCATGAGCGACGCGGAGGCAGCTGCGCCGGGGCACCGTTTCTCGCGTCGCCCTTCGCCGGCGAAGGCGTTTTGTTGCCGTTCATTCGAACCTCCGCGTTGAGCGGCTGTATCTGCGTTACACCAGCGCGCGGCCGACCATCGACTCGAGGACGCGCAGGGGCGAGCGTTCCGGATGACGCAATGCGGCCAGCGGCAGCATCCACGTCTGCTCCATCATCATTGAGCCGCTGAGCACCGCATGCAGCACCTGGTCGGAGAAGACGATCCAGCTGGACCCGGGTGGAAACTCCACACGCTGCTGCGGCATGTCCCGCTGGTAGGCGAGATCGGCCTTGGTGCGATCGTGCAGTTCGAGCATGTAGTGGTCGAACTCCGAGCGGCGTTTCTTCGTCACGTGCAGGGCCTTGAGCAGCGCGGCCTCCCCCGGCATCTGGCGCCGTGCGCGGGGCAATATCTTCGCCGCCATGTCCGGGAACGGCTCTCCCACGCGCCACACACGCGGCGTGCCCTCTGTATTGACGTTGGTGAACACCCGCAAGAGTCGTGCGCCGCCGGTGGGATTGGAGGGAAACGCATCCGGGTGCAACCGTGTGTCGTCCTTGCGGAAGGACTTCGGTGGACGCCCCGCGATCTCGAAGGGGCGGAAGCTGGTATTGCCGAACTGCAGGTGCGGCACGTAATGCGGGAACAGCGCGGCGACCAGTTGTTGTGCCTGACGGCCGAAGCGCTCGATCATCGCCGACAGCGCCTCCTGGTCCTGCGCCGATCCCGATGCGCCACGCAGCGTGCGTTCCCGGCCGCGCAGATAGATGTTCTTCGACCTGCCGTCCGACCAGTGGGTGGACAGGAAGCGGCGCTCGTCCGACGCAACCGCGAACCCGAGACGGGGAAGGTACAGCACCTTGCCGGATTCGAGCGCATCTGCAGCCGCATCCTGAGCAGCGGCGTCGAGCGCCGGATTCCACGCGTCGATGGACAGTGTCTCGATGAGGTTCAGAGTCATTGAGGAACTCGCGATCGGGGCAAGAGAGGCATTCTAGCGAGCGGCCTGAGTCCCGGCTTACGCCACCGTTGCCATGGCGAGCAACGCGAGCGCGACTTGCCGGGGAGGCCGTACAGCGGGGAGGAAGTACAGCGAGGATCCCTCAGCTTCGCTTCGGGATGACACCGTTTGGGTGTGCACACCCACCATTCGGCTCGGGATGACACCGCGGGGTATGCACACCTCCAGTTCGCTTCTGAATGACACCGAGGGAAACCGGTTCGCTTCTGGATGGCACCGAGGGAAACCGGACGTGTGTCGGGCCGCGCCGTCCCGTCAGCGCTGCCCCTTCTCCGCCAGCACCTCGTGATAGACAGCGAGATTGCCCTCGACCATGGTGTCGGGCGAGAACTCCTTGGCCACCAACTCGCGGCCGCCATCGCCCAGCGCCCGCGCGAGGACCGGGTCGCGCAGCAGCCGACCGATCGCCGCGCGCAGTGCATCCGCATCGCCGGGCGCGACGAGCAGCCCGTTCACGCTGTCGCGTACGGCCTCCGGGATGCCTCCCGCGCGGCACGCCACGATCGGCACGCCGGCGGCAGACGCTTGCAGCAGCGACACGCCCAAGCCCTCCCGATACGCCGGATGCACCAGCAGGTCGAGACAGGGGAGGATGCGCGGCAGATCGGCGCGGAAACCGGCCAGCCTGACGCGACCCTCCATCCCGCCGTCGCGGATCGCTTCGCGCAGGCGCGCGTCGAGCGGTCCCTTGCCGAAGAAGAGCACGTGCAGTGCGGGGAACTCCTCCAGCAGCGGCGGCAGCGCATCCAGGAGCACGAGATGGCCTTTTCGCTCGATCAGTTGCGCCACCACGGCGAGCACGTGCGCGCCCTCGGGCAGGCCGAACTCTTTGCGAAACCACGCCCGCTCCGGAACGCCGCGATAGGGCCGCGCGTCCACGACGCTACGCACCACCCGCAGCCGCTGCGGCGACAGGCCTTCGGCCAGCTTCACCCGCGCGATCCCGTCCGAGATCGCGATCACCCGGTCGTGCAAGCGGTATTTCAGGCGCACCGACCAAGCCGGCTCCGGGTTGTCCTGGCGCCGGGAATACACCACGGGAAGCCCGGCCAGGCGGGCGGCGATACCGCCCATGACATCGGCACCGATGCGGCTGTGCAGGTGCACGATATCGGGGCGCTCGCGCCGCATGAGGCGGTACAGGCGTAGCGCCATGAGCACGTCCATGTCGCCCCACATCGGCACCTCGTACACGCGCGCGAACGGCGCCGCAGCGCGGGCGAGCGCGCAGCCGCGCGGACAGGCCAGCACGTTGCGCACGCCCCGCACGTGCAGGCCTTCCAGGAGATAGAGCACCTGCTGGGCCCCGCCGTACAGATTACGGCCTGCCTCGACGTGCAGGACGTTCATGCCAAGCCGGCCCCGGCGGGCAGCGAGACGAAACGAGGCGGTGTGCGGGTCATCAGGCCCGCAAGACTACCACTCCCGCCAGGCGCTTACGGTGAGCGGCCCTGAGGCGCGTGACCAAGGGGCACCCCGAATGCATTGCCCTTGCGATCGTCATGAACCACGAGATGCCCGGGACGCGCATGTCGTGCTGCATCGGGCCGGCGATCTATAATCCGGACCACCATTCATCGGAGGAGACAGCCTTGATCGATCTGTATCTCGCCGGCACCGCGAACGGTTTTCGCGCGGCCGTGGCACTGGCCGAATGCGGCCTTGAGTACCGTGCGCACAAAGTCGACCTGGTCAAGGGCGAACAGCGCACCGACGCCTTCCTCGCCATGAATCCCGCCGGGCAGATCCCGGTGATGGTCGATCACGATGCCCCAGGCGGCGAAGTCACGCTTGCCCAGTCGGGAGCCATCATCCTGTATGCGGCGGAGAAGTCGGGCAGGTTCCTGCCTAAGGACCCTGCTGCCCGGGCTGCCGTGCTGCGGTGGTTCATGCTCGGCGCCACCGACGTCGCAGCAGCGAGCGGTGCGATCTTTCAGCTCGAGGTGGTGGCGCCGGAGAAGAACGAGGCGATCACCGAGCACTTCCGCAAACGCTTCCTGAAGTACCTGTCGGTGTGCGACGCGCAGCTCGCCAAGGGCAACGAGTTCATCGCGGGCGAACTGTCGGTCGCCGACTTCATGATCTATCCCAATTACTTCGCCCGCAAGGCGTTGATCGACGCCGCCGGCGGCTTCGCCGCGCTGCATGCGTGGGGGGCGAGGATGGGGGCGCGCCCCGGTGTGCAGAAGGGCATGAACCCCTTCGCGTGAGCATGGCGGCCATGACGCTGCGCCGGGAATTCGTCGCGCTCTGCGCCGCGGGTGTATTCACTCTGCAGGGGAGCGCCATCGGCGCCGACGTATCGGGCTGCCTGCATTTCATGGCGAGGCCCGACGGCAGCGCGACCATCTCCAACGTATGCAGCGACCGCGTCAACTTCAGCTACTGCATCGACAGCCCGTCCAGTTCGCGGCCGTGCACGGCCGAGATCACCGACGTGGTGACGCTGGGGCCCGGCGAGGTCGAGTCGCTGCCGGCCTACCAGGCCGAGGGCAGCGGCCGGCCGCGCATCGCAGCGTGCCCGTACGAGTACGCGCCGGAGAAGTGGAATCCGCTGGAAGATGCCCCGGTGGCGTGCAAGAAGACCTGCGTGATGTGCTGATCGCAGCCCCTGGATCCCGCGCCAGGCGTCACGTCTCCGCGAGCAGTCGTTCCACCGCGTCGGGCGTGGGCAACGGCGCCACGGCGCCGTATCCGGTGGTCGTGAGCGCCGCCGCGGCGTTGGCGTAGCGCACCGCACGCCAGAAGTCGTCGCCTGCGGCCAGGCGTGCCATCAGCGCGCCGGCAAAGCAGTCTCCTGCGCCCGTCGCGTCCACCGACGCCACGCGATGCGCCGGAACGTGCGCGTGCCGCTCGCCATCCCATCCGATGACACCATCCTTACCGAGCTTGAGCGCGACCCGCCGGGCGCCCCGCTGCCGGCACCAGTCGAGGATGCGCTCGGGCTGCGTCTGTTCGGCCAGCGTCTGCGCCTCGTCGCTGCTGAGCAGGAATACGTCGCTCATCGCCAGCGCCGCAGCGATGACCGCGCGCGCGCGTGCAACGGGCCATAGGCGCAGCCGCAGATTCGCGTCGTACACGACCTGCACGCCCGCCTCCCGCGCTGCCTGCATGGCGACGAAGGCTGCGTCGCACGCGCTGCTGCTGATCGCCTGCGTGATCCCCGAGGTGTGAAAGTAGCGCGCCGCACGCACCCGCGCGAGCGGCACGTTGTCCGGCGACAGGCGGCTGGCGGCCGAGCCGGCACGCAGGTAGCTGAAGGTGTGGCCTTGCGGACCGTGGCGGACGAAGTAGACGCCGGTGTGAGCCTGGGCGTCGATTTCCACCCCGGCGACATCCACACGCTCGGCGCGCCAGAGCCGCAGCAGATCCTCACCGAACGCGTCCGCGCCGATGCGCGTCAGGTAGCCGACCCGCGCACCCTGGCGGGCGGCGGCGATCGCGCAGTTCATGGTGTCGCCGCCAAATCCCTGCAGCCAGTAGCCCGAACGGTCCGGCAACGCGCTGAACTCGTACAGCGGCTCGCCCAGCGAGAGAATGTCGACCGAAGTCGGATCGAACGCTGTGGGCTCCGGCGCGCTCACGCAAGCCCGGCGGCCAATTCGAGAAAGGCACGGGCATGACGGACGACTTGCGCGTCGTGGCCCGCCGCCAGCGACGCCTGGTCGATGACGTTGTTGCCGACGCCGACGAAGGCAGCCCCTGCCTTGAAGTAGTCCGCCATGTTGACGAGCGATACGCCGCCGGTCGGACACAGCGGGATGTCGGGAAACACCGCGTGCAGGGCGGCGAGGTGGGACGGGCCACCGCTCGATGCCGGGAAGACCTTCACTGCCGCCGCGCCGCTCCGCCAGGCCGTCAGCACCTCGCTCGGCGTGAATGCGCCCACCAGCGCCGCCGCACCGGCTGCGCGGGACACTTCGCACAGCTCCGGCACCAGGCATGGCGAGACCAGATAGTCGACGCCGACGTCGAGGCAGGCGCGCGCACGGTCGAGGTCGAGTACCGTGCCTGCGCCGATCAGGAATCCCGGCGCCGCGCGGCGGCGCAGATCGGCCAGGAGCGCGATCGCACCGGGCGTCGTGAGCGTCAATTCGATGGTCGGGTAGCCTGCTTCGATCAGCAGATCGAGCGCGCGCGCCGCGCTCTCCCGCTGCGCGAGTCGGAGCACGGGAATGACGCGCGCCGCACGCAGTCGACGCAGCAGTTCGGCGTCGCCGCCGGATGCCGGATCAGTGACCATGCGCGAAGGCTAGCACGAAAAAAAAGAGGGCCGAGCGGCCCTCTTGCCGTGCGCATCGCGCGTGTCTATTCGATTCTCGCCTGCGTGCGGCGGATCGTCGCCTCGAGTTCGACGCGGCGATCCTTCTGCAGGCACGCGATCAGTTCGCTATGCCCCATGTTCTCGCATTCGCCCTCGGCCACCACCGAGTTGCGCTCGCCGCGCCCCTCGACCCTCAGCTTGCTCAACGGAATGCCCTGGTCGACCAGGTAGCGGGCGACCGCCCAAGCCCGGCGCTCGGACAGCTGCTGGTTGTACTCGGGCGTCCCGAGCCGGTCGGTGTAGCCGATGACGTCCAGGCGGTCCCACTCGGCCTCGTGCAGACGCAGCGCCAGCTCGTCGAGCACCGTCCTCACATCGTCGCGCACCACCGCCTGATCGAAATCGAACTGACCTTCCTCGTCCACGCCCACCGACAGCGGCAGCATGCCGCCGAGGGTCTGCGCACTGACCTCCTCGTCCACGCGCACGCTCTTGCCGGGTGCCTCGATCATGCCGACCGCGTCGGCGTCCTCGCCACCCGAAGCCGAGGCATCCCCGGCGGCAGCGCCTCCGGCCGCCAGTCCGTCTGCGCCCATCCCGTCCGCACCGACGGCGTCACCCGCGCCGACCCCAGCGGCACCGGTCCCTCCCGCACCGGCCCCGCCGGCACCGGTTCCGTCCGCGCCGGTTCCACCCGCACCGGCGTCTCCCGCGGCGAGGCCAGCGGCACCGGATCCGTCCGCACCCGCGCCTCCCGCACCGGCCCCGGCGGCACCGGTTCCG